>JAIFMG010000024.1 GCA_020048645.1 Bacteroidota bacterium | reverse complement strand
CAGACCGACACCAATGGACAAAGGAGGAACTAGAGGAGTACGAATATGCCCGTATGCGTGAAACCGATGAAATTGCGGAAAAAATGCTTGTAGAGGAAAAGGCAAAACTGCAAGAAAAAATTGAAATCGCGATAGAAATGATCAAAGAAAACTTTTCGAATGTTCAAATAGCAAAAATGACAAAATTATCAATTGAAATAGTGGATAAACTTATTAACGAAATGAAAAACAATCAATAACAAATTATAACCGAAAGTATGCCACCACAGCAAAATCCCACAGATCATCAAGGTGGCCAGGACGATCAAACGGTATTGGGCAGAGTCGGCAACTGGGCGGAAAACCGTATCATCAACGGGATACTCGAAGGGTGCAACTTCCTGTTCCAGGCCGCGAAGGCCAAAGCCGGGGCTACGGGAAAACAGAGACCATCAAGGCGGTCATCTGCATCTTGACTGGGAGGCTTGATTTTGCCCGTATCCATCCTTTCTTAGTTGCCCGCATATCCTTACAAAGAACCCATTTTTTCGTACCTTAGCAGCACAAAAACCAACCCCTTAGCGCTATGCTTGGCAACTTGGACAATGAGGTGATCTTCAAAAAAGCCTTTACGGACGAACTGGTATTCAAGTCGTTTGTGAAAGACGTGTTGGGAATTGACTTTGAAATGGGCAAAATTGAAACCGAAAAGAAATTCAATCCCAAGATCGGTTATGTCGATTTCGAGTTGGACATCCATGCCGAAAGTGCTGACAAGCGGGTGTGCATTGAAATCCAGCGCGTGGAGTACGACCATCACTTTGACCGCTTTTTGCATTACTTTTTGGCCCTCATAACCGAACAGCAAAGAAGTGCCAAAGAGTACAAGATTGACCAAACCGTCTATATGATTGTGGTATTGACTGCTCCCTACACCATCAGCGAGAAGAATGGCAAACCCATCTTGGATGAAGTGCTTCAGGTCAATCTCAACCCGCAAAACCTGAGAGGCGAAATACGAGATTTGTATGGGCACCAGTTTGTGTGCCTGAACCCCAACCACCCTGACCTAGGAACCCCCCAGCCGATTCGCGATTGGTTGGACTTAATTTACCAATCCATCCACAGCCCAGAAAGGCCCGTGCTGAACACCCGGCACGAAGGAATCAGAAAAGCCGTGGAACTGATAAGTTTTGAAAACTTGACTCCCGAGGAGCGGACCCGTGCAAAAAACAAGGAAGCCGCGAGGATAACGGTGGCCAAAATCGAAAATCGGAAGGCCTGCGAAATTGCCAAAGCCATGCTGCTCGACCATGAACCTGTTGAAAAAGTGGCGAAATACACGGGCTTGAGCATCAAGCAAGTAGAGCAACTGCGCGACGAACAAGCGTAGCCCAACAGCCCGCCTTCGCGAAAAGGCTGCCACGCCCGCTCGCCCGCCCCTGGGGCCTGGCGCAGCAAGCGCCGCAACATGAAAAAAAGCCCCCGTCGCCGGGGGCTTTCTTCGCGAATCGTCGTGGATAGGGACAAATCGCTCACTAGAGGAAGCCAAGCTCGAACTTGGCCTCGTCAGACATCATATCTTGATTCCAGGAAGGCTCGAAAGTCAGGTGGACGTTGACGTTCTGCACCCCGTCCACGCCGGCGACCTTGGTGCGCACGTCGTTGAGGATGGAATCGGAGGCTGGGCAGTTGGGGGCGGTCAGGGTCATGGTAATGTCCACGAAGTTCTGCTCGTCCACGTCGATTTCGTAGATCAGGCCCAGTTCATAAATATTGACCGGTATTTCCGGATCGTAGATCTGCTTGAGCACTTCCACGATTTGGGTTTCGATTTGGAGATATTCCGTATCCATCGCGCGTCGCTGTTTAATTTTTTGCAATTTGCTCGAAAGCCATCCCATAGAGCTTCATTTGTTTGACCATGGCCAGCAGGCCATTGGAACGGGTGGGCGAAAGGTTTTGTTTGAGGCCGATGCGGTCGATGAAGTAGAGGTCGGCATTCTTGATCTCCTCGGGGCGGCGGCCGTCGAGCACGCGCACGAGCAGGGAGACGATGCCCTTGGTGATGATGGCGTCGCTATCGGCCGAAAAACGCACGCGATCGCCCTCCATGGCCGCATGCAGCCACACGCGGCTCTGGCATCCCTCGATGAGGTGCTCGCGGGTCTTGTGCTTCTCCTCAATCAGGGGCACGTCCTTTCCCAGTTCGATGAGGTACTCGTACTTGTCCATCCATTCGTCGAACTCGGCGAACTCTTCGATGATCTGGTCCTGGGTCTGGTCGATGGTCATGGGGAAGGCGATGATTTGCCGCGAATTTAAACCTTTGGCAGGAAATACAACACCTGGAGGTGTTTTTTTGGTCAGGTTCAGAACATGCGCTTGACGCGGGCCAGGGCCTCGACCAGGATGTCGATTTCCTCGAAGGTGTTGTAGAGCGCGAAGGAGGCCCGGACGGTGCCGGTTACGCCGAAATGCTGCATGACCGGCTCGGTGCAGTGCGTGCCCGTGCGCAGGGCCACGCCCATCTTGTCCACCATCAGCCCGGTGTCGTAGTGGTGGATGCCGTCGAAAAGGAACGACACGGATCCGGCCTTCTCGCGGGCCTGGCCGAACAGGCGAAGGTCGCCCAGGGAGGTGATGCGCTCGGTGGCGTAGCGCAGGAGCTGGTCCTCGTAGGCTTCCACCCGCTCCAGGCCGATGCCTTCGAGGTAGTCGATGGCAGTGCCCAGGCTGATGGCCGCGACGTAATCGACGGTGCCGGCCTCGAACTTGAAGGGCAGCTCGTTGAAGACGGTCTTCTCGAAGCTGACCGATTTGATCATGTCGCCTCCGCCTTGGTAGGGCGGCATCCGCTCCAGCCATTTCTCCTTGCCGTAGAGCACGCCGATGCCCGTGCTGGCGTACACCTTGTGCCCCGAAAAGGCCAGGAAATCGCAGTCGAGGGCCTGGACATCGACCACTTTGTGCTGCACGGCCTGCGCGGCATCCACCAAGACGGCGGCCCCGACGGCGTGCGCCTTCTCCACGATGCGGGCGATGGGGTTGACCGTGCCCAGCGAGTTCGAGACGAAGGTGATGGCCACCATCTTGACCCGCGGGTTGAGCAGCTCCTCGAACTTTTCCCAGACCAGCTCGCCCTTGTCGTCGAAGGGAATGACCCGCAGCTTGGCGCCGCGGCGCTCGCAAAGCATCTGCCAAGGAACGATGTTGGAGTGGTGCTCCATCTCCGAGACCAGGATCTCGTCGCCCGCGTTCACGAAGCGCTCGCCGAAGGAAAAGGCCACCAGGTTGATGGACTCGGTGGTTCCGCGGGTGAAGATGATCTGCCGTTCGTGGGGAGCGTTGATGAAGCGCCGGACGGTCTTGCGGGCGTCCTCGAAGGCGGTGGTGGCCTGGTCGCTCAGGTAGTGGACCCCGCGGTGGATGTTGCTGTTGCGCTGGCGGTAGAAGTCGGCGATGGTGTCAATGACCACGCTGGGCTTCTGCGTGGTGGCGCCGTTGTCCAGATAGACCAGGGGCTTTCCATAGACTTTCTGGTGCAGGATGGGAAAATCCTCGCGGATGCGCTGCACGTCGAAGGTATCAAGGTCTTCCATGGCGGCGGTTTGGGTTGGGTAGGCCATAAAAGTATGCTTTTTGGTCGTTCTGGAAAAACTGGAATCCGGCTTGGGAAAAGCCCCGCGGGGCCGCCGCTTGCGGATTTCGCGAAATGGCGGCCCCGCGGGGGGAAGGCTTAAGAGCGGGCCAGGTGGCGTTCGACCCGGTCCATGGCGTGGTGGTGGAACTCTTCGAGTTCTACCAGGCCGATGACTTCGGCGGCGAAGGACTGGAGCAGCAGCACGCGGGCCTGGGCCTTGTCGATGCCCCGGGCCTGGAGGTAGAACTGCGCGTTGGGGTCGAGGCGGCCGGTGGTGCTGCCGTGGCTGCACTTGACATCGTCGGCGTAAATCTCGAGCTGGGGCTTGCTGTGTACCTTGGCCGTGTCGCTCAGCACGATGTTGCGGTTCGACTGGTAGGCGTCGGTCTTCTGGGCGATCGGGTCCACGAAGACCATGCCCATGAAGGAGGCCGAGGAGTTGTCGGCGCAGATGCCCTTGAAGAGCTGCTTGCTCTGGCAGTTGGGGGCCAGGTGGCGCAGGTGGGTGTGGTTGTCCACGTGGTCGGCGCCTTGGGTGAGGTAGAGGCCGTTGAGGGCCGTGTGGCAGTTCTGCCCGGCCACGTCCACCCGCGAGGAGTTCTTGACCACTTGCCCGGTCAGGGTGAGCGTATGGCAGGCCAGGTGGCTGTCGCGGCCTTGGCGGGCGGCCAGGGTGTTGACCTGGAAGTTCTGGCTACCAATGTCTTGCAGGCGGTGGTAGTCGAGGCGGGCGTTGGCGGCCACGAGCAGCTCGGTGGCGGGGTTGGTGAGCGATGAGGCTCCGCCCAAGTGGTAGAACCCCTCGACGACCCGCGCGGAGGCGCCAGCTTCGAGGACCATGAGGCTGCGGGTCTGCGCCAGCACGGGCTGGTCGCTCGCCACGGTCAGGTTGAGCAGCTCGATGGGCCGCTCCAGGGCCACGCCCTTGGCCACGTGCAGGAAGACGCCGTCTTGCGAAAAGGCCGTGTTCATGGCGGCGAACACGTCACCCGCTGCCAGGCCGGTGCTCTCGAAATGCTGCGCGAACAGCTCGGGCAGGCTCTGCTTGGCCTGGGCAAGGCTCATCAGGCCAAGCCCTTGCTGCGGATGCACTTGCGAAAGCTCGGGCTGGAAGACGCCGTTGGCGAAGACCAGCAGATGGGCCTCGGGCAGGATGCGCAGGGCGCGGACGGCCTCGGCGTCGAGGCGCGGCAGTTGTGCCGTCCCGAAGGCGGTCTCCAGGATGGGCTTGACGCTGGTGTTGCGCCAGGTCTCGTCGCGGCGGGTGGGGAAATCCAGGCGCTCGAAGGCCTCCTCGGCGCTCAGGCGGTGCCCGGCGGTGGCCAGGGCCTGGCCTGCCGCCAGCTTCTCTTTCCAGCTTTGTTTGATGCTTGCTTGGGTCATGTCAAGGAAAGTTTTTTTTCGATGGATGGAAATTCGCGCGGGCGGGTGGCGGCTCAGTTGAGCAGCCAGTCGTAGCCCTTTTCCTCCAGTTCGAGGGCCAGTTCCTTGCCCCCGCTTTTGACGATGCGGCCGTTGTGCAGCACATGGACGAAGTCGGGCACGATGTAGTCGAGCAGGCGCTGGTAGTGGGTGATGACGATGGTGGCGTTGTCCTTGGTCTTGAGCTTGTTGACCCCGTCGGCCACCACGCGCAGGGCGTCGATGTCCAGGCCCGAGTCGGTCTCGTCGAGGATGGCGAGCTTGGGCTCGAGCATGGCCATTTGATAGACCTCGTTCTTCTTCTTCTCGCCTCCGGAGAAACCCTCGTTGACAGAGCGCTGCGACAACTGGGTGTCCATGTTGACCAGTTGCTTCTTCTCCTTCATCAGGGCCAGGAACTCCTTGGCCGTGAGCTCGGGCAGGCCCTTGTGCTCGCGGTGGGCCTTGACGGCGGCCTTCATGAAGTTGGTCATGCTGACGCCCGGAATCTCGACGGGATACTGGAAAGCCAGGAAGAGGCCCTCGCGGGAGCGCTCGTCGGCCTCCATCTCCAGGAGGTCCTTGCCCAGGAACTCGACTTCGCCTTCGGTTACCTCGTAGTCTTCGCGCCCGGCCAGCACGGAGGCCAGGGTGCTCTTGCCGGAGCCGTTGGGGCCCATGATGGCATGGACTTCGCCCGCCTTCACTTCGAGGTTGAGGCCTTTGAGGATTTCTTTGTCGCCAATCTTGGCTTTGAGGTTTTTGATCGTGATCATCTTGCCAAAAGGGATTGTTGGTACCGCCCCGCGGGGCGCCGTTTTTGTTTTTTTGGGGTTGAAGAAGAAGCCGGACGGATCAGCCCACGCTGCCTTCCATGGTGATGGCCAGGAGCTTCTGGGCCTCGACGGCGAACTCCATGGGCAGCTTGTTGAGGACTTCCTTGGCGAAGCCGTTGACGATCAGGCTGACAGCCTGCTCCTGGTCGAGGCCGCGCTGCTGGCAGTAGAAGATCTGGTCTTCAGCGATCTTGGAGGTCGTGGCCTCGTGCTCGACGGTTCCCGTGCTGTTCTCGATGTCGATGTAGGGGAAGGTGTGCGCTCCGCAGCGGTTGCCCACCAGCAGCGAGTCGCATTGCGAGAAGTTGCGGGCGTGCTCGGCGCTCTTGGCGATCTTGACCTGGCCGCGGTAGCTGTTGTTGCTCTGGCCGATGGAGATGCCCTTCGAGACGATGGTGCTGCGGCTGTGCTTGCCGATGTGGATCATCTTGGTGCCCGTGTCGGCCTGCTGGCGATGGTTCGTAACGGCCACCGAGTAGAACTCGCCCACGGAGTAGTCGCCCCGGAGGATGACGCTGGGGTATTTCCAGGTGATGGCCGAGCCGGTCTCCACCTGCGTCCAAGAAATCTTGGAGTGGTGGCCCTTGCAGATGCCGCGCTTGGTCACGAAGTTGTAGATCCCGCCCTTGCCGTCCTTGTCGCCGGGATACCAGTTCTGGACGGTCGAGTACTTGACCTCGGCGTTGTCCAGGGCCACGATCTCGACAACGGCCGCGTGGAGCTGGTTCTCGTCGCGCTGCGGGGCGGTGCAGCCTTCGAGGTAGCTGACGTAGGCGCCTTCCTCGGCCACGATCAGCGTCCGCTCGAACTGCCCCGTGTTGGAGGCGTTGATGCGGAAGTAGGTCGAGAGCTCCATCGGGCAGCGGACGCCCTTGGGCACGAACACGAAGGAGCCATCGCTGAAGACGGCCGAGTTCAGGGCCGCGAAGTAGTTGTCGGAATAAGGCACCACCGAGCCGAGGTACTTGCGGATCAGCTCCGGATGCTCGTGCGCGGCCTCGCTGAACGACGAGAAGATGACGCCTTTCTCCTTGAGGGCCTCCTTGAAGGTCGTAACCACTGAGACGCTGTCGAAGACGGCATCGACGGCCACCCCGGCCAGCAGCTTCTGCTCTTCGAGGGGGATGCCCAGCTTCTTGTAGGTCTCCAGCAGCGCCGGGTCCACCTCGTCCAGGCTGTTGTACTTGGCCTGCTTCTTCGGAGCGGCGAAGTAGCTGATGTCCTGGTAGTCGATGGCCGGATAATGCACGTGGGCCCATTTCGGCTCCTTGAGCGTCAGCCAGTGGCGGTAGGCCTTCAGGCGGAACTCGAGCAGGAACTCGGGCTCTTTCTTCAGCCGCGAGATTTCCCGGACCGTGTCCTCGCTCAGCCCCTTGGGCAGGATGTCCATTTCGATTTCGGTTACGAAGCCCGCTTCGTATTCCTTGCTCGAAAGGTCTTCGATCATGATGTCATCTTCAGTCTTCATGCTGGAAATTCGTCTTATTTAGACTGGTTACAAATAGCTTTCCCGCGAAGATAA
Organism: Bacteroidota bacterium; assembly: GCA_020048645.1. Taxonomy (GTDB): domain Bacteria; phylum Bacteroidota; class Bacteroidia; order Bacteroidales; family UBA6013; genus UBA6013. The sequence goes on along the minus strand of JAIFMG010000024.1, from coordinate 6,113 downwards.
CAGATAATTCGGCGCAAGCAAAGCCCGCCGCAACAAAAGGGACAAAAAAGTCCGAAATCAACCTTGCCCTTGATCCAAAATGCCCTGAAACCGGGGCTTCCAGCGTTTTCGCGCCGCCCGCGGGCTATCGAAGAACATGCCCGCGGCAAGGCCGGGCGCGGCTTTTTCCCGCCAAAAAGCCTACTTTCGCAAGGCCCCACCACCAACGCCCGCAAGCCGATGGAAATCCTCGTCCTGGCCAACAAGATGCCCTACCCGCCCAAGGACGGCGGCGCCCTGGCCACCTTCAACCTCTGCTCCGGCCTGGCCCAGGCGGGCGCCCGCGTCTGCGTCCTGGCCATGAACACCCGCAAGCACCGCGTCGCGCCCGAGGACATTCCCGCCGAGGTCGGCGCCCTGCTGGGCCTGCGCCTGGTCGAGCTCGACACCACGCCGCGGCCGGCCCAAGCGCTGCTCAACCTGCTCTTTTCGCGCAAGCCCTACAACGCCACCCGCTTCGAGGCGCCCGCCTACGCCGAAGCCCTGCGCCAGCTCCTGGCCGAGCGCGCCTTCGACCTGGTGCAGCTCGAAGGGCTTTACCTGGCGCCCTATGTGCCGATGCTGCGCGCGCTCGCCCCCAAGGCCCGCGTGGTCATGCGCGCCCACAACGTCGAGCACGAAATCTGGCAACGCACGGCCGCCTTGGAGAAATCGCTACCCAAACGCCTCTACCTCAAGCTGCTGGCCCGCCGCATCGAGCGCATGGAGCGGCGCTGGCTGCCGCGCTACGACGCCCTGGTGCCCATCACCGCCCGCGACGGCCAGCGCTTCCTTGAGATGGGCTACGCTGGGCCCAGCCTCGACCTGCCCGTGGGCTACGTCCTGCCGCCCGAAAGCCCGCCGCCGTCGTCGGGCGAGGCCTTCCACCTGGGCGCGCTCGACTGGACGCCCAACCAGGAGGGCCTGCTCTGGCTGCTCGACAAGGTCTGGCCCCTGGTGCGCGCCGCCCGCCCCGAGAGCCTGCTCCACGTGGCCGGACGCAACGCCCCGCCCTGGCTCGTCCAGCGCCTGCGCGCGCCCGGCGTAGTCTTCCACGGCGAGGTGCCCGACGCGCGCGGCTTCATGCTGGCCCACGGCCCGATGGTCGTGCCGCTGTTTTCGGGCAGTGGGATGCGCGTCAAGATCGTCGAAGGCATGGCTCTCGCGAAGGCCATCGTCAGCACGCCCATCGGCATCGAGGGCATACCCGCCCGCGACGGCCGCGAGCTGCGCGTGGCCCAGGCTCCCGAAGCCTTCGCCCAGGCGCTGCTCGAGCTGCTGCGCTCGCCCGCGCGGGCCGCCGACATGGGCCAGGCCGCCCACCAGTTCGCCCGCCAGCGCCTCGACAGCCTGGCCCTGGCCCGCCAACTGCTGGCATTTTACCAGCGACTGTAATTCTGTCCACGAAAGGCGCGAAATTCATTTTTGTCCACGAATTTTTTTGTCCACGAAAGGCACTAAAGGCACGAAAGGCATTTTTGTCCACGAATTTTTTTGTCCACGAAAGGCACTAAAGGCACGAAAGGCATTTTTGTCCACGAAATTTTTTGTCCACGAAAGGCACCGAGGGCACGAAATTCATTTTGGGCCACGATTTTTTTGTCCACGAAAGGCACGGAAGGCACGAAATTCATTGGCCTCGCAAGGCACGAAAGGCATTTTTGTTCGCGAAATTTTTTGTCCACGAAAGGCACTAAAGGCACGAATTTTTTTGTCCTCGAAATTTTCTGTCCACGAAAGGCACGAAATTCATACTAAACCGCACCCCATCGCCCCATGTTCTTCATCCTGTCCAAGATTCTCGGCGTGCTGGCCATGCCTTTTACCTGGGTCGTCGGCCTGAGCCTGCTCTCGCTGCTCTGGCGCCGGCCCCGCGGCCGCCGTCGCCTGCGGGGGGCGGCCCTGGTCCTGATGCTGCTCTTCTCGAACGCCTTTCTCTACGATGAGGCCGCCCGGCTCTGGGAGACGCCCATGCCCGACAGCCTGCCGCGGTTCGAGCACGGCCTGGTGCTCGGCGGCATGGCCTCCTACGACGCCGAGCACCAGCGCGTCAACTTCGCGCAAGGCGCCGACAGGCTGTTCCAGGCCCTCGAGCTCTACCACCAGGGCGTGATCCGCAAGATCGTCCTGGTCGGCGGCTCGGGCAGCCTCTGGCAAGACGAGCGCCCCGAGTCGGACTTCCTGGCCGAGTACCTGCGCCGCATCCACATCCCGGAGGCCGACCTGCTGATCGAGAACCAGTCGCGCAACACCCGCGAGAACGCCCTCTTCGCGGCGCGCCTGCTCGAAGGCCAGCCCGCGCGGCCCGTGCTGCTTATCAGCTCGGCCAACCACCTGCCCCGCGCCCTGGCCTGCTTCCGCGCCGCAGGCCTCGAGGCCGTGCCCTTCCCCACCGACCGCCAGGCCGGCCCGCGCAAGTTCAATTTCGGCCACCTGTTCTTCCCCAACGCCAAGACGCTCTTCCAATGGAACGGCCTCCTGCGCGAGTGGGTCGGGTACCTGGCCTACGCCGCCGCGGGCTACTTCGACTAAGCAAAGGGCACGTTATCTCCCGAAAGCATGACCATCATTCTGGGCGGTTGGCATTGGATAAACTTATCGAACAAATCTGTTTTTTGGACATATTTTATCATTTCGCCGTCAATTTTTTCCTGTTGGATATCGACCAGTCCAAAATACTTCAAAAATCTATCGAAAGACCGAATAGAAAAACAACTGTCGGCATATCGCTTTCCTGGATAAGGCGACTGCGCAACGCTGTCTAACGATTTTGGAAAGGCCTTGAAATATTTCTCGGCGTAGAAAGTATCTGGCAACTTTTGGTTTCCATATCGAGACAACATCGCCAATGTGAACTCGTATCCGCCTTGTCCGACAAAATTGTCTCCGAACAAATCGAAATACGACCAGTTGAATTTCAGTGCCATTGTCAGAAAAACCTTGATCAATGTTTCGTGTTGATTGCCCTGTAGCTTTAACCCGCTTTGGGTCATGCTCAGTTTGCCCTTCCTCTTTTTTACCAACCCGGTCAATTCAGCCAACAATCTTGTCAGATTAATGGTGTTGCAGTCGGTCTCCTTGTACAATTTGGAAACACCAGCATCAATCATCTTATCCTTCAAAAAACCTTGCTGATAAATCTCGGCTACAACCTTGGTGGACAAAAACCCCTTTGTGGTCAGTTTAAGCTCTCCGCTCCTAGCGACCAAGTCCAGCAAATAGCTGACCTGGTTGAACAGCGGAATCTTTTTGTAATCTGCTTCGGATAATTTCCCAAATTGGAGCGGGCTCCCTTCCTCGAAAGGGGACATTATAATCTGGCGTAACTCGGCGAAAGAATACCCACCAAAATCGGGTAACGAACGGTTTTCGTTCAGTAACGCATGTAGTTTCTTAAATTGGATGTCGTTGGGTTCCATATCGTTGGTTGGGTTGGGTTGGTTTCAGGGCGTCGCAAAAGCATTCGGGGCCATGTCTCTTTGATCCGAAATCCGGTAGGCTTGCCGCTTTTGCGAGCGCATATGCCTTGTCGAAAGCCGCACGGATCCGAGCCAAGCTCGATTGGCGCCTCAAAAATACAAAGCAAATTTTGAAAAAGCTAAGGATGGAAAGATTTTCCCGCCAAGCGGGAAGTCTGGCGCATGCCCGAGCGGCTGGCGCGTGAAGTCGGCGGGGAATTGTTGTTCGGCAAAGTAGGCTTATCTTTGCCGCAGGCCGACCGAACCACTTTTCTCCACCTTTCCCGCTCGCATGAAAACGCCTTCCCAAGACATGGGCGCCGTTCCGGATGCCTGGCCCGAGCCCGCCTGCCCGCCCAAGATGGCCAGTCCCATCGCCCTGCGGCGCTATTCCGGTTGAAGATCAACTGTTTTCGACGCCGTCCGCATTCCAATCGCCACTAGGTATCATCGAAGCATCCAACCAGCTCTGCCGGCCAAACATCGCCCCCCACAACGTACCCGAAGGACTGGCAAAACCGCCCAGGAACTTGCATTTCCCAAATATAACTTGTAGATTTGCTTTTGACCGATTCACCATCACCCGATGAACAGGCTACCCTTCAAAATCGCGGATGTCCAGGGCCAAAGTTGGCTGGTGCTTGCCGAAAACCCTTGGCCCCAACCTCTCAAGTCCTGCCCATTCAAAAGTCTGACAGATGGGGCGGCTTTGAGCGCAATTCATTTCATTGTTGCTTGATCGCGCACAAGGGTTGGGATGGAAAAGGCGGAAGTGATGACGTTCGAGTATTGCTATTGTTCCGAAACAAGAAGGTCGAAAAACAAAGGACAATTTGAAAACAAAAATGGATTATGAAAAATGTTTTGCCAAAAAAATCCAAAGAAATAGAATCCATATTGATCGCCTTTAAAAAAGCGTTGAATGATATTTATTTTGGCAACATGAAGCAAACAATTTTGTTTGGTTCGTATGCGCGTGGAAATTTTCATCCGGAGTCCGATATTGACCTGTTGGTTGTATTAGAAAATATGGAAGATCCATTTGCTGAAATAGATAAAATTTCAGATATAAAATTTGAATTTATGTTGAAATATAATATTGTAATTTCATGCCTGTTTGCCGATGCAAAAAAGATGAAACTTCGTAACGAGCCAGTATATTACAATATTGAAAGAGAAGGAGTCCTCCTATGAGCGAAAATATAGCATTATTGATAAACAAATCAGATGAATTTTTAAAAGATGCTGCAATTTTATTGCAAAACAATGGATACTCATCAACAGTATCAAGGTCGTATTACGCAATGTTTCACGCTGCACAAGCTGTTTTGCTTAGCGAAAATATCATTGCGCATACACACAAAGGCGTGATGCTTAATTTTAGTAATATTTTTGTCAAAAACAATCGCTTTAGTTTCAAATTAGGAAAATCGTTTGCTAAAATACAAGATAAGCGAGAACAATCCGATTATGAAATAGGTTTTAGAGCTACTTTTGAACAAGCCGATGAAATCTTGAGAACAGCCCTGAATCCAATAATGGTGAAATGTCCTAGTAAACAAAAAATCATGAGCACGGCAATCCTCTTCGTCATGAATATCTTGCGTCTAGGCCAGGATAATCTTGTGATTGATTCTGAAAGAGTGACTTTGGCTCGAAAATTTCCATTTCCAACGGCTCCGAAAGGATCAAACGCACCATATCGCACTGGCTTAGGGCTGTCGGTGGATTGGTTTATTCAGCAAAACATATAAAAAACAAAAAGAATGAAAACTACCGAACATTATTTATACACAGACATTACAGGAAATAAGGTCAGTATCAGGAGTTACGAATTTGGCAATGGTGAACCCATGTTGTATTTGCAAGGCGGCATACATGGGGGAGAGGTAACTTATTTTATATTTCAAAAACTTTATGAGTATATAAAAAGCATAGAGAATTTATTGACATTCAAAGTTCTGATGCTTCCAATGGTTAATCCGATATCTTGGCAACAAAGAGTTTATTATTATCCTGTTGGTAAGTTTAGTCTGCAAAGTGGACAAGATTTCAACAGACATTATAGCGAAAAAGAATATGAAGAAGGTAACGTTGCTAAAAAGCTAGCGAATTTATTGCGAAACCTATCAGAAGACTATAAAATTGCCTTCGACTTTCATACAGCAAGATGTTCAAAACCATATTTGTATGTAGAGGATAGGAGTTTGATTAGCTTAGCAAACTTGATTGGTCTAAATCTTAACTTATTTGATTTTGAAATTAATCCTACAGAATTTAGTGGTTATTATGTAAACAAAATGCGTCAAAATTCAAATTCGACAAAAGCATTTACGATAGAATGTGGCACTCACGACGATTATAGTGAGCAAAACATCACAGAAGTTACCAAATCAATTATCCGTTTGTTGAATAAATTATTAGAGGTAGGTGAAAAGATCTTTGAATGTAATTTTGAAAATGAATCAATAACTTTTTGTCTTCCTCAAAAATGGATATATTCTGCTATAACAGGGTTTGCCAAATTCTATAAACAACCTAATGAATTATGTTCTATTCCTTAAAGATGTGATTTGGCTGTAATGTGTTGTAATTCTTGTAGGTTTCGAATGTGTTTCTGTGCCTTGGATATGCTCC
>JAIFMG010000195.1 GCA_020048645.1 Bacteroidota bacterium | reverse complement strand
GGGAGGAACATTTTCAGGGAGCTCAAAAACACTTTTGACGGCCACAACTTCCTTTCCGTCAAATGCGAGATGACCTAAATAGTTACAATTAGAGAACAAGAAACAGAACAAAAAATTATAAAAGACGATATAGAAAAGAACCAAATCCAAATAGCAGACATTCCTCACGAAGACTTGTTGAAACAGATTAAAATTACTGAAATCAAACTTTATGAACAAAAGGAAAAAGAATCTGAAAATATAAATACTATTAATGATTTAACTAATAAACTAAGTGAATCTCATAAAAAGCAACTCGAAGTAAATGAACTAATTTCAATAAATAAAGAACAACAAATCAAAGTTAACGAACAGTGGAAACTCTTACGATTAGAAAATCAACCAAATAGTGAAATTTTATATATACAAACTTCTGAAACATCTAATAAAATTAAGCAATTGGCTGAAAACCAAGTTGAATTAGTACAGGTTAAGGAAGAGTTATCTAAATGGAAAGGATACGAGCGATATAAACAGTTAGATACAAAAATAAAATCAATTTGTAATGAAAAAAATGAAAATGAATACCTTTTTTATTTAAAAAATAAATTCAATGCTATAAATCAAAAAGTTGTATTATTAAGTGAACGAAGAAATGCAATTGACTCTTTTTATAGTAAAATAGTAATTGAACAGCAAAATATACATAGATACTTTGAAACTATTAATGACCCTTGGAAAATACTTTTGAGAAAAATTGTTTTAAATCCACTTTTTGCAAATTCTAACTTGCTTTCAAGCACAACCCATAGAGGTAAAGCGCACGCATCAGTAACATCTGTCTTAAACAATAATCGAATTAAAGTTGAAGATATTGCAAGTGAAGCACAATTAACTGATTTGCAAATTACTTTTTTATTGGCAATGGCAAATAAATATAAATGGACTGATTGGAAAACCTTATTGCTTGATGACCCTACACAACATCATGATTTAGTTCATGCTTCATCGGTTTTCGATATTTTACGAGATTATATATTAGACTATAATTTTCAAATAGTGTTAGCAACCCATGATTCTATACAAGCAAATCTATTTAGTAAAAAACTCACAAACGATGGTATTCCAATAAATATTTACAAGTTAATGCCAAATAAATATGGAGTTACCGCTGAAAGAATACAATAAGATACTGACAACATTGCATTTATGCAATCAGGGCATGTTGAGTTACCTTCTAGTTCTGAAATTTCACCCTCGAAATCAAGTTGGTACAATGAAGTAATCCGCACGCCTTTAGCCCCGCATTTTGCCACAGGCTGGCGAGTCGCATCCAAAGAAACCGAAAGCGTCAAGCCGCGCAAGCCCTTCGCGTGGGCGGGCGGGGCCTAGGTGGGCTTGACTTTGCTGGCCATGCGGTAGTAGAGCCAGGGGGCGAAGCGGCGGATGTGGACCATGAGCAGCTCTTTGCCGCCGGTGAGGACTTCCTTGTCCTCGCGGGCGATGGCGCGGAGCAGGTCTTGCGCGGCCTTTTCGGCGGGGATGCCTTGGTCTTGGCCGTCGTCCATCTGGCCGTGGGCCTGGCCGTCCTTGGTGAGGGCGTGGCGCGAGATCTGGGTGCGGATGCGGCCGGGGATGGCCAGGGTTACGCGGATGCCCTGGTCTTGGCACTCGGCGCGGAGGGACTCGAAGAAGCCGTGCAGGGCGTGCTTGGAGGCGGAATAGGCCGAGCGCAGGGGAAAGCCGAACTTGCCGACGATGCTGCTGGTGGCCACCAGGTGCCCGCTTCCGCGCTCGACCATGTGGGGCAGGAGGCTCTTGGTCAGGGCCACGGTGCCGAAGAAGTTGACTTCCATGATGCGGCGGTCCACTTCGAGCGGGGTTTCGAGCACGAGGGAGCGCTGGCTGATGCCGCCGTTGTTGATCAGGATGTCCACGTGGCCCATCTTGTCGAGCACGCGGCGGGTGAGCACGGGCATCTCGGCGGCGCGGGCCAGGTCGAGGGGCTGGACGAAGACGGCCTCGTCGGGCAGTCCGGTGGCGAGCTTGACGCGGTCGAGCTCGCTGAGGCGGCGGGCCGACAGCACCAGCCGGGCGCCCAGGCGGGCCAGCTCGAGGGCCAGGGCCTCGCCGATGCCGGAGGAGGCGCCGGTTATCCATACGACTTTGCCTTTGAAATGCTCTTTCATCGCGCGGGTTTTGTTTTGGGGCAAAGATAAGCGCCGCGGCCGAATTTCGACAGGCCGCGGGGCCACGGGGCGGGAACCGGTTGGCGCGGGGCGGAGCGGGCCAATCGTCAAGCGGCTGATTACCAGATGGATTTTTGGCTTATTGTGCTGTTGGAAACTTTTTTTTGGGGGAAAATTGAATCCTTGGATAAAAATGATTAACTTTTGCCCGAAAATCGCTCATGGATAGCCCTTTGCCCAAGCCCCAAAAAACGGAAGCATTTCGACACGAGAACCACCCCAAAACCCAAGCCCAATGAAGAAAGTGATCATCCTAGGCCGGAAAGTCCAGTCGCTGGAAAAAGTCGAGCAGGCCGTGCGCGACTTGCGCATGGAGCCTATCGGCTGCCTGACGGAAGTGAAGTTCGAGCACCATGTGAAGAACAGCGCGTTCGACGCGGTGCTGATCGGCCCGTCCGTGGACCTGGCCACGCGCTCCTTCGCCCGGACGCTGGCCCGGAGCTACAACCCGGACGCCCAGATCCTGGAGCACGAAGCCGAGCTGGAAAGCGTGGCGCAAAGCCTCGAAGCCAAGGCCTGAGACCTAACTGGCCGGCGATCCTTCCCCAGCTCGGGAAAGGATGCTCGAAAAGGCGATTGGCCAGCGTGGTCGGTTGCCTTTTTGCTTTCGAAGGGCCGCGAAATCCATACGAAACGATAAGCGAGAAATCATGGAAAACCTTCGCGTTTTGGCCGCCGTCGGCAAGGGCGGGGCCTGGCGGCCTCTGCTGGCCGCGCTGGTGCTGATGTCGTTGGGCGGGTGCCTGGGCCGGGCCCAAGAGCCGGAGGCCGCCCTGCCCCAGACGCTGCTCTCGCCCGACGGGAGCCTGGCGCTGGGCCTGGACTGGGAGGGCGGCGGCTTGGCGTACTGGCTGAGCCTGGAGGGCGACACGCTGGTGCGGCCTTCGCGGCTGGGAGTGGTGGCACGCGAGGCCGACTTCGGGCGGCTGGCGCTGGACAGCTTCCGGCGCTACGCGCGCGACCAGGAGTGGGAGCAGCTCTGGGGCGAGCACGGAACCGTGCGCGACCGCTGCGAGGGCCTGGAGCTGTTCGTGCGCAACCCGGCGGGGCAGCGCCTGGAGCTGGAGTTCCGGCTCTACAACGACGGCCTGGGCTTCCGCTACCGCTTCCCCGAGCAGCAGGGCCTCGACTCGCTGAACATCGTGGACGAGCTGACGACCATCGCGCTGGCGGGCGACCCGCGGGCCTGGTGGATCGACGCTGACCCGGATTCCTACGAGAAGCTCTACCACGAGGGCTCGGCCTCGGAGCTGGACAGCGCCTCCACGCCGGCGACCTTCCGCTTCGGCTCGGGGGCGCACTTGAGCGTACACGAGGCGGCGCTGGTGGACTATCCGGAGATGTTCCTGCGCGGGCAGGCGGGCGCGCTCAAGGCCGAGCTGGTTCCCTGGCCCGACGGCACGCTGGTCAAGACCCGGACGGGCGCGCGCAGCCCCTGGCGGGTGCTGATCGTGGGCCGCGACGCGGGCGACCTGGTGGAATCGACGCTGGTGCTCAACCTGAACGAGCCTCCGGCGGCGGGGGCCGACTACTCGTGGGTGCGGCCGACGCGCTACATGGGCATCTGGTGGGAGATCCACCTGGGCGAGTCGAGCTGGATACAAGGCCCGCGGCACGGCGCCAACACGCAGAACATGAAGCGCTACATCGACTTCGCGGCGCAGAACGGCATCGGCGCGGTGCTGGCCGAGGGCTGGAACGTGGGCTGGGAGGAGTGGGGCGCCAACCAGAGCTTCGACCAGATCACGCCCTACCCGGATTTCGACCTGGAGGGCATCGTGGCCTATGGCAAGGATAAAGGCGTGGAGTTCATCGGCCACCACGAGACCGGAGGCGACGCGGCCTACTACGAGACGGTGATGGAGGCGGCCTTCGAGCGTTTCCACGCGCTGGGGATGCGCGCGGTCAAGACGGGCTACGCGGGCGGCATCACGCCAAAAGGTCATAGCCACCACGGCCAGTGGATGGTCCGCCACTACCAGCGGGTGGTGGACGCGGCGGCGCGGCACCAGATCATGCTGGACGTGCATGAGCCCATCAAGCCGACGGGCCTCTGCCGGACCTACCCGAACCTGATGACGGGCGAGGGCGTCCGGGGCATGGAGTGGAACGCCTGGAGCCAGGGCAACCCGCCTTCGCACACGGTAACGCTGCCCTTCACGCGGATGCTGGCCGGCCCGCTGGACTACACACCGGGCATCTTCGACGTGCTCTTCGAGAACAGCGACTCGCCCGCCGTGGAATGGAGCCAGCTCCCGAAAGACTCGGTGCGGGTCCATACCACGCTGACCAAGCAACTGGCCTTGTTCGTGATCCTGTACAGCCCGCTGCAAATGGCCGCCGACAAGCCCTCGAACTACCAGGGCCACCCGTGCTTCCGCTTCATCGCCTCGTGCCCGACCGACTGGGACCAGAGCGTGGTGCCGCTGGCCGAGGTGGGCGACCACATCTGCGTGGCCCGGCGCAGCGGCTCGGACTGGTTCGTGGGCGCGGCGACCGACGAGCAGGCCCGCGCGCTGGACCTTCCGCTGGATTTCCTCAAGGAAGGCGCGTCGTACCGCTGCGAGATCTTCCGCGAGGCCGAGGGCGCCGACTGGCTCAACCGCCCGGCCGAATACCAGATAGAGGAGCGCGAGCTGCGCCGGGGCGACAGCCTGCGCCTGGATCTGCCCGCCGGAGGCGGCTGGGCCATGATCCTCCGCGAGCAATAAGCCTCGAAAAACCTGGGAAAAACAAGCCCAAGGACCTTTTCTGCCTGAAAAACAAAAAGATTCGAGGAGAAAGTTTGCGCGGAAAGGAAAACTTTTTAGCTTCGCGCTCCTGTTTTTCATCGTACAATTCAAAAAACACCTTTTTCAATCATGATGCAACAGTATGAAACCGTTTTCATTTTGACTCCCGTTTTATCTGAAGACCAGGTAAAGGAAGCGGTTACCAAGTTCAGGGACTACCTGACCAGCCATGGTGCTGAGATCGAGCACGAAGAGCACTGGGGATTGCGCAAGTTGGCCTACAACATCAAGCAGAAGAAGTCTGGCTTCTACCACTTGATGGAGTTCCGTGCGCCGTCCGAGCTGCTCGAGCGTCTGGAAATCGAATACCGCCGCGACGAGCGCGTGGTCCGTTTCCTGACCGTGAAACTGGACAAGCACGCGATCGCTTACAGCCTCAAGCGCCGCAAGCAAGCCCAGGACAAGAAAGAAGAAGTCGAATCTCAAAACTAAGCTGAACCATGGCCCAGAACCAGTCCGAAATCCGTTACCTGACCCCGCCCTCCGTCGAGGTCAAGAAAAAGAAATACTGCCGTTTCCGGAAGAGCAACATCAAGTACATCGACTACAAAGATCCCAACTTCCTCAAAAAGTTCCTCAATGAGCAAGGGCGCATCCTGCCCCGCCGCATCACGGGAACCTCGGCCAAGTACCAGCGCAAAGTGGCCCAGGCCATCGAGCGGGCCCGCCACCTGGCGATGCTGCCCTACCTGACCGACCTCATGAAGTAAGCCCAACGATCTTTTGAAACTCCAAATTCCCTTTCTGAAATGGAACTCATCCTCAAAACCGACGTACCCAACTTGGGCTTGGCCGACGAAATCGTCGTGGTTCGCCCAGGATACGGCAGGAATTTCTTGATTCCCAAGGGCATGGCCATCCTGGCTACCCCTTCGGCCAAGAAAAACCACGCCGAGACCATGCGCCAGCGCGCCCACAAGCTCGAAAAAATCAAGAACGACGCCATCGCCCTGGCCGAGCAGCTCAACGGCAAGAAGCTCAGCATCGGCGCCAAGACCAGCACCTCCGGCAAAATCTTCGGATCGGTCAACACCATCCAGCTCGCCGAGGCCATCCAGTCGCAACTCGGCATCGAAATCGACCGCCGCAAGATCGCCATCAAAGGCGACCACATCAAGGAGACCGGAACCTACAGCGCCAAGATCAAGCTGCACAAGGACGTTACCGCCGAACTGGAGTTCGACGTGGTTTCCGAGTAAGGCACGGCATTCGGCCAACAAACTGCGGAAGGCTGCCCCAATGGGGCGGCCTTCTTCTTTTTTGGGGCGATGGGCGGGGCAAAGCGCGGAAGGCAGGGCGCGGAATGCGGAATTTTCACTATTTTTCGCAGACGGAAGCCCATCGGCCCGCCCCGGTTCCAAGCCCAAGCCCCCACCCCACCCCAACAAACGGCGCCGCCCTCCCCCATGCGATTCCTTTCCCACCTGAGCTTCATCGCCCGCGTCAACCTGTACGTCATGACCTTCGTAGTGGTCATCGCCACCGCCTTGGGCGGCTTCCTCTACGTTACGCAGCGCAACCACATCACCAACCTGGCCGACCAGGTGCTCAGCCAGCGCGCCACCAGCCTCGACCAGGCCCTCAACCACAACGCCAGCCAACGCAAGGCCCTGCTCGGCAACACGATAAAGTACATCAGCTTCATCTTCAAGGAGTCCGGCGGATTCGCCATCCAAGACAGCGCGCTCTACCGGCTGCTGGTGACCGACGAGGTGACCAAGGTGCAGGACTCGGTGATGCTGCCCACCTGGACCATGAACGGCGTGCCGCTCTACGGCAACGAGGATTTCGTGGAGTTCGCGGGCGAGCAGGACAGCTACTTCGTGACCATCTTCCAAAAGCACGCCAGCGGATACGTCTCCGTCGCCTCGAACGTGTTCGACGAGGACGGCAACAAGACCACCAACCGGGTCATCCCCAAGGAGAAGAACATGATCCAGACCGTGGAGACCGGGCGGCGGCACACGGCCAAGGAGATGGTCGTCAACGACTGGGCCTACACGATTTACGACCCGATCTACCAGGGCGACGAAGTGGTGGGCATGGTCTTCGTCGGCATCCGCCAGACCGACCGCGAGAGCCTGGCCCGGGAGTTCGAGCTGGAGATGGACTACCCCTCGGCCTACACCTTCCTGCTCGACGAGGACGGCATCTTCCTGCTCAACCTGGGCAACGCCGAACGCGAAGGCAAGGACATCTCGGACCAGTCGTTCTACTTCCAGATCGAGGAGGCGCACCGCAACGGGCACCGCTATTTCAGCTTCATGGATCCCCCCGGCGCCTTTGGCCGCGAATTCCTGGCCTTTTTCACCTACAACAGCGAGTACGGAGCCTACTCGGGCGTCATCGTGCCCGAGACGGAGGCCTACCAGGGGCTGGCCGGCCTGGGGCAAAGGGTCGTCGTCTCGCTGCTGGTGGCCGTGCTGCTGATCTTCGCGGTGCTGTTCCTCTCGCTGCGGCCCATCGGCGGCAGCCTGCTGCTGATCATGGCCAACATCCGCAAAATGGCCACGGGCGAATGGGTGGAACCACTGCCCAAGGCCCAAAACGACGAGCTGGGCGAGATTTCCGAGGCCCTCAACCGCCTCGGCGACGCCTGGCAACGGACCGCCCGATTCGCCTCTAGCATCGAAAAGGGCGAGTTCGAGCTCGAGTTCAGCCCCATGGGCCAGGCCGACTTGCTCGGCAACGCGCTCATCGACATGCGGTTGAGCCTCCAGCAGGCCAAGCTGGTCGAGGAAAAGCGGCAACGCGAGGACGAGCAGCGCCGTTGGGCCTCCGACGGCCTGGCCATGTTCAACGACATCTTCCGCCGGAGCAGCGGCGACATCCGCCGGCTTGCCCACGACATCATCGCCGAACTGGTGCGCTACGTCGGGGCCGCGCAGGGCGGAATCTTCCTCTACCGCACCGAGGATCCGCAAGACCTGCACCTGGAGATGCTGGCCAGCTTCGCCTACGACCGCGCCAAGTTCAGGCAGAAGCGCATCGAGCATGGCGAAGGGCTGCTGGGCGTCGCGGCCATCGAAAAGGCCTTCGTCCACCTCGACGAGGTCCCCGAGGAGTACCTCGAGGTGCGCTCCGGCCTGGGCCACGCCGAGCCGCACTCGCTGGTCATCGCGCCGCTGCTCTTCGAGGACGAGGTGCTCGGCGTCCTCGAAATGGCGTCGCTCAAAGCCTTCGAACCGCACCAGATCGACTTCGTCCGCAAACTTTCCGACAACATCGGGGCCACCTTCGCCAGCGCCAAGATCAACCTCCGCACCTCCGAGCTGCTCGACGAATCGCGCCGCCGCTCGCGCGAGATGCAGGAACAGGAGGAGGAAATGCGCCAGAACTTCGAGGCCCTGCAAGACGCCAAGCGCCTGATCGATGAGCGAGACGAGGAGCAGAAGCGCCAAATCGACGAGCTCACCCGGCAGAACGAGGCCAAGCTCCAAGAAATCCGCACCAAGGAGCTCGAATCGAAAGCCATCATCAACGCCCTGGATACCACCACCATCCTCATCGAGTACGACTTCGACGGCAACATCATCTTCGCCAACCGGTTCGCCCTCGACAAGTTCGGCATGAGCCTCGAACAGCTTGTCGGGCACCACCATTCCGAGTTCCTGGGCGACGGCGTGGACAGCTCCAGCGACGCCTACCGCAAGTTCTGGCAGGAGCTCAAGCGCGGCAACACCAAGAACGAAATCAGCCGCATCTGGGTGGCCGGGCGCGAAATCTGGCTCTCCGAGACCTACACGCCTGTCTTCGACGACAACAGCAACCCGTACAAAGTCCTGAAGATTTCCTACGACATCACCGACGACAAGCGCCGCGAAGACGAGCTGCACGAAAAGATGAAGATGCTCCAGGACCTGCGCGAAAGCAACCAGAAGGCCATGGACAAGATCCTCGACAAGGCAGACCGCCGCGAGAACCGGATGCGCCGAAAACTGGCCGAGACCCAGGAGGAGCTGGATGCCATCCTCAAGCGGCTGGAGCAGTACGAGGGCCCCGTGGAGCGCAAAAGCAAGGAGCAGGACCCCGATTGATGCCCAGTCGCGTTCGAGGGTGATAAATAAAAATCGTCGGCATCCTGCGAAATTTGGAAGATTCCGGGCGAATCCCGAAGGGATGGAATTGTTGTAGCCTGCGCCGCGGGGGTTGGAGGGAAACCCGAAGGGGTGGCATTGTCTGGCCCATCCTCCCGATGAGGATAATTTCACCCCTTCGGGGTTCTCTTCTTTGGGTTGGCTCCGCTTTCTACAATCATTACACCCCTTCGGGGTTGTGCTAGGCTTCAAGCCAATCCATCACGCTTGGAAGCGACTGGGTATGACCAAGCCAGCAAAGGGCGCGACCAGACCGCCGCAGATTCCGCCGCCAAAGCGGAACGGTCAGGAGAAACGTAAGAAAGCGCGAGCGGCCAAGCCGTCGCGCTTTCTTGAGTTTTGGTTGGAATCAGCCCCTCAAATCGAGGCGGCTTCCTGGGCTCAACCGTACTTGTTGATGATGTCGATGAGCTTCTCGATCGAGTAGGGCTTCGAGATGTAGTCGTTGAAGCCCACTACCTTGAACTTCTCGGAGAAATGCTCGGGGTTGTGGGCCGAAATGGCGATGATGGGAGTGTCCTTCTTGGTAACATCCAAGTTGTTGCGGATCTCCTTGGTCGCCTCGATGCCGTTCATCACGGGCATCTCAATGTCCATGAGCACAATGTCGAAGAAATCTTCCCTCAAGGCATCCACGGCTTCTTTCCCGTTTTCGACAAGAACGTATTCGAAGCCCAAGATTTCGATGATTTCTTTGAGCAGGGTGCGGTTGTCCATGTAGTCGTCCGCTATCAGAATCTTGACATCTTTCATAGCATGGGGTCTTTCCTGTTTGGTATAATCGGGTGTCTTTTCAAAATCTAAAGATACAAAAAATAGAACGTCCGGCGATACTTGCCGATCTTTTATGTTCCGGCGCAAAGATGATTTTTCCGCGAGCCGCCGATTCTCTAACTTTATGCCAAGGAATAAACCCTCTAAACTTCAAATCCCATGAGAAAAATCATCCCCCTGGCCCTGCTCGCCCTGGCCAGTTTTTCGTGTGGTGGAACCGATGAAACCACACAAGAGCCCCTAAGCGCCGACACCATCGTCCGGCACGCCGATTTCGCTTCGGAGTTCATCGCGAAGCGGCATGTCGATGTATGGCTGCCGCCCGGCTACTTCCAATCGCAGGAAAAATTCCCGGTGCTCTACATGCACGACGGCCAGAACATCTTCGAGCCCGGCTTCTCCTACGGCGGCCAGGAATGGGCCATCGACGAGACCATGAAGCGCCTGATCGAGGAGAAGAAGGTCCGGCCGGCCGTGGTCGTGGGCGTCTGGAACTCCGACAAGCGATTCCAGGAATACATGCCAATGGCCTACTTCGAGCGCATGGACTCCGCCTACCAGGACACCATCCGCAACGAGCGCGGGCTGCCGCTTTCCGACGAGTACCTCAAGTTCTTCACCCAGGAGCTCATGCCCTTCATCGAGAAGGAGTACAAGGTGCTGACCGGCCCCGAAAACACCTTCGTGATGGGGTCGAGCATGGGTGGGCTGATTTCCAGCTACTTGCTGGCCAAGCATCCCGACCGCTTCGGCGGAGCCGGCTGCGTTTCGACCCACTGGCCCGTCAGCCTCAAGCACAACCTGCCCGGCATCGCCGACGGCTACCAGGCGTACCTGGCCGAAGCCTTCCGGCCCGAGAACAAGGTCTATTTCGACTACGGCACCGCGACCCTCGACGCCTGGTATGAGCCGCACCAGCTCCACATGGACAGCCTCATGCGCGCCGCCAGTTTCCGCGAAAACGAAAACTGGATGAGCCGCAAATACGAAGGAGCCGAACACAACGAGGCCGCCTGGAGGGCCCGCGTGGACATCCCGCTCCAGTTCCTGCTCGCCCCCTGAACCGAATCGGGCCGCGCCACGCGAAGGGCGCGGCCCCTTGCTTTTCAAAAAAAGCGTAAGTTTGGACCCTCACCCAAACCCGCAACCCCGCACGATGAAAGCGTTCAAATCCTACGACATCAGAGGCATCTATGGCCGGGACTTCGGGCCCGAAGACGCCTACAAGATCGGTTTTTTCCTGCCCGCCCTGCTCAAGGCCGACAAGGTGCTCGTCGGCCGGGACGTCCGCGTCTCCTCGCCCGAAATCTTCGCCCAGCTCAGCCGGGGCATCACCGACGCCGGAGCCGACGTCTATGACCTCGGCCTGGCCACCACGCCGCTGGTCTATTACATGACGGCCAAACACGGCTTCGACGCGTCCGTGCAAATCACCGCCTCGCACAACCCCAAACAGTACAACGGCATGAAAATCTCCCGCGCCAACGCCTTGCCCGTCGGCTACGACAGCGGGCTGGCAGAGCTGGAGCGACTGGTCGAGAACGACACCCCCGAACCGGTCAAAAACACCGGAAAAATCATCGCCTTCGACCGAAGGGCCGAGTACATGATCTTCCTCAAGCGCTACCTGCCCGACTTCTCGAACCTGCGCGTGGCCATCGACTGCTCCAACGGCATGGCCGCCCTGCTGGCCAAGGAGCTCTTCGGGGCCGCGCCCATCTACCTCAACGACGAGCTCGACGGCTCATTCCCCAACCACTCGCCCAACCCGCTCGAAGAGGAGGACCGCGAGCAGCTCCGCCATGCCGTCCTGAGCGAGAACTGCGACCTGGGCATGATCTTCGACGGCGACGCCGACCGCGTGGTCTTCGTGGACGAGAACGGGCGCATGATCTGGCCCGACCTGATGATCGGCGTCCTGGGCGAGCATCTGCTCAAGCAAAATGGCCCCGGAAAGGTGCTGCAAGACATCCGCTCCAGCCGCGGAATCGGCGAGTTCCTTGAGCCGCTGGGCGCCGAAATGCACACCTGGAAAGTCGGGCGCGCCCACGCGGCCTTGAAACTTCGCGAAATCGACGGCCTTTTCGGCGGCGAGTTCGCCGGGCACTACTACTTCCGCGACTTCTTCTATTCCGACTCGGCCATGCTGGCGGCCATGGTGGCCCTGAGCGTCTTTTCCGAGAACAAGCGCACCCGCGTCATGCCCTCGCAGGTGGCCGCGAAGGTCTCGCCCTACCTCAGCACCGGCGAGCTGAACTACACGCTCAACCAGAAACAGAAGGCAATCGACACGCTGCGCGCCCACTTCGAGGCCCAGGAAACGCCCACGCAAGTTCTTGATTTCGATGGCGTTAGACTCGATTTTCAAGACTGGTGGTTCAACGTGCGGCCTTCCAACACCGAGCCTTACCTGCGCTTCATCGGCGAGTTTGCCAGCGCCGCGCTGCGCGACCAGAAAATGGCCCAGGTGGAGCGCATCATGGCCGAGCTGGTCGAGCAAGAAGCGCCGGAACCTGAGGAATGAGCTGGCGCGGCCCATCGGTCCGGACAAGGGCCCGCTGGTAATGCTCCGCCACGGCCAGCACTTCCCAAAAGCTGTGCGCCTTGACCGGAACCAGGTAGGCCAGGCAGACCAGGGCCAAGGCCGCGTCGGCAGGCTCGCCCAGCATCAGCGCGAACTCGAAAAACTGTAGCGTAACGCCGGAAATGCCTGTGCAGACGGGCCTTCCGGCGTCCATCGCCTCCTGGGCGAAAGGGCTTTCGGGGCGGGCCACCCAGAGGTGCCGAGGGTCCATCCAAGGCAGAAAGTCCGGCCCCAAGGGACTCCGCAGGCGCGCCTCGCAGGGGCTGAAAACGCCGCCCTCCCGCTCGAACTCCCCGCGGCGCTGGCGGCTCCAAGGCCCCAGGCCTTCCAGCGGGTGCAGCGGGCGGCGGGTCTGCTCCTGCATCTGCCGCACCGGGTGCCACGGGAACTTGAGCCAATCTTCCTTGGCCCGCAAGGCCTCGCCCGGACCCGCGACGCGATCCTTGTGCGCGCGGGCAAGGCCCATCTGCTCGCGCAGCCGCTCCAGCGAGAAACCCGCCTGGGCCGAGCATTCCAGGGCCATCGGGCGTCGCTGCTCATCCAGCAGGTCAGGCACCAGCAGGTCGTTCACCACCAGCCAGAGGTTGGCCATCAGCTCCCGGACGTTGCCCCGGCCTTCGAAAAAGCCGTACAGGTCGGCCTCCTCGGCTGCCCGCCCGTTGAAGGGGTCATGCGCAGGCCGCCCGCAAAGCCGCATCAGGCGCCGGGCCTCCTCCTCGGACGCCTGGGGCCACGCAATTCGTGCCCGCGCCCAAAGGTAGGCGGCCCCCTTGGCCATCAGCGCACGGGCCACCTCGCGGCAACCCGGCATCCGCTCCAGCGCGTTGGCCAGCTCCAGCTCCTCCAGCTCTTGGGCGCGCAGTTGTTGGATCTCGCTTGTCAAGTTGTTGCGCTTTGGTGTAACGTTCCCCTCGCTTCCCGCTAAAAATGCGCCTGCGGCAAAAATCTCCCTCCGTCCTTGGCGCTCCCGAAAGATAGGCGCAGGAATTTTTCGTGGTCGAAATGCTTCTCCTTCGACAGGAACTTGGCCGCGCCGCGCAAGGTCTCGCGGGCCAGGATGGCCAGCGCCTCACGTTCATCGGCCTTGCAAAAGCCCTCATAATCAGCGACTTTTATGTCGATGGAAAATTCTCCTGCGCTTCGCTTGTGGTACTTGCGCTCATTCCATTGGACTCCGTTGTGATTGGGATACAAAATCAAAAACGTAAAAATCAGCGTTTTGAGCTTGTCCGTATAGTTCGAAAGCACCAGCGAATTGTTCAGAAGCGTTGCCATTCGCAAAGTTTGGCGAGCGTTGGCCAAGGCTTCCTTATCAGCTTTTGAGGTAATGACAAAATCAGGCATCGGCTTTGAAAGCCAATCGGTTATGCCCTTTTCTTTTGCTTCTTCTACGCTTATCATCCTGTTCTGTCAACTTTTGCCATACAAAAGTCCTCACAAAATCCTTTCCGAACGGAAAATACCTTCCAAATCGCGCAGGAATTTTTCGTGGTCGAAATGCTTCTCCTTCGAAAGGAACTTGGCAACGCCGCGCAGGGTCTCGCGGGCCAGGATCGCCAGCGCGCCAAGTGCGTCGGCCTCTCGAAATGCCTCGTAATCAGCGACTTTTATATCCATGAAGAACTTCCTCTCACTCCGCTTGTGGTACTTGCGCTCATCGCGCCGCACGCCCAAATCGTTATGCTCGAAGATAAGAAAAGTGATGATAAGTCTTTCGAACGTTCCGGAATAATCCGAAAGGCTGAGATTCATGTTCAAAATGGGCATCATTTGAGAAACCAAAAGCCCATTGCTCTGGACTGAGAAATCTGCCATGAAGCTCAGAACAAAGTCATTTTTTGACTGTGAAAATTGAGCCGCAATGCCCAGCCTTTTTGCTTCTTCTACGCTTATCATCCTGTTCTGTCAATTTTTGCCATACAAAAGCCCTCACAAAATCCCTTCCGAACGGAAAATGCCTTCCAAATCGCGCAGGAATTTTTCGTGGTCGAAATGCTTCTCCTTCGACAGGAACTTGGCCGCGCCGCGCAAGGTCTCGCGGGCCAGGAT
>JAIFMG010000043.1 GCA_020048645.1 Bacteroidota bacterium | reverse complement strand
AGGGAAGAAACATTTTCAGGGAGCTCAAAAACACTTTTGACGGCCACAACTTCCTTTCCGTCAAATGCGAGATGACCTAAATAGTTACATATTTATTATCGTCTAATAAGAATTTCAAATAAAAAAACTACACAAGGAAAGCGCAATGCCAAGGAAGAAATTAATTATGTAAATGATTATTGCGATTATAAGTTTTCTGATTTCAGATTGAAACTTTTAATGAAATAAAATGGAACTCAAACAGTATCAACAGGAAGTAATAAACGACCTGCTTACCCATATAAAACATGATTCTTTATAAGAGTGTGTGGGTAAAACGGCATTGAAATCCAAGTTCTTTTCCATCCTGCTGGCGTTGGCTTGCTTCGTTTGGGCAAAAGACGTTCCCAGCACGTTTGGGCACGACTCAGCATGAAAACGCAATCTTCCTGTTGAAAATCAATGGGTTGAAACTTTAGCAGGGAGCACTCTCGGCCCCCCCCTTCGAAGGCCGGAAAAGATTGCCCAGGCGCTTGCGATTCCAAGGTAGAGTCAGTATCTTTGAATCCAGCTTAAAAAGTCATTTTTTTACATTTATTGATTTGTAACTAATTCATAATCAAGAATATAATTACGAAAAGTATTGTAGAAAGGACCTCTTTTGACCTTATTCGACTGTCTAGTTTTTGGGGAGTACTTCAGAATCAGCAGGTTGGCCTGTTCATCGGTGTTATGAAATTGAAGATAACCAAAGATACAAACTATGCTTGCGAAATGCAAGCGGCAGGCCGATTTTTTTGACCTCGCGGACGAGTGGGGGATGCCAGGGCCGCGCCAGGAGCTTTGCCGATTGCGGGCTTGTCGCGCTGGACTGGCTCTCGCGCCACCCGCGCAGGCGATAAGGGGCGTAGCCTCGTGTTCGCATGCCAATTCACGTTCGAAGACTTCACCCTCGAACGCAGGTTTGCATGAGAACTTGAAGGCTTGACTTTCCCGTTTTTTGCCTAATTTGTGGCCATCGCCCCGATGGGAGCGTGCGAACCTTCACTTTGATACCGTTTTGCAACATGAAAAAAACACTACTTTTCGCCCTTCTGCTCTTGCTGGGCGGGCTGGCGCGGGCCCAGGCACCGACGAGCATCACCCGCGAACAGAGCCAGTATTACCAAAGCTTTGATTTCCAGACCGAAAGCCAGTGGGACGCCCTCCGCGCCGAGTCGATGCGTCCGCCTACGCGAGGCCTGGCCGACGACTGCCAGCTCCAGAAAGTCGTCTTCGGCTGGCACCCCTACTGGATGGGAACCGCCTACCACAACTACGACTACTCGTTGCTCACCGACATCGCCTACTTCAGCTACGAGGTCAACCCGAGCACCGGATCCTACAACAACATCCGCGACTGGAGGACCACGCCCCTGGTGGACAGCGCCCACAAACACGGTGTCCGTGTGAGCCTTGCCGTTACCCTGTTTTCGAGCCATGCCACCTTCTTCGGCAGCCAGCAGGCCCGGCGCACCTTGATCGACAGCCTCGTGAGCCTGGTCAAGTCGCGCGATGCCAAGGGTGTCAACATCGACTTCGAGGCCGTGCCGGGCGGGCAGCGCGACAGCCTGACACGCTTCATGCAGGACCTCTCGGCACAACTGCGGCAGGAGGTCGAGGATTCGTACCTGTCCATCGCCGTGCCCGCCGTGGACTGGAGCAACACCTTCGACGTCATGGCCATGAAGGACCACGTGGACCTGTTCATCATCATGGGCTACGATTACCACTGGTCGGGCGCGCCCAATGCCGGGCCGGTCTCGCCGAAGAACAACGGCCAGCTCTGGAGCCCCTACGACCTGACCCGCTCCACCGACTACTACCTCAACAAGGGTCTGCCGCCCGAGCAGCTTGGCCTGGGCATTCCCTACTACGGCTACAGTTGGCCCACCAACGGCCCCGGGCTCAACGCCACAACCCGCGGGCAGGGCAGCGCCGTCACCTTCACCAACGCCGTCAGCAACGCCGCCGCCTACGGGCGCGAGTGGGAGGCCCATGCTTCGGTGCCCTACTACCGCTACGAGTCGGGCGGCCAGTGGACCCAGGCCTGGTACGACGACGCCCAGAGCCTCGGCCTCAAGTATGACATGGTGAAAATGAAGCGCCTCGCCGGCATCGGCATCTGGGCTTTGGGATACGATGGCAGCCAGACGGCCCTCTGGGACCTGCTCCGCGAAAAGTTCACCGACTGCGGCGACCAGACCTGCCGGGGCGTCTTCACGGACATGGGCGGCCCGCATGGCAACTACTTCCACAACGAGGACTACAGCTTCACGATCCGCCCGGCCTCCGCCGACTCGCTCACGGTCTGGTTCGAGGAGTTCCACGTCGAGCTCGACTACGACACGCTGTTTGTCCACGACGGCCTCGACACGCAGGCGCCGCTGCTGGCCAGCCTGACGGGCGAGCACGACTCGGTGGTGCTGGTGGGACGCAGCGGCGCGCTGACCTTCCGTTTCCAATCCGATGGCGCCACGAGCGAGGCGGGCTGGCTGGCCCACTGGGCTTGCGAAGGCGCCACCGTCTCCACGCGAAGCCCTGTGCTGCAAGGCCTTGCGGTCTTCCCCAACCCCTTCGGCGATCGGCTGGAGCTGCGGGCCGACGTGGGCCTTTTTCCGCAGGGCGGGCAGATGCTGCTGCGCGATTTGAGCGGACGCGTCCTGGCGCGGCGCCCTATCGCGCCGGGCGAAATCCCGCGGCTCGAAGGCCTGGGCCATTTGCCCGCGGGCGTCTATCTCTTTTCCGTGGAAATTGGGCAAAGCGTTTGGACGATGCCTGTGGTCAAGCCCTGAATCGCTTCGCCCAACATCTATCCGTGGATTTTATTCATCATGTTTTGCTTCTGCATTTTCCAACAAAAAAGCCGCCCGGCGAGGGGCGGCTTTTTTGTTGCTTGCGGGAGCTTTCGTGTCGCTTACCAGATGTTGGCGCGCTCGCCTTCCTTGAGGAAGAGGGCGGCCGTTTCGGGGATGCCGAAGGCGGTGTAGAACTGCGGGATGTGGAAGAGCGCGCCGTTGACGCGGAACTCGCCGGGCGAGTGTACGTCGTTTTTCAGGCGGTTGAGCAGTTCCTCCTCGCGCATGTTCTGGCGCCAGACCTGGGCGTAGGAAAGGAAGAAGCGCTGCTCGGGGCTGAATCCGGCGATGCTGGGCTGGGTTTTGCCTTGGCTGGCGCGCTGGTAGGCGGCATAGGCGACGATCAGCCCGCCAATGTCGGCGATGTTCTCGCCTTGGGTCAGGGCGCCGTCCACGAACTGGCCTTCGAGGGCCTCGAAGGTGCTGTACTGGTCGATGATGAGCTGCGCGCGCTGGGCGAAGGCGGCCGAGTCGGAAGGCGTCCACCAGTCTTTGAGGTTGCCTTCGTGGTCGTAGAGGCGTCCCTGGTCGTCGAAACCGTGGGTCATCTCGTGGCCAATGACCACGCCGATGGCGCCATAGTTGACCGCGTCGTCGCCGTTGATGTAGAAGAAGGGCGGCTGGAGGATGGCGGCCGGGAAGACGATCTCGTTCTTGCTGGGGCTGTAGTAGGCGTTGACGGTCTGCGGCGTCATTCCCCACTCGTCCTTATCGACGGGTTTGCCGATCTTGTCCAGGCGGAAGGCCATGGTGAACTTGCTGCTGTTCAGGACGTTGAGCACGTAAGAGTCGGGCGTGATGCTCAGGCCGGAATAGTCGCGCCACTTGTCGGGGTAGCCGACCTTGGTGTTCATGGTGGCGAGCTTCTCCAGGGCGCGGGTCTTGGTCTCCTGGCCCATCCACTCGAGGGCCTTGATGCGCTCTTCGAGGGTAACGCGCAGGTTTCCAACCAGTTCCAACATGCGTTCCTTGGCTTCGGGCGGGAAGTACTTGTGGACGTAAGCCTCGCCGATGGCCTCGCCCAGGGCTCCGCTGGTGGCTCCCAGGACGCGCTTCCAGCGGTCTTGCATCTGCTCGACGCCCGAGAGGGTGGTGCTGTAGAAGCTGAAGCTCTCTTGGACGAAGGCGTGGGGCAGGTAGTCGGCCAGGTCGCTGATGAGCTTCCAGCGCAGGAAGGCCTTCCACTCGGGCAGGCCGCGCTGGGCGACCATCTTGCTGACTTCCTGGGCGAACTTGGGTTGCGAAACGTCCACGTCCGAGACGGGCGCCTGGACCTGCTCGTAGAAGAGCTTCCAGTCGAAGTCGGGCATGAGGGCCTGGAGCTCCTCCTGGGTCATGCGGTTGTAGGTGGCGTGCTCGTCGCGGTTTTCGAGGTTGGTGTTGGAGGCCATGGCGAGTTGGAGCTCCATTTCCCAGACCACTTTGGCGTTCTTGGCCGCGGTGGCCTCGTCGTCGCCCAGCAGCTCGAACATGTTCTGGATGTGCTGCTTGTAGGCCGTGCGGAATCCCTCGAAGGGCTCGCCCTGCTCGGTGTAGTAGTCGCGGCCGGGAAGGCCGAGCCCGCCTTGCCAGACCATGCCCGTAACATCCTGGCTGTTCTGCTTGTCTTGGCCCGACGAGAAGTAGAAGAGCGGCATGATGGCGTAGCTTTGCAGCTTGCCAATGGCCTTGACCAGCGATGCCTTGTCCGAAATGGCCTCGATTTCGTCGAAGAAGGGCTTGAGCTGGGTCAGGCCGTCCTGCTCAATCTTGAGGCTGTCCATCCCGCTGTTGTAGAAATCCCTGATTTTCTGTTCGTTGGACCCATCGGCGGCGTCCATTTTCGAGATTTCGAGGATGAGGCTTTGCAGCTTCTCCTTGTTCATCTCGTCGAGCTCGTTGAAGGCCCCGAAGCTGCTCTTGTCGGCGGGGATGGGGTGGCTGTTCATCCATCCGCCGTTGGCGTAGCGGAAGAAGTCGTCGCCCGGCTGCAAGGTGCTGTCCATGTTGACCGCCTGGATGGCGGCCAGCGCGTCGGGGTGGATTTCCTCCTGTTGCGCGGTGGGTTGCGGATCGCCACAGCCGGCCATCAGCAGTGCCGCGGATGTCAGGATTCCTGACCATTGAAGTTTTTTGCTCATCATTTTTTGGAAAGATAAAAGTTAAGGAACCTGTTTTTTTTGGGGTTGATGTCAAGGCGTTGGCCAGCAGGTTCGGTTCAATGGAATAAAGCCACACTGCAAAAATGGAATTTCCATTTTTGCAGTGTGGTGATAGTTCAGCCAAACAAGTCGGAGCTGAGGTAGCGGTCCCCGCGGTCGCAGGTGATGCAGACGATCGTTCCCGATTCGAGCTCCTTGGCGACTTCGAGGGCGGCGAAGAGGGCTCCGCCGCTGCTCATACCGGCGAGGATTCCCTCCTTGGCGGCCATTTGGCGTGTCATGAGGGTGGCCTCCTCCTGGCTGACGTCCACGACGCGGTCCACGCGGCCGGGCTCGAAGATGGCGGGCAGGAAATCGGGCGACCAGCGGCGGATGCCGGGAATCTGCGAGCCCGGCTTGGGCTGCGTCCCGACGATCTGGATGGCCGGGTTCTGCTCTTTGAGGAAGCGCGAGACGCCCATGATGGTGCCGGTGGTGCCCATCGCGGAGACGAAGTGCGTTACCTGGCCTTGGGTGTCGCGCCAGATCTCGGGGCCTGTCGTCCGGTGGTGCGCCCAGAAGTTGTCCGGATTCGCGAACTGGTTGAGCTGGAAGTACTCGCCCGAGGCGGCCATTTGCTCGGCCATTTGGCGCGCGTACTCGATGGTCTTGGCCGCGGGCGTCAGGATGACCTCGGCCCCGTAGGCCTGCATGGCCAGGATGCGCTCGCGGGTGGCGCCTTCGGGCATGATCAGGGTCATTTTCAGGCCCTTGACGTTGGCGATCATGGCCAGGGCGATGCCCGTGTTGCCGCTGGTGGCCTCGACGAGCTTGTCGCCCGGCTTGATCTGGCCCCGTTGCAACGCGCTGGAAATCATGCTTAAGACGGCCCGGTCCTTGACGCTGCCGCCAGGGTTCTGGCCCTCGAGCTTGCACAGGATGCGCACC
Source organism: Bacteroidota bacterium (assembly GCA_020048645.1). Taxonomy (GTDB): domain Bacteria; phylum Bacteroidota; class Bacteroidia; order Bacteroidales; family UBA6013; genus UBA6013. The sequence continues at coordinate 7,638 of JAIFMG010000043.1, read as the reverse complement.
TTGGGGTTGGGGTTCAGGTGCCGCAGCTCGACAAGGGGCGTGTTGCCAATCAGGTCTTCGAGCTTCATGCTTGCGCTTCTTGGTTTTGCAAGACCTTGAAGCTGTGGGTGATGCTGATCTTCGGGTCAAAGCTGGCGGCCACCGAGCAGTATTTTTCGACCGCGAGCTGCACGGCGCGCTCGGCCTTGGCGGCATCGACGGTGCCGAAGAGGTCGAAGTGGATGTGGATGCCGCGGAACGGCTTGGGAGTGCCCTCGTCGGCGCGGTCGCCCGTTACGCTCAGGCGGATGTCTTGGAGGTCTTGGCGCTGTTTCTTGAGGATGTCCACGGTGTCGAAGGCCCCGCAGGCGCCGACGGCCGCGAGCAGCAGCTCCATGGGGCTCATGCCTTTGCCTTGTCCGCCGATGCTGGCGGCTCCGTCCATTTCGACGCGGTTGCCTTTTTCGTTGACAGCCTCGAAGTGGATGGCGTCGTTGAGGCGGTTGAGCTTGATTTGCATTTCCATGATTAAGGATTTTGTTTTGTTTCGGATGAGGGCATCCATTCAAAAAGTTCGTAATGTTGGGAATCCATTCCCAGTTTTTGGTAAACGGCCTTGGCCGCGTGGTTTTTCTTGTCCACGTAGAGCCGCAGGCCGACGTACTGCTTGGATTCGAACACCAGTTGCTGGAGGTAGGAGAAAATGGATGGGAAGATTCCTTTTCCACGGTGTTCGGACAGCACGTAAACCGACTGAATCCAGAGCACCTGCCCGTTCCGCCAGTCGCTCCACTCGTAGGTGAGCAGGGTGCAGGCCAGGATCTGGTCGTCACGCTCGGCCACGAGGTAGAAGCCGTGCTCGGGCTGGTCGAAGACGCGGGAAACGCCTTTCTGGACGGTCTCCCATTCCAGGCGGGCGCCCTCGGTCTCCTGGGCCATCAGGACCTGGAACCGGGCGATGGTCTCGGCGTCTTTGCGTTGGGCTGGGCGGATGGGGAAGCTCATGCTGTTGGACTTTTGGGTTTTGCGGCGACAAAAATAAGCCTTTTGCCCGATTTCAACGCGAAGCCCCATCGACCGTTCGTCTGCCTGGGTCGATGGGGCTTGTTGTCGTGCTATGCCGCGGGGCGTCTTCCGGCCTCAGGGCACGACAAGTTTCTGGTAGGCGGTCCTTCCGCCCTGTTCGAAGCGGGCCAGGTAGAAGCCCGAGGGCAAGGCCGGAAGGGGCTGGCTGGCCGTGCCTTGCAGCGTGTGCTGGGCCACCAGCCGCCCGTCGAGGGCCAGGATGGACAGCCGCGCGCCGGGGCCTTGCCAGTGGAGCGGCAGGCGCGCCTCGGCTGTTCCTTGCACGGGGTTGGGGAAAATGGCCGGCTCGCTCGCCTCGGGGTCGGCGATGCCCGTTACCAGGGAGGTCTGGTTGAAGATGCTGAGGAAAACGTCTTGGTCGGACGAGAAGCTGCCGTCGAGGGGCGAATGCGTGATGATGCCGCCTTGGGTCTTGCCCAGGACGGCCACCTTGCCGTTGTGGGCGTCGAGCGCGGTGATGGCGGAGGTGGAGGGCGACTGGGTTCCGGTGAAGCCGGCCACCAGGCTGCGCAGGGCGAAGTCTTGGCGCACGCCGATCAGGCAGGCCTCATCGTCCACGCGGGCTCCGAGCGGCGTGCCGTTGATCTGGAGGTTGGCGCGGTTGGGCATGTCCTTGTTGGAGATGCCGCCGATGAGCACCTGCCCGTCCTCCTGCGCGCCGATGGCCAGGATCTCGAAGCTGCGGGCCTGGTTCACCCCGGTTGACGAGAACTGGAACTGGCTCTTGATGACGGTCCCGTCTTGCGGGTTGAGGCGGGCGAAGAAGCCGATCTTGCCACTGCCGAATCCGGCGCCGTTGTTCCACCGGTCGATGGCCACCAGGTTGGGCTCGCTGGTCTCGAAGTCGTTGGCCTTTCGGGTGAAAAGGTTGTTGCCGCCGTCGGCATGGCCCACGAAGAGCAGCTCGCCGTTGGCGAACTCGACGCGCTTGCCGCGGGCGTCGGCCTCGAGGTTCTGCTCATCGGCGCCCGAGCACCAGAGGGAGAACGACTGCCAGAGCTCGCTGCCGAAGTTCTCGGAGGCGTAGCTGTAGGCCACCAGGAATGAGCTCTGGTAGCTGCTGCACCGCTGCATGGTTCCGGTTACGAAAATGCGCTTGCCCTGCGAATCGAGGGCGATGTCTTCCCACTTTTCGTTGTAGGTTCCCCCGCCGATGCCGCTCCGGGGCAGGCTCATGGTGCCGCCGATGGGGTTGCCCTGGTGGTCGAACAGGAGGGCGAAGCCGTCGCTGGCCGAGGCGCTGCCGGTGTTGCCGAGCACGACGATGTCGCCGTTCTGGCCCACGCTGACGCGGCGCCCGGTGCTGTAAATGGCGGGCGCGGCCACGGTGCCCACGGGGCTCTGGGTCTTGCTCCAGACCAGTTGGCTGCCGTCGGCGTTGAGCTTGGCCAGGCCGAAGCTGCCATAGGCCACGATCTGGTCGCGCTCGCGGTCCACGTCCATGTCGTCCACCTGGTCGCCCAGGCGGGCGGCGGCCTTGAGCTGGCTGCCGTCGGGGCTGAAGATGAGCACCATGCCCGTGGAATTGGCGCTGGCGGCCAAGTAGTTGTAGCTGTTCTGCGGGCTGGGGATGCCGTGGAACTTGCCCGCCACGACGATGTCGCCGTTGCCGAGGATGCGGATGCTCGTGCCCTCGTCCTGGCCCGTGGCGCCGAGGTAGCCGGTGGTGCAGGTGTTCAGGTTGCCGTCCTGGTAGCCGGGGTCGGAGCATTGCGCCCAGGCGGCCGGCGCGTGCCACAGCAAGGCCAGGAAAAGCATGGACAATCTTGGTTTCATGGTTTCAACTGTTTCGTTTCTTTTTGATGGGCCAAAGCTACGAAAAAGGAAAATGCCCTGGTATGCCCATTCTTTTAGTCCATCCAGCGATTCTGTTGCTAGGTCGTTCTTTTCGCTTATTTGGTCTGCCATTTTCCGCCATTCTCCGCAAGTTTAACATCAAAAATTGGCATTTCAGCCGAAAATGTTTTGCCATTGGTGAAAAAATGTTTCTAAAACGTGAGCGATGTGTTAAATTGGGAAGCCGCTAAGGCCCTGGCAGGGAAAACGGGTGGCATTGGCGGGGCAAGCCGACAGGGTAGGCAAAGGCTTCATCCTCTTTCCATGCCAGGATTGGCCTTTCAAAATTGAGCGCGGTCTAATAAAGCCATCTCTACAATACTTTTCATAATATTATTATTGATTATCAATTAGTTAAAAATCAATACATGTAAAAAAATGACTTTTTTTTACTGGGCTCAAAATTTAAAGCTGAAAACCAACAGATCGCATGTCGATACTCCGCTTGTCGCCACGGGCTTCGCGCGCTTTGTGGTTGGAAGGCGTTTTTTTCGGAAACAAAGCTCATTCATCTCACCTCAAAAACCAAAGCACATGAAAAAGAAAATCTACCTACTTGCCCTGCTGGCCAGCGCGTTGCCAAGCGGCGCGGGCCTGATGGCCCAAGACGACTTGTTTACGATGAGCCTGGAGGAGCTCATGGCCTTGGAAGTCGTGACGGCGACGCGGACCGCCGAGCGGCTGATGGACGCCCCGGCCGTGGTAACGGTGATCACCCGCGAGGACATCGAACGCTATGGCTACCAGGATCTCGCGCAGGTCTTGGCGCGGGTGCCGGAGGTTTACGCCCACTTCGAGGGCCACAACACGAACGTGGACTTCCGCGGATTCTTCTCGAACAACACGCAGCGGCGCATCCTGTTCCTGGTGGATGGCATGAAGCTGAACGACAACTTCCACTTCGGCGACTTCTACGCCGACCTGGTGAACGACCTGAGCTTCGTGGAGCGCATCGAGGTGATCCGCGGCCCGGGGGCGGCCCTCTACGGCAACAACTCGGTGCTGGGCGTGGTCAACATCATCACCCGGCAGGAGCCGGGCGTGAGCCTGCGCCTGAACGCGCCCATGCTGGGGCAGGCCTCGCAGGCGCTGGAGTACGCGCTCGACCTCCGCCAGAAGCACGGCGATTTCCGCTACGCGCTCCACCTCGACTGGTTCAGCGGGCAGGTGGCCTACGACACGCGGACCGACTGGTACAACGCCTACGGCCAGGACGGCGTGGCGGATTTCCAGTTCGGCACCGACTTCTACCTGCGGGCCGACAACTCCGCCGAGCGCCAGGCCCTGGCCGTGGGCGCGCCGGCTCCCAACTTCAAGCTCGACCTGGCCTATGGCGACTTCACGGTCGGCGCCTTCCTGTTCAGCCGCCGCAGCAACTGGGTCTGGCCCAAGGACAACGTAACGTTCAACCACCCCGAGAACGACAGGGCCTGGGGCTCCGGCTCGGCCTTCATCCGATACGAGCCCCGCCGCGGCTGGCTGGCCGACAAGGGCTTCCGCTTCGAGCTGTGGCACAACGCCAACACCAACCGCGAAGTGGCGGCCTACGACGTCCAGCGGGCCGTGCCCCGCCTCAGCGGAGCCGTGTTCGCGAACGCGTTTTCCTCGGACAGCATCCTCAGCCAGGGCCAGGCCGCCTTCCTGCTCGACCCTGACGGCGATTTCTACGAGTACGTCTCCGCGGCCGTGCGGCCCTCCGACCTCGACACGGCCCGGCTGGTGGCCAATGGCGGCGGGGCCAAGTTCGTCTATCAGGGCGTGGACCATGTGACGGACATGAACTTCCTGCTTTCGCCCATCGCCCGCGAAAAGCTGAACGTGATGCTGGGCGGCAACTTCAAGGTAGCCGACTACCAGAACTACCAGCGCTTCAGCTACGCCAACAACGCCTTCATCGGCTGGGCGCGGTGGGGCGGCATCTCTGCCCAGGGCAGCGCGCTGGGGGCCTTCGCCCAGGCCATTTACACGCCCTGGCCGGCGTTCTCGGTCATCGCGGGCCTGCGCTTCGACCAGCAGACCGTCGATCGGGTGTTCCGGCAGTTGGGCGGCGAGCTGCGTTATAGCGCCACGGCCTGGCAGGATGGCCTGCCTACCGGCTTCGAGCCCATCCTGGCCGAGGACCGCGTGGCCAGCGACCTGACGCCCCGGCTGGCCCTGAACTACCGCTTCTCGGACCGGACCAACCTGCGCCTGATCTACGCCCAGGCCTTCCGCGCCGTGCCTTCGCAGGAAATCAACCGCCTGCCCCTGGCCTTCGGCGACGCCCAATCCGAGAAGACCACCAACTACGAAGCCGCGCTGAGCACTATGCTGGGCAGCAGCATCAGCCTGGTGGCCAATGCCTTCCACCTCGTCGGCTCCGAAATCTACCAGTGGAACTCGGCCGTGAACTCCTTCACCAAGGGAACCGGATGGCACAACACGGGCGGCTCGCTGGCCCTGGCCTTCCGCCCGCTCGAAGGCATCGAGGCCTGGGCCAACGCCACCTACTACGCCCTGCGCAAGCCCACCGACACCTACAACTTCTTCCGCGACCCGCAAGGCGTCCTCTTGCCCAACCAGTACGAGGCCCTCGATTCGCCCAGCTTCCTGCTCAAGATGGGCGCCTCGCGCCACTGGCGAACCACGGGCACGCTCCTGGCGCTGGAGATGCTCCACAATGGCAAGATCCAGAGCTACCACCCGGCAGACCCGGCCTCGGGCGCCTACTTCTTCCTGCACCAGATTCCCGCCAGCACCCAGTTCAACCTCAACATCGGCCAGGATTTCGCCAAGCTCGGTTTCCCCGGCGTGCGGGCCTCCGTCCGCGTGGACAACGTCCTGGGGCAGGACGTCTGGAACGTCATGCCCTTCGAGGCCGAGGCCACCTGGGCGGCGACCAGCTACGAAAGGCCGCACCAGTTGCCCGGCTTCGGACGCCGGTTCTACCTCTCGGCCAGCTACGCGTTCTGATACCCAATCGCGTTCAAAGCTGAAATAAGCAAGTTCCTAAAATTATTTTTCATTATCCTTTTGGCGCCTTTAAACACATAGGCACAGTAGTGAAAATACATAGGCACATAGTTTTTTTCTATGTAACTATTTGATTTCAAACTATGTGCCTATGTGTTTTAATTCAATGGGATGAAGAAAAAGTACATATGAGTCCAGTCTAAAAACCGGGGGATTTGTCCACGAAAGGCACGAAGGGCACGAAAATTTTTCGAAATCAAAATTAGAGGGGATGAGTGGGACGGCGATTCGCAAGGAAAAACCATATGCGATAAGCAAGACTGGGTCCAGCATAAAAACCATTATTTGCATTATTCTATTTGTAACCAATTGATAATCAAAGATAATTTTTGAAAGCGAATTTTAGAAGTGATCTTTTTAGACCGCGCTAACATATTCATTTGAACATTAATTTGAAATTTAATGCTAGTTAATTTTGAAATCTTACTGAACATAGCTAGGGGTGAAGCCCATGAATCCTGAAAGGGTGCAACAATTCGGCGATGGATAGGGTCAGAACAGCCCGGATTGGTCAGAAATGGGTGCTTGGGACATTGCATCACCGAAGGCAACTTGGCATCAAGGTGGACAAAAAAGCTATCGGCTACTTGGGCATTTTGGTTTAATTTTGTTGGCGAATCAATCTCCAAACCCATGACAAAACGATTTCTGCCTTTTGCCCTGATGCTCCTGGCCGCTGGCGCCTGCCAGCAGGAGGAGACCGCCACGCCCACGGCCGACACGCTCACGCTCGAGGAGCGCTACCTTCTCTCGATTGAGGACGCGATGGTGGCCGAGCCGGACGAAGTTACGGACCAACTGGTGGCGCTGACGCCCGACAACCCGAACCTGAGCTTCTCGGAGGCCCCCGACGGCGCCGACCGCGTGCTGGTGCTGACCTGGACGCGCTTCCCGGACAGCTTCAGCGCGGGCGACACCACCCGCAACTCCTGGGGCGAGATGTGGGTGACGACCGTGCCCGAGGTGAAGGACTGGTTCGCGGGACAGACTTCGGTTTCCGATCCCGCCATGAGGGCCAAGCAGTTGCTGGGCCTTCCGCCGCAAAACGAGTACAGCCACTTCGTGGAAATGTGGGTGCGCGTGGACGACCTCTTCCGACCCAGCGCCGACCCGGAGACCAACGACGCGGCCGCCGTGGCGGAGCTGGCCGAGGACGCGCCCGCCGAGCACGCCGCGTGGTTCCAGGACAACATCCTCTACTCGTACTTCCCCCCGCGCTTCCCCTGGACCCGCCTGGGCTACACCTACGACTGGGGCTCCACGGAGACCGAGGTGGGCGTCTCGGAGTTCGTGCTGCGCAAAGGCTCGCTCATCGAAGTGGTGGCCTTGCACCCGACGGACGACTACTTGACGCCTTGATCGCCTGTGTCCGCAAAACCCAAAAAGCTCCCGCCACTGCGCGGGAGCTTTTTTGGGTTTTGGGCGGACGCTTGGCCGCGGCGCCACGGGCGCCCGGGCTTGGGTTAGACCTTGGCTTCCCGCTGGGCCTTTTTACAGCCTTGAAATTGACGAAAAACGGGCGAGCGTGGCTTGGCTTTCGGATTCAAGTGCATCAGTCGTCCGTCCTGTCCCGCTTCTGGAGCTCCTCCAGTTGAATCCGGAGCCGTTCCAGCTCTTGCTCGAATTTCTCCTTCTCCTGCAATGCCCGGAGCTTTTCCTGTTCGGACTTTTCTTTTTCCTGCAATGCCCGGAGCTTTTCCAGGTCGGATTTCTCCTTTTGCTGCA
>JAIFMG010000076.1 GCA_020048645.1 Bacteroidota bacterium | reverse complement strand
CACCGGACGGTGAACCTGAGCACGCGGAAGGCGACCCTGGACGGGATGGAGTACAACTTCATGGAGCTGGCCAAGTTCGACAAGTCCCTGGAGCGTTGCGAGTCGCTGGTTGACAAGTGGGCCTTCTTCCTGAAGCACGCCGCGGACCTGTCGGTCATCCCGTCCGGGGTCGAGGACGAGGGCCTGCGGCGCGCCTACGAGGACGCGGCCCGGCACAACTGGACCAGGGCGGACCTGGAGGCCTACCACTACGCCGAGATGCGGCGGCAGGACGAGAGGGGAAAGATCGACCTGGCCGTCAGGAGGGCTGTCAGCAAGGCCGTAAATTCCGAATTGGTTGAAGTCGCCAAAAAGGGCATCATCGCCGGCTACCCGAACGAGATGCTCGTAACCGTAACAGGGTTGACGGAAGCGCAACTTGATGAGATCCGAAGGCAGTTGAAGCGGTAGTGAATGGGGCTCGGTTCTTCGGATGGGGCCTACTCCTCCTTCGGAGGAATTTTCGGGGGGGCGTAAGTACCCCAGCCATCCAACTTGCAGTCGTGCTCAAATCCCAAGTCGCACATCCGTTGCGACCAGGCCACCACGGTTTCCTCGTCCATGCGCATGGGTGTGGTCCACCCCTCGATTTCCACGTCAAAGAAAGGCAGCGACCTTCGGCGCGACCACTTGTATCCCAGTGCGGCCAAGGCCTGTATGAGCTTGTTGGCCTTCTCGGACTTGTTGGTGAAAAAGTGAAAGTTCAAGGGGAGCGACATCTGGTCGGTAACCCCATCCTGGTAGAGCATGGCCAGGGTCTTCGGGCTGGTGGCCAACTCAGCCTTCTTGTTTTCGAGGTGAATGGTGAAGCTGTGGAAGCGTCTTTTGCGAGAAGGCAGCACGATCGTTTGCTCCGGGAACGTCCTCCAATCCTCGAAGGCGCAGGCGTGGTTTTGGGACAATTGGCACATAAGCGACGTCCATTCTCGAATCGCGAGCTCAAACAAGGGTTTGCGCGACGTCCAGCCCCGCAGCAGGTAGGAGCCGTCGTCTTGGAGAGCAGGTTTCTGCGTGAAGTAGCCGATTTTGTCGAGCCTCTCGTTCAATTTCTGGGCTTTTTCCAAGCTGTCCGCACGAAACGAGTATTCAAGGTGCAGTAGCAGTCTTTCGGAGACGCCCTGGTCAAGAAAGGTCTTGATCATCAGCCTGGACTTCTCAAGGTGGCTTTTCTTGCATCGCAACCCCGCTTCCAGCGCCTCTTGCTCTTCTAGCAAAGCCAGGCCGAAGAACGCGCAGTCAAGTTCGAATCCCAAGTCGCTCATCCGCTCGCCCAGTTGGTTGGCCACGGGCACCGAAACCAGCGTTGGGGCGGTATCGCCCCGGACAGCATAGCGTTTCTCTTTTTTGTTGAACGAGAATTCTGCCCAGCAGTCGAGCTCCTCCAGCCGTTTGAGCAACTGCTCGACGTTTTGACGCTTGGGCGTCATGAACACGACGGAGAAGCGGGCCATCGCTTCGCCCTCCGGCCGCTTGTCGAGGAACTTGGAGACCACCTCCGGGTTTACCTTTAGAAGGTTCTCCTTCGCGGTGAGCAGGTCTTCGTGCGTGAAGTAACGCTGCTGTTCCTTGGCTTGATGTTTCATTTTCTCGTTGTCGTTGGGGAAGAGGGGGCCGTGGTCAGTCCACCTGCGTGATTTTTGCCTCGACGCGACGGTTCTGCTGCCTTCCTTCGGGGGTGGCGTTGGTGCTGATGGGCTGCTGGTCGGCGTATCCCTTGGCGGTGAAGCGGGTCCCCGGTATGCCCTGGTTGACCAGGTACTTGACGACCTGGTCGGCGCGGTTTTGCGAGAGGGTGAGGTTGGCGCGGGCGTTGCCGGTGTTGTCGGTGTGGCCCGAGATTTCGATGCGGACCTCCGGATAGTCGCGCAGGAAGCGGGCCAGGGCGTCCAGCTCGGGGTAGGATTCGGCGCGGAGCTCGGCCTTGCCGGTGTCGAAGAAGACGTTCTGGAGGACGACCTTGGCGCCGATCGCGATGGCCTGGAGGGCCAGCGAATCGGCCTGAACGGTCTGGAAGGCGCCGGCTTGCGGGAGCTTCAGCTTTCCGATCTTGAAGAAGTGGCCTTGCGCGTCGGCGCGGAGCAGGAGGCTGTCGGCCAGGACCATCGCTGAGAAGTCGCCCTTTGCGTCGGTGCGTAGGGTGTTGATGACCAGGCGGTTGGCCATGTTCATGACCTGGACCGTGGCGTTGGCCAGCGGCAGCCCGCTCCCGAGGCTGCGGACGTTGCCGCGCACCATGGTGCCGAGCAGGGCCGGCAAGGGCGTCGCGGAAACCTGGCGGAGGTCGGCGGCCAAGGCATCGTCCTCGTTGGACTGGTAGGACGGTTTCTCCTGGCCGAGGTAGAAGATTTCGTAGATGTCCTTGTCGCCCAGGCCATCCTCCCGGTAGGTGGCGTAGAAGGCCCTGCGGTCGTCCAGCATCATGAAGAAGGACTCGTCGTCGGGGGTGTTGATGGGGTATCCGATGTTCTCGGGCGTGCCCCACTGGCCTCGCACGTCGGTGGGCAGGCGGAAGATGTCGTATCCGCCCATGGTGTTGTGCCCGTTGGAGCAGAAGTAGAGGAAGAGGCCGTCGGGCGAGACGAAGACGGAGACCTCGTCGTAGGGGGTGTTGACCTTGGGCCCGAGGTTGGTGGGCTTGCCCCATTTGCCGCGCTCGTTCTTTTCGACCATGAAGATGTCGAATCCGCCATATCCGGCCTTGGTGTCGTTGCTGATGAAATAGAGGGTCTGCCCGTCTTCGGTCATGGAAGCCGAGATTTCCTGGTATCGCCTGGAGTTGACGGCGCGGAGCGGCTTGGGTTTTTCCCATTGCAGGGAGGCGGGGTCGAGCCTGGACTCGAAGAGTTCGCCGTTGCGCTTCCTGCCCCTGGCCAGGAAGAGGGTCTTGCCGTCGGGGGCCATGCCGACGATGGCGTCGTTGCCCTTGGTGTTGAGCTTGCCGTCGAGGCCCAGCGCGGGCTGCCACTGCTCATTGAGCCATTGGGCCGCCATGATGTCCTCGAAGTACTGGTCGTCCAGAAGGTTGGTGCGTCCCCCGGTGGTGCTTTCGCGGCGGGCCGTGAAGAGCAGCTCGTTGGCGGTGGGGCTGAAGAAGGCGGCGTAGTCGGGGAAGGGCGAGTTGACGTTGGGCCCAAGGTTCGAGATGAGCACCCGCTCGGGCCGCGCCACCAGGCTCGTCGCGGTGGCGCATTCAGCCATGAGCTTGTCGAGCACCGCCACGCGCGCCTGGAAGAGGCCCTGCGCCTGGCGCGACTGCCGGCGCGAGCCCTCGAGCTCGTCTTGCAGGAACTGCTTGAAGGCCAGGTAGGAAGCGGTGGCCTTGTCGAACTGGTAGGTGAGCTGGTAGGCCCTCCCGAGCTGGTAGAGGATGTCGCGGGCCACGCTGTCGTCGGCCTGGTAGGCCAGCTCCAGGTAGTTGATGGCCAGGAACTTGTTGGGCGAGGCGAGGTAGCAGACGCCAATGGCGTAGTTGAGCTGCGGGTTGTGGGGGTTGTATTGGCTGGCGGCCAGGTAGTAGTCGAGCGCGTCGTCGTAATAGTGCCTGCCGCTGTCGAACTCGCGGTTTCCCTGCTTGATGTTGCGCCAGGCGGGTTTGAACCCTTCCTTCTGGACGAAGAAGGCCTCCTTGGGAATTTCGACTTGGGTCTGGGCCTGGGCTTGGAAGTTCGCGCACAAGGCCAGGGAAAGGACGATCAGGCTTGCGTTGGTTCTCATCTTGTGGTGGGTTGTTCGGTCAGGGCATTGTCAGAGCGCGATGATCAGGAACTCGACACGGCGGTTGAGCTGGCGCCCTTCAGGCGTGTCGTTCGTGGCGATCGGATAGCGGAACGAGTAGCCTTCAAATTCGAGACGGTCTTTGTTTATTCCTTTGGAAATCAGATAGTTGACCACGGAGTTGGCCCGGTTTCGCGACAAGTTGCTGTTGTAGGCGTGGTCGCCCTGGTTGTCGGTGTGGCCCGAGATCTCGATGCGCATGGTCGGGTTCTGGTTGAGGATGCGCACCAGCCGGTCCAGCTCGGCGCTCGACTCGGGCCGCAGGTCGAACTTGTCGGTGTCGAAGAAGACGTTCCGGAGGATGACCTTGGCCCCAGCGCGCAGGCGGTTGAGGTCCACGTCCTTGGTGAACTCCTGGTAGCCCGTGGCCAGGGGGATGTCGAAGTGCTCGGAGTGGAAGAGATAGCCCTGGGCCGAGACGGCTATGCCGTAGTTGCGGCCCGAGGGCAGGGGCAGGAGGTACTTGCCCGTCAGGCTGTTCGAGTAGAAGGTCGAGACCAGCTCGCCCGTGGAGTTGTCCACCAGCTCGATGGTGGCCTCCAGCGGCTCGCGGGTGAGGGAGTCGCGGATGGTGCCCTTGAGGATGGTCAGGAAGGGGTTGCTGGTGGGGATCTTCTCCTCGACGACCATCTCGGCCACGGGGCGGTCGATGCTGGCCAGCAGGTTGTCCTCGTTGCTGAGGATGGGCTGCGCCTCGGGGCCCAGGAAGGTGACCCGGTAGATGTCCTGGTAGCCCAGCCCGCCCGCCATCGACGACGAGAAGTAGCCGTATCGGCCGTTGGCGGTCATGACGAAGAAGATGTCGTCGTCGGGGGTGTTGATGGGGAAGCCGAGGTTCTCCGGCGCGGACCACTTGCCATCGGGGCCGAGCTGCGAGCGGAAGATGTCGAACCCGCCCATGCCGCGGTGCCCTTCGGAGCTGAAATACAGGGTCTTGCCATCGGGGTGCATGAAGGCGGACTCCTCCTCCAGGGGCGTGTTGATGGTGGGGCCGAGGTTCTGGACGTTGCCCCATTCGCCCTTCTCGTCGAGCGTGGCCATGTAGATGTCGTGCAGGCCCAGGCTGAGCTTGGGCTCGTCGCTGATGAAGTACATGGTCCGCCCGTCGGGCGAGAAGCAGGCCGAGGGCTCGTGGTCCTTGGAGTTGACAGCGCGCGAGAGCGCCCTGGGCTTGGACCACTGGTTGCCCTTGAGCTCCGAGACGAAGAGGTCGCCGTTGTCGGTGGCGCCGTCGTAGCTGAAGAAGGAGTTGCCGTCGGCCGAGAGGCCCACGGTCGCGTCGTGGTTGCGGGTGTTGACCGGGTCGCCGATGTTGCGGGCCGGCGACCACTGCCCATCGGGCTGGCGGTAGCAGATGTAGATGTCCTCGAAGTGGAAGTTGTCCACCGCGTCGATCTCGCCCCCCGTGCTGCCCGGCCGGCGCGAGGTGAACATCAGCACCGTCTCGTCGGCCGAGATCAGCGGGCTGTAGTCGGGGTAGGGCGAGTTGACCCTGTCGCCGACATTGTCGATGAAGACGCGCAACGGCCTGGCCGTCAGCTCTAAGGCCACCTGGCACTCTCGCCGCCGCCGCTCGATCTCCGGGCCCGAGAAGTTCAGCTCGGCGGGAGAGAGGGAGGCCTTGAAGGTGTCGAACGCGCCAATGGCCTTCTGGAACTGCGAGTTGGCATGCAGGGCCACCCCGTAGTGGAAATAGAGGTCCTTGGTGACCAGCTCGCCATCGAGGGCGATGGATTTCTCAAGGAAGTCCACGGCCATGTCGCGGTGGGTCTGGTCGAAGATGTAGCAGATGCCGATCTTGTAGTTCAGGATGGCGTTCTCGGGGTTGTACTCGTTGGCGAAGAGGTACTTGGGCAGGGCCTCCTTGTAGTACGAAGGGCCAAGCTCGAAGAAGCGGTCCGCTTCGGCGATGTTGTCCCAGGCCTCTCGGAATCCGTCCTTGTCGTCCACCTTGAACTCGCCCCGGTCTATGGGGACGTTCTCCTGCGCGCGCAGCCCTGCCAGGGGAGCCAGGAAGGCCACCAGGCAAGCCAGCGCCAGGAACAGTTCGCGCTTGTGGTTGTCCATGGGCCTGTGGTGTGGGTTCGCGGTTCGAGGCCGGTTCATTCGCAATGCCCTGAGAGCGCCCCGGCGCTCTCCACGCCCAAGGCCTGGGCCTTTTTCCAGTCCTGGCAGGCGCCTGCCTCGTCCTTGAGCATCTCCCTTGCGCTGCCGCGGTTGAAGTAGGCGAAGGCGTACTCGGGGTCCAGCTCGATGGCCTTGTCGAGGGCCGCGACGGCGGCCTGGTAGTCCTCGAGCTTCATCAGGGCCGTGCCGAGGTTGTTGTGGGCGTAGGCGTAGTCGGGCCGCAGCGCGATGGCCTCGCGGAAGTCGCTGGCGGCCCCCTCGAAGTCCTCGAGCTGGAATCGGGCGCTGCCGCGGTTGTTGTAGGCGATGTGGTAGGCGGGGTCGAGCTGGATGGCCTTGTCGTAGGCGGCCACGGCCCCGGCGTAGTCGGCCAGCTTGCGGCGCGCGCTCCCGAGGTTGTTGTGGGCCAGGGCCATGCCGGGCATCAGGGCGATGGCCTTCTCGTAGTCGAGCGCTGCCCCGTTGTAGTCCTCGAGCATCTTCTTGGCGCTCCCGCGGTCGTGGAAGGCGTGGGCGTGCTGGTTGTCGCGCACGATGGCCTCGGTGAAGTCGGCGATGGCCTCGGGGTACTCGGCCTCCAGGAACTTGATCACGCCCCTGTAATAATAGGCGTCCGCCTGGTCGAACCCGTTGGCGATGGCCGCGTCGAGCGCGGGCAGCGCCTGGGCGTAGTCGGCCTGCTGGTACCGGATCACGGCCAGGTTGAAGTGGGCGTTGGGCTGGCTGGGGTCCAGCTCGATGGCCTTGGCGTAGTCGGCCAGGGCGGCCTCGGGGTCCTCCATCCGCGCCCGGGCCACGGCCCGGTTGAAATAAGCTTGGTAAAAGTCGGGCTTGGCCTCCAGGGCCTGCCCAAAAAGTTGCGCCGCTTCTTCCAGCAGGCCCTCCTCCATGCGGGCCACCCCCGAGTTGTAGATGGCCTCCGCCTCTTCTTGTGCGGACAAGCTGCTGGAAATCAGGATGCTGACAAACAAAATCACCAGGTTTTTCATCTTGTGCGAAGAATTGTTTCGCCGCAATTTAGTCATTTTTAAGCAAAACGCCTTCGAGGCACGAACAACTCGCGGCCCCCGCCAGCGGTCTAGGCTTTCACAAGGAAACAAAACTGGAATTTCCTTGCTTTTGATAAGACGCGCTTTTCTGCTAATTTTGTTGAGAAGTCGAGGCCTGCTTGCGGGCGGCTTCCTCAATTGCCACCTGAACGTGTCATTTTTTTGGAAGTCGATTGCACGAAACGAGTCCACAAAGCAATGAAGATTGAACACGAACGCACCGCATAAAAGACTGATCATCAAAATCATTTCAAGCTTGCTTCTCCTGCTCAACTGCCATCAGCCCCTCCTGGCCCAAGGCACCCAGGCCCATGCCGACCTGCTGCTGGGCATCATCAAGTTCACGGACTGGTCCGGCTTTGAGATGTCGTCCGAGGCCCCGATCCGGATCGGGGTGTGGGGCGACGCCGGGTTCGCGGACATCCTTTCGAGCACCGTCCGGGGGCAGCAGGTTTACCATCGCGCGATGGAAGTGGTGGCGGTGGACGCGCTGGAGCAGACCCGGGGCCTCCAGGTGCTCTTCTTCGGCAGCCTCCAGCAGGCCCAGGTGGACCATTGGCTCGCCGAGCGCCAGTCCTCCAGGGTGCTCACCGTGGCCAACGCCCGGGCCGACTTCTGCCAGGACGGAGGCCTGGTCAACATCTTCGTCAGCCAGGGGGCGCCAGCCTTCCAGATCAACTACAGCCGCTGCGTCAGCCTCGGAGTCAAGATCAGCCCGCAGGTGCTCACCAAAGCCGTCATCGTCAACTCTGAATGAACCGCCCATGATTTTCAAGGACAACTCCATCAACACCAAGATCACCACCGTGGTCGTGCTGGCCAGCATGGCGGCCCTGGGCCTTTTCAGCTACGTCTTCAGCTCCTACGACAAGAGGACCACGCTCGAATCCATCACCACCCAGTTGGAGAAGATGGCCAGCATCACCGCCTCCAACAACGTCGGCAACCTCCAGTTCCACGAGATGAGCCAGGGCGACGCCCTCCGCTCCCTCAGCGGCCTGGAGGCCGACACCACCCTGGTCCTGGCCAAGCTCTTCGACCTGCGGGCCGACGAGCACGTGGTCCTGGCCGAGGTCGTCTTCAAGCCTGGCAGGGCCGAGAACCCGGCCCAGCCTCCCGCCCTGGATTCCATCTGGGTGCGCTCCGGCCTGATCTCCATCGTCAAGCCCGTCTTCAACGACACCAACGGCGACGCCGAGCTCGTCGGCCACGTCATGCTCGTGGCCGAGCTCTCCCTGCTCGAAAGCCGCGACAGCGTCATCCTCTTCGCCAGCCTGGGCATGTTCGCCGTTTTCCTGCTCATGGCCCTGATGCTCATCCGCTTCATGCGCCGCATCGTCAGCCAGCCCGTGGCAAGCCTGCACCAGACCATGGCCCAGGTCTCCAAGACCCACGACTACTCCCTGCGCGCCGAAAAGGTCAACGACGACGAGATCGGCAAGCTCTGCGAGGGATTCAACATCATGCTCCAGCAGGTCCAGTTCCAGAACGACGAGGTGCGCAAGGCCAAGGAGCAGGCCGAGCTTTCCCTCAAGGCCAAGGAGCAGTTCCTGGCCAACATGAGCCACGAGATACGAACCCCCATGAACGCCATAACCGGCATGGTGGAGCTCCTGCTCGACACCGACCTCAAGCCCGACCAGGAGAAGTTCCTCACCAACATAAAGGTCTCGGCCGAGAACCTCCTGGTCATCGTCAACGACGTGCTCGACTTCTCCAAGATCGAGGCCGGCCGCATCGAGCTCGAGCGGGTTGACTTCAGCCTGCTCGAGCTGCTCGAGCGCTTCAACAGCACCTTCAAGATGACCTGCGCCAAGAAGGGGATCGCCTTCGACGTGCTCTACGACGAGTTCCTGCCCGACATGGTCGTGGGCGACTCGGTCCGCCTCAACCAGGTCCTGACCAACCTGGCCGGAAACGCCAACAAGTTCACCGAGAAGGGAAGCATCGTGGTCAAGGTCCAGCTCGTGGACGAGAGCGTCGAGGACCTGGTCATCCGGTTCTCGGTCATCGACACCGGCATCGGCATCCCCTCCGACAAGCTCGAGGAGATCTTCCAGAGCTTCAGCCAGGCCAGCAGCAGCACCACCCGAAAGTACGGCGGCACCGGCCTGGGCCTGACCATCTCGCGCCAGCTCGTCGAGCTCCAGGGAGGCAAGATCTACGTCAACAGCGAGCTCGGCAAGGGAAGCACCTTCACCTTCAGCGTGACCCTGGGCCGATCCAGCAAGAAGAACAAGCCCGTGCCCAAGACCCAGCGCCAGAGCCTCAAGGTCGGCGCCGCCCTGCGCCAGAACACCGACCGCAAGCTCTCGGTGCTCGTGGCCGAGGACAACGAGGTCAACCAGTTCTACATCAACACCATCCTTTCCAAGAACAACTTCGAGGTCACCATCGTGGACAACGGCCGCAAGGCCATCGGAAAGCTCAAGCGCCAGACCTTCGACGTGGTCCTGATGGACCTGCACATGCCCGAGATGGACGGCTACGAGGCCACCCTCTACATCCGCAAGGAGATGCCCGAGCCCTTCCGGAACGTCCCCATCATCGCCTTCACGGCCGCCGCCACCAAGGGTGAGGAGGACAAATGCCGCGAAATCGGCATGAACGACTATATTTCCAAGCCTTTCAAGCCCGAATTGCTAATCGACAAAATCATTCGCCTCGTGGGAGACCATTCACCTAGACCCAACCAGAAGATCACCAACCTCGACTACCTCTTCGACATGGCCGATGGCAGCAGCGAAGTGGTCCGCGAGATGATCGAGCTTTTCTTCGGACAAGTCGATGAGTTCAAGACCGACATGCGCGCCTTCCTGGAGCAGAAGGACTACGACAACCTCGGCAAGAAGGCCCACAAGGCCAAATCCTCCGTGGCCATCATGGGCATGAACTCCGTGGCGCAGTACCTCCAGTTCATGGAGTCCTGGGCCAAGAACAAGGAGATGCTCGTGGGCCACTCCAAGTACGCCGAGCTGGTCGAGCGCTTCGTGCGCGACTGCGACCAGGCCGTCGATGAGCTCCGCGACACCCTGGCCGAGATGGGCGACTAGCGCCGATCCTCCAGCTCCAGCAGGGCCTTGAGCCGGAGGCCCTGCCTTTCCGCGTCCACCCGCAGCCGGCCCCGGGCCTTGGCCAGCATCCGCTGGAGCTCCCCCAGATCGAGCTCCAGCGCTGGGGTGCCGCCCAGCGCCTGGAGCACGTCGCCCGCCTCCAGCCCGGCCAGCGCGGCCGGCGAGCCCGGCTCCACCCGGTCCACCACGTAGAAGCGCAGCCCCGGCAGCGGCTGCGCCAGCTCCAGCCCCGTGCGGTTGAACAGGAAGGGCGCCCGGAGGTTCGGGTTCGGCACGAACAGCACCCGGCCCCCGCGGTAGTCGAGCACCACCCGGAAGCGCCGGAACACCTCCGCCCCCAGGCTGCCGTTGCGCCCGTCGGCCACGAAGGCCCTGTCCAGCGAGGCCGAGTCCGGGATGGCCACCGTCGGCCGCTCCAGCGTCCAAGGCCCGATGGCCAGGGCCGCGACGGTTCCCCGGAGGCCCGCGATCTCGCCCGCGAGGCCCTCGCCCAGGAAGGCCGGCGTGGCGTCGCGGGGAAGTTCCAGCTCCGGCGAGCTTTCCGGGAACAGCCACAGCGCGTCGCTGGCCCCCGTGTCCAGCAGCAGCTTCACCCGCGCCCAGCGCCCATCGTCGAACTGTATCCGGAGCTCCACGAAGGGCCGCCCGTGCTCGACCAGCAGCGGAAGCCAGACCCCGCGGCGGCTCCGCCGGGCCTGGTAGCCCTCCCGCTCGTGGAAGCGCGCCCAGCCGTGCTCGTAGCTCAGCTCCACCACGAAGCTGTCGTAGAGGTCGAAGCCGACAAGCCCGTTCACCCGGGTGCCGAGCTTCTCCGAGAGCTGGAAGATGTCCTGCTCCAGCACGTTCAGGTCCACCGAGTCGCCCACGATGCCCGCGAAGGCCAGCAGGTTGCCCCGGGTGGCCAGGGCCTTGAGGGGGCCCTGGCCGCCCAGCCCGTTGATCGTGATGGGCCGCGCGTCGGGGAAGGCCAGCTCGCCCAGGCCCGAGAGGTCGGTCAGCAGCCCCGTCCTGACCCCGGTGTCCAGGATCAGCCGCAGGCTGTCCGTGCCGTTGACGGTGGCCCAGAGCAGCACCAGGTTGTTGGCCAGCTCGAAGCGGACCTTGGCGCTCGAGCGCCCCGGCGGCTCCAGCCGCATCGACGGCCGCTGGGCCCAGGCCGCCGGGCCCAGCCCGCAGCACAGGGCCAGGAGAAGCCACAGCGGCGGCGGCAGGCGGGGAATCATCGGGCGCATCGGGGGCGGTTCGGGTCTTCCGCGCAAGTTACGCGATTTGCCTTTATCTTTGGCCCAACACCCAAGCCCAACCATGTCGCTGCAAAAAGTCCTCTACTCCAACTCCTGGCTCTCGGCCACCCTCGGCGAGCTGCTGACCCTGCTGCTGATGCTGGCCGTCAACGTCTTCCTGATCTGGGCCTTGACCCGCCTCTTCCGCCGCAAGCAGCAGGAGCAGAACGCCTCGGCCAAGGCCAGCGGCATCGTCCTGGGAGGCCTCCAGCTCCTGCTCTGGGGCGGCATGGCCTTCTACTTCATGGCCCGCTTCTGGCGCTACTTCGAGTACCGCGACTTCTGGGGCTACCGCATCCTCCGCGAGGGCAGCTTCACCCTGCGCATGCAGGACGTGGCCCTGGTGTCCCTGGTTCTGGTCGGCACCGTGGTCATCGTGGTGGGCGCCAAGCGCATACTGCTCCAGCTCGTGGCCACGCAGACCGTCGGGCAGGAGAACGCCAACGCCCTGCTCGGCTCCATCCGGCGCCTGACCTGGCTGGTGGCCCTCATGCTGCTGCTCCGGCAGATAGGCATCATGTTCCGCGTCGAGAGCTATTTCACCAAGAACCTCATCAACACCGAGAGCTTCAAGATCGCGCCCTTCGACATCGGCGCGGGCATCTTCGTGCTCCTGGCCACCCACCTGCTCCTGCTCCTGCTCCAGAAGCTCTTCAACCGCTACGCCAGCGAGAAGAAGCTCGAGGTGGGCACCCAGAACTCCATCTTCCAGATCATCCGCTACTTCACCTGGATCCTGGCCCTCACCCTGACCCTGGAGACCGTCGGCGTCGAGCTGACCCTGCTCCTGGCCGGCTCGGCCGCCCTGCTCGTGGGCATCGGCCTGGGCTTGCAGCAGACCTTCAACGACATCTTCTCGGGCTTCATCCTGCTCTTCGAGCGCAACCTCAAGATCAAGGACATCGTCGAGCTCGACGGCAAGGTCGGCGAGGTGCAGCAGATAGGCGTCCGCACCTCCAAGATCCGCACCCGCGACAACATCGAGCTGACCCTGCCCAACTCCCGCTTCGTCATCGACCCCATCGTCAACTGGAGCAACATCTCCGGAAACATCCGGATCCGCGTCAACGTCAGCGTCGCGCATGGCTCCGACGTGCGGCTGGTCCGCCAACTGCTCATCGAGTGCGCCCTGGCCCACCCCTGGGTCGCCCCCGATCCCGCGCCCGACGTCTTCTTCCGCAACTTCGGCGCCTCCTCGCTCGACTTCCAGCTCTTGTTCTGGACCGACCACGTGTTCTTCTACGAGAAGATTTCCAGCGACATACGGTTCACCATCGAGGCCGCCTTCCGCGAGCAGGGAGTCCAGATTCCTTTCCAGCAGATGGACCTCCACCTCAAATCCGGGCCCTGGAACAGGTTCCCCAGCGACTAGGGACAGGCAAGGGCACCGGCCCCGCGCCGCGGGGCTTCCGGGGGGAGCAGTCCGTCCCGCCTGGGCTTGCCCCAGGCTACTGGGCGAACCACTTCAGAGCGTCCTCCTCGCTCCGGAGCGTCATTTGTTGGAAGGGTATCTCGCCCGCCTCCTCCAAGGTTTGCTCCGTGGCCATTTCCACAAAGAAATCCTCTGGAAGGATCAGGGCGAATTTCTTGACCCCCGCGCCAAGCAGCGCGCCCAGGATCTGCTGGGCCACCAAGGCCTGCTCTTGGATGGTGTACATGTATTTGCTCATCGAGTCGTTCGCCAGGAAGCAGGCCGGCCTGTGTTGCCTGGCAAGATCGGCAAACTTCTGCAGCAGCTCGAGCATCTGCCCAGATTCCATCATTTCGGATGCCGGCTTCCATCGGCTCAGCAAGATGCTTTTCTCCTCATCGAAGAGGATGCTTATGAACTCGTTTTCAAGCAATGTTTTCATGGGGATGGTTTTGATGTGGCAAGCCAACAGGATTCGAGAGGATGGGCGTGGAGCGGTCCCGCGAAGGTAAGCGGAAAATGCCAAGGCGCAAATCGTCGGGCAAACTGCCCGTGGATGCCAGGTCGCTGCCAAAGGCCAAATGCCCGAAGCGCCAAGCATACCATCAAGAAACCCTTGCCAACCCTAGGATTCCTGGGTCGATAGGGTTGCATCCATCACTTGTCAGAATTTCTAATGGTACCAAGTTGCCATCCGGCGCGACAGACTGACTTGAAGCGTCTTGGTTTTCGCGTTGAACGCCTGCGGGGTTCTGGTTCGCGGCGGTTCTCCGCTCCCCGGATTTCATCCGGGGCTATCCACATTCAATCCCTTCGGGATGGGCAAAGCGGCCCGATTTTGTCGGGAACTCATGTTTCGGATATTTCACCCTCGAAAGCGGCTTGGCATAAGACCTTATTTTTGGGCAAAACCTTAGTGGAAAATCAATTGGCGGAATCAAAATAACCTTATTTTACCCATGAATTTGCAAAGATGGAAAAGCAAGTTTGGGCGCGGTCTAAAAAGGTCATTTCTAAAATTCGCTTTCAAAAATTATCATTGATTATCAATTGGTTACAAATAGAAAAATGCAAATAATGGTTTTTATGCTGGACCCAGTCTTGCTTATCGCATATGGTTTTTCCTTGCCAATCGCCGTCCCACTCATC
>JAIFMG010000174.1 GCA_020048645.1 Bacteroidota bacterium | reverse complement strand
GGTCGTAGTCGATCTTCTGTATCTCGATGATGAAGTTGTGGTCTTCGCTCTCGGCGTAGATGTCGAGCTCGAAGTTGATGGGCGAGATGGGCGGCTCGAACCGCTTCTCGGTCTCGATCTTCTCGACCACGACCTCGATGTCGAAGAGGTCCTTGACGAAGTTCTGGAAGACCTCCTTGTCGGTGAAGGCCTTCTTGAAGATGGTCTCGTTGTCCAGGGGTGCAAGCATATCCTATTTCTGTATGGTTCGTCGAAGCAAAAGTTCACAGGATGGGCACGCTGCCAGAGTCAGGGCTCCCTTCCCAAGACAAAGATAATGACTTGGTTGCTGCATTGCAAGGCCTGTCTGCTTGTTGGTTGCGACGCCCAATCGCCCGGGCATCCGAGGTTTTACATTCTGGCCAGGGCTGTCTGCGCCTCGGCTCAGCCCTTTCGCAATGCTTGGAGCTGGTGTTCTAGGGACTGAACTTTTTTGCGCAGAAAAGCCAGCTCATCTCCACGTTCGAGCTCATTGGCCCGTTTGAAATCTTCTTGGAAGAGCATCCGCCCATCGACGTTCGTGAGCTCGAGTTTTTCGGTTTCCAAATTCAACCGGACGGACTGTTTGAACCGAAGCTCTGCCTCCGATACCAGCACTTTCATCGTCTTTTCGATGCCCCGTTTGTTCGTGTGGTGGTGCTTCAAGGTTTCCAGAATGTCGTCCATGCCTTGGATAACGAAAAAGCCGGCCGTCGAAGAGCCCAGCAAACCTTGGCGCTTGAGCGAGAAAAGCACATTCTTGAAAGGCACGTTGCTTTTGTCCATCTCGGCCAAAACGGCACCCAACGCGCTGTCTTTCTTCAGGTCCGAAATCCGCCTAGCGTTGCCTTTGCCATTGGCCAATCTGCGGAGCTCGTCCATGAGCCGGTTCTGCAGTTTGTAGCGGTCGTCCACCACATATCCCGAGAAGCGGTTCCTTCCGCCAGAGGCCAGCTTGCTCTTCGAGGTTGCCACCAGGGCAAGGTTGTTGGGATTCTTGTCGTTAGTTCGAACACCCAGCTTGAAGTCCTTTACTTCCTCATAATCATTGGCATACAAGACGATGCGGTTTTCGAGCGCCGCCGAGACCAGCTCGGTGTACGGATTGACAATCTTGGGGTAAACGTGGTGGAACCATACGAAATTCGAAACCCGCTCGGCTGTGAACAGGGCAAATTGGCGCAGTTCTTTCGAGCTTTTGTCTTTTCCCAATTGCCCTACGAACGTGTCGTAGGCGAGGTTGGTGATACGATGCACATCCTCCATCGCGTCGTCAGAAACATCTGTCGGCGCGTCAGGGCAAAGCTCAATCTTTTCGACATTGCTCTTGTACCGGGAAATGTCCATCTGGGTGAGGCTCCTCGAATGCTGCTCGTAGAGAAGGTTGCCGACTCCCTCCAGGGCATCCAGGTGCGAGATGAACTCCTCGCGGAACATGTCCTGCCGGGCCGGATCCCCGTTGAGGCCCGCGGCGTCGATCGCGACCATTCGCTCCCGGATACTCTCGGAATGGCTATTGGGGCTCAACATGGATGATGGTTTTTTGGTTCGGTTTGGTCGCGTTCTGGCCATCGGATTGGTAATATACCAAGGCAAGCTCTGCGTCAGTCATTTCAACTTCATTAACCTCAAATTTCAAGCCTTGTTCTTGAAACATGCTCTTGACCTCCGCATCATTGAAAATGGTCTTTATCGAAACAAAACTTGCGAAGCGGTTTAATTTATGGCCAATAACCTCAATGCGAACTGTCCGATCGGCTGAGGCGATGATGTTTTTCAGCAAGTCCAAGGCCTGGGAGGCGTATTGAAAGCCATATTCATAAGGATTGCACATCACGAAGCGGTTGAACTTCTTATCACGAAAAGTTTCACCGATTTGCCCATGGCCGACAAAGTCCGTAACGTAGTTGGAAATGCTGGTGTTCTTTGTCCATTTCTCTTTATCCGGCTCGGTAATTTTGCTGTCGTCGCCCCGGAGAAATTTGTTCCCGTAATGGCCAAATCCAGCACCGATTTCTATTTCTAGCTCCTGGCTATTCATCATGCTGATTTCAAATCAATTGGTAAAAAAATGGAGAATGGCAATAGTAAGGAAAATGTATGTCTTGTTGAGCAAATTTACGAAATCAACGCGACAATAAACGGCCCGCTATCCGAAATCAACCCCGAAAATCAGCATCCTCAGTGAAAAAAGCCGCCGAGCCGCCCTTGGGCAAAGCCCACCTCGGCAGGAGGCGGGAGCTTTTCCAAGGCGGCTCGGCGGGATGGGCGCGCCGGGGGCACGGCTTAGCGCCCTAAGGTGCGCGATTTTTGTTTTAGAAAGGGCAGTCTATGCCCAAGCGCAGCTTCGGACGTCCAGATTAAAGTCCCTTACTTCCACAGATGGGGCGAAGAAATCCGCTGGGGCAAATCCCTCGAAAAGGAACTTGAAACGACGTCGAACAAGACGCCGGAATCAATCCGCTTGGCCGACAAGCAGGCTATTCGGGTCGATAATGGGCAAGACAAAATTTTGAAGCGCTGTCCCTTGCAGCTTGGCCATCAAGATTCCCCTTGAAGTGGAATAGCTAACCGAAGACAAGGCATTGGCCAAACCTGCATCGAGTACCAGTTTCTTGCCCTCCTGCGTAACTAAAAGCTGCTCCAGGTTTTCGATTCGATAGATAAAGATTAAATGGAAAACACCGCTTGCCTCACCAATATTTTGCTCCTTGCTGTCCGTCCTGACCGTTATGGTCAAATCTGCCTTCGCCAATTTGTCTTCAAGCCGGAAGCTCAGATGCAGCGATTTGTCCAGATAATGGCCCGCGATTTTGTCAAAGTCGAAATTTTCAGGCGCTTCGACCTGGTTCTTTGTCATTTTGAAATCCATCAGCGCCATTTTTTCAGGTGCGAAAATGTTGTCATGCAGCATTGCCAATCAAATTATTGGTTGTTGTCTCTTCGGCGACTTGCCAATCCTTGATAAGGGCTTTCGATTCCAATTTTGTATAACTCACAACGGTGTGGGTCCTGCGGACAAAACCATCTTCGACAAATTCTACGTGCGCACCTTTCTTGGGCACCTCCAAGAGCGGTTCCCCCAATTCCGCTGACAACTTCGCCAAAGAGCGGAGCGTGAAATTGTGCTCCCCATTCAGCCATTTGGAAATTTCTGAAGGGCTCTTCTCCATGCGATTGGCCAAATCCTTTTGGGTCAAGCCTTTCTCGCCCAGGATCTGGTTGACGCGCACCACCAGGTCCGCGTACAAATCCACGAAGATCTCGGTTTCCTTGGGCGTGCTTTTCAGCAATCGATCGACGGTTTTGCTTCTCATGGCTACAAAATTATTTCATCAGTTTCCTAATATATTCATTCATAAGTTAACTGAAAGGAGATTCTTTCACTTTTAAGTGAATTGATTTTAAGATAAGCCTACCTTGTTGTTTTTCAAAGGGTTGCAAAATTGGCTTCTTCAATTTCACAAGCCAAGTTGCCTTCGTTGGTGATGGATTGCCTTGAAGACTCGCCCAACCCCGAAGGGGTGCCATGATTGTAGAAAGCAGAATCAAGCCAAAAAAGAGAACCCCGAAGGGGTGAAATTATCCGCACCGGGAGGAAGGGCCAGGCCACCCCTTCGGAGTTCCGCTCCAACCCAAGGGCGGCAGGCTACAACAATTCCATCCCTTTGCGATTCGCCCGGAATCTTCCGAATTCCGCAGGAGGCAATCGATTTGCATTTATCACCCTCGAAAACCACTGGGCTTTACCCTACAAATTCAGGTCAAAATAAGGTAATAAGGTTATTTTGACTCCGACAATTGATTTTCTACTAAGGTTTTAATCAAAAATAAGGTCTTGGCTACCTGTCTGAAATGACAACCTTAGTAGAAATCCTAACCCATGATGGATACAACCTTATTACCTTATTGCTCCAGGAATCGTAGGGTTGGCAAGGTTTTCTTGATGTTATTTTGTTGGTTGTGAAATTTTATGTTTGAACGCAACTTGGTATGGAAAAAACTGTTCTGTTTCCGAAATTTCCACCCGGAAATCCCTCGCTCCAAAATGCCGCCGAGCCGCCCTTGGGGAAAGCCCACCTCGGCAGGAGGTGGGAGCTCTTCCATGGCGGCTCGGCGGGATGCGTGCGCCGGGGCGATGCCTCAGCGTCCGAGCATGCGCAGGGCTTCGGCGGTCTGGTCGGTGGGCAGGAGGCAGCTCTGGCCTTGGCAGACGAAGATGCGGGCCCCTGTTTCGGTGTGCCGGTCGCGCATCAGCGGCAGTTCGCTGGGCGAGCTGGCGCCGGCCCAGAGGACGTTGGGCAGGTAGTGGCTCTGGAGCTCCATGCGGGCCTCCTGGGCTTCGGGCCCGGCGATGGCCACCTCGAAGCCGGGGAACACCTGGCTCTGGAGCAGCAGGCCCCAGTTGGCGTAGAAATTCCCGTTCGACAGGGCGTACTGCTTGACGTTCAGGAGCATCTGCCGCGAAAGGCGACGCAGCTCGCCGTCCTCGAAGTGCTGGCCCAGGCGGTGCAGCGCGTGGGCCATCGACGAGTTGGACGCCGGGATGACGTTGTCGGTCAGCTCCATCTTGCGGGCCACCACGACGGGGTCGCGGTCGGAGGTGTAGAAGAACATTCCCGATTTCGGGTCGAGGAAATGCTCGGTGGCGTGCTCGGCCAGGCGCTTGGCCTGCACGAGCCAGCGCTCGTCGAAGGTGGCTTCGTAGAGGGCGATGAAGGCCTCGATGGTGAAGCTGTAATCGTCGAGGAAGGCGTTGATGGTGCTGCGCCCGTCCTTGTGGTTGCGCAGGAGGCTGCCGTCGGGCTGGAGCATGTGCTGGCCGATGAACTCGGCGCCGCGGAGGGCCTGCTCCAGGAAGGCGTCCTCGCTGAAGGTCTGGTAGGCATCGACGTAGGCCTTGACCATCAGGGCGTTCCAGGCAGTGAGGATCTTGTCGTCGAGGCCGGGGCGAGGGCGCTGCCCGCGGGCTTGCAGCAGGACGCGCTTGCCGCGGTCGAGCACGTCCTGCACTTGCTGGGGCGTGCTCTGGTGGGCCTGCGCGACCTGGTCGAGCGTCTGCCGGACTCGGGGGATGCTCAGGCCGTCCTCCCAGTTGCCTTCGGGCGTGATGTCGTAGTAGTGGCAGAAGATGGGCGAGTCGTGGCCCAGCAGCGAATCGACTTCGGCGCGGGTCCAGACGTAGAACGCGCCTTCGTGGCCTTGGCTGTCGGCGTCGAGCGACGAGTAGAAGGCGCCTTGGGGCGATTGCAGCTCGCGCTCGACGAAGGCGAGCGTCTCGAAGACGACTTGCCGGTAGAGCGGCTTGGGCTGGTGGGCGAAGGCCTTGGCGTAGAGGCTGACCAGTTGGGCGTTGTCGTAGAGCATCTTCTCGAAGTGGGGAACGTGCCACTGGCCGTCCACGCTGTACCGGGCGAATCCGCCGCCGATGCCGTCGTAGAGTCCGCCCAGGGCCATTTTCTCGAGCGTGAGCTCCACCTGGGCCAGGGCGGCGCTGTCCTGGGTCTGGAAGTGGTAGCGCAGCAGGAACTGCAAGGAGGCGGGCATGGGGAACTTGGGCGCGCCCACGTTTCCGCCATGCTCGGTGTCGAAACGGCTTTTCCACCGGACGAACAGGTGGTCGAGGTCCTCTTGGGTGAAGGCCACGTCGGCGGCCTTTTCGAGCAGGGTCTCGGAGTCGGCCACGCCCTGGCTGAGCTGCTGGGCGGCGCGGATGACCTTCTCGCGGTCGTCGCGGTACGAGCGGGCCAGGCTTTCCAGGACCACGCGCCACTGCTGGGGCGGGAAGTAGGTGCCGCCATAGAACGGCCTGCCGTCGGGTAGGGCGAAGCAGTTCAGGGGCCAGCCGCCCGAGCCGGTGATGAGCTGCACGGCTGTCATGTAAACCTGGTCGATGTCGGGGCGCTCCTCGCGGTCCACCTTGATGCAGACGAAGTTCTGGTTCATGATCCGGGCCAGCTCGGGGTCTTCGAAGCTTTCGTGCTCCATGACGTGGCACCAGTGGCAGGCGGCGTAACCGATGCTGATGAGCAGGGGCTTGTCCTCGCGGCGGGCCTTTTCCAGGGCTTCTTCGCCCCAGGGATGCCAGTCCACGGGGTTGTGGGCGTGTTGGAGCAGGTAGGGGCTGCTTTCGTGGATGAGTCGGTTGGTATGCTGTTGGGCCATCGCGTTTTCGTTTTTTCGGGCCTTGGCGCAGCCTTGTTGGGGCATCGCCAAGGCGAGTGTGAGGGTTGCGGACAAACACAAATGCGCGAATCTAGCCAAAAAATGGCATCGCTCCCTGCCGCTCGGGCGCGACGCGGCTTGGCGCGCACCATCAGAACGGCGGCAGGTCGTTTTCATCTCTGTGGCCGATTTTTTTCAGGTCGAGGTAGATGCCCAGGCCGAGGTAGGGATGGGCGACCTGGCGGGCCAGGGCGAAGCGCAGATCGACGAACCAGCGCAGCGGATCGATCAGGGCGCTTCCCAGTTCCAGTCCGGCGTTGAAGTGTTGGGAAGTCTCGTTGAAGCGGAACACCCCGATGGAGTAGTTGTAGAGCCTCATGCCGACCCCCAGGTAGGGTCTTAGGCGCACTTGCGAGACGAACAGCGGATAGCCCAGGTTCATGTTGAACTCGAAATGCCGCTTGGTCAGGCCAAAGGTGTCGGTGGTGGTCTCGAACTGGCTGATGGCCAGCAGGATGGTCATTCCGCCCTCGCTTTGCGCCGCCACGCGGCCCTCGGCCCCCAGGAGCAGATGGTGTACCGAGAAGCAGCCTCCCGCGCCCAGCTCCTGCGCTACCACAGGATGCGCGAAGGTCAGAAAAATGACTGTGAAGGCCCAGAATATCATGTTGAACTTCGACCGCATCAACAAATCGCGAACTTTTTCTACCTTAGCACTTGATGCAAGCATCGCCAAGCGTGAGGAACATTCTTTTATTTTCATAACATATAAAATGATGAAGTTCAAAATCTTGATGCTCGCCCTGATGGGCTGGGCTGGCTGTTTCACCGCGCAGGCGCAGAGCCTGGCCTATCTGGTGGACGGCGAAGGCAAGACCCTCAAGGTGTTCTTGCCGGGGCAGGAAATCTTTCTGTTCCAGACCGACCGAAGCCTGGAAGGCGATACCCTGGCCAGCCTCAACTTCTCCGGAATCCTCCGTGAAGTCGGCCCAGACGCCCTGGTCTTGACCGACTACAAATTAACGGAAAAATTCTACGTCGGCGACGCGCTTCTGCCTTTCCACCAGGAAACCTTCGTCTATGGCCCCGACATGACCCGACGTGTGCCCATCGAGAGCATTGGCGCCATCGGGCTGCCCTCGCGCGGGGCCAAGGTGGGCCAGACCATGAAGATGCTCGGGGCCGCCGCCTTCGTGCTGGCGCCGCTGGTCAGCCTCAACCTCAACGACTTGGACGAGTTCAACACCCAGACCTACATCAACTGGGCCAGCTTCGGCGCCCTGGTGGGCCTCAGCGGCCTGGGCTTGGAGATGTTCGCCAAGAACAAGCTCTACGTCCTGCGCGAAGGCCACTACACCCCCGATGCCGAGGTTCCATTCAAGCAACTTGAGGGCACTTTGGAGATACGTTAATCCCAGCTTGTCCATTTCGTCCCACACAATCCTCCGTCATGCCCAACGAAACGTCCACCTACAACGAGCTCAAAAATCTGATCCGCGACCTCAGGGGCAAGATTTCACCAGAGGAGAGCCTGGCCCTGAACATGGGGCTGGAGAGGCTCATGGAAGACCTCAAGACGCACAGCCTTGAGCTGGAGATGCAAGGCCACGAGGTGGACCAGTACCGCACCAGCCTGCGCAACACCGCCCAGAAGTTTTCCGACATCTACGAATTTTCGCCCGTCGGAATCCTGTCCATGGACTTCAAGGGACGGGTCATCGAGATGAACAACAAGGCCAGCGAGCTGCTCGGCCATCTGCCCGCTGCCGTCAAAGACCTGCCTTTCATCGTCTTTTTCCGTGGCCAGGAAAAGTCCGCCTTCTACCAGCTCCTCGACTCGATCGCCAAGGAGGAGGTCCAGAGCAAGACCTTGGAGTTTTGCCCCGTTTCCAACGAGACGGCCTACAAGGTCCTGCGCCTGACGGCCAAGCACTGGTTCGACCACTCGCTCGGCAGGACCCTGCTGCTCTGCTCCTTGGAGGACATCACCAGCCTCAAGCTCGCCAACCGACGGCTGGCCCACCAGGTCGAGATCATGCACCAGATCTCGGACCTGCTCATCGAGACCGACGAGGACCTCACCGTAACCTTCTTCAACGAGGCCATGTCGCAGACCCTGGCCTGGACCCCGGCCATGGTCCTGGGCAAGAACCTTTCGACCCTCCTGGGCGAGAAGACCGCCTTCGTGCGCAACCAGCTCCGCCAGATCGGCGACAAGGGCGAGGTCTCGATGGAGCTGGAGCTCGCGGTCAACGGCAAGGTCTTCTTCGACGTCAAGGCCCGCCGGGTACACCAGACCGGCCAGGACGGCTTCCTGCTCGTCCTGCGCGACACGAGCCAGCGCCGGATCATGGAGCACGACCTCGAACGCAGCCGCGAGAGCTTCAGCTCGGTGGTCAAGCAGTGCCCCGCCGGAATCTGCATCACCAACGAAAAAGGAATCTTCGAGTACGTCAACGACGCCTACGCCAAGTTCTACGGATACCGAGAAGAGGAGCTCCTGGGGCAGCATTTCACCATCGTCGTGCCCGAGGCCAACAAGCAACTGCTCTCGGACCTCCACGACAAGTTCCTCGGCGAAAAGACCGAGATCCGGGGCGAGTGGCCCGTCCAGAACAAGCTCGGCCAGACAAAGACCATCCTGGCCGACGCCGCCTACATCATCGGCGAGGACGACCGCCCCAAGAAGGTCACCTTCGTCATCGACATCACCGCACGAAAACAGATGGAGGAGCAGCTCCGCCTGACCAACGCCACCAAGGACCGCCTCTTCGCCATCATCGGCCACGACCTCAAGTCGCCCTTCCATACGCTCATTTCCGTCTCTGACCTGCTGGTGCAGCGCGCCGGCCGGCTTTCGCCCGAAAAGCAGGCCATGTTCCTCGAAGGCCTCAGCCGTTCGGCCAAGCAGGGCTTCGAGCTCCTGAGCAACCTGCTCGACTGGGCCCGCAGCCAGACCGGCAACATGGTCTTCGACCCGCAGCATGTTTCCTTGGCCGAGAGCCTCAACCCGACCATCGAGCTGGTCTCGGAAGTCGCTGCCGCAAAGGGCATCTTGGTGGAGAACCTGCTGACCTCCAGGACGGTCTGGGCCGATACCAACATGCTGGCCACCATCGCCCGCAACCTGCTTTCCAACGCCGTGAAATTCAGCCCCTTCAACGCGAGAATCCAGATCTACGACCAGGCCGCCGAGGAAAATGGCCGCCCCATGCGCCGCATATTCGTCCGCGACTGGGGCGTGGGCATATCGCCCGAGAACCAGGCCAAGCTCTTCAGCCTCTTCACGCACTTCTCGACCATCGGCACCGACGACGAGAAAGGAACCGGCCTGGGCCTCATGCTCTGCAAGGAGCTGCTCGACAGGCACGGTGGCAGCTTCCAGGTTTCCAGCGCTCCCGGCGAAGGCTCCACCTTCTCGTTCAGCCTGCCCGTGGACACCGCGCCTGCCTGAGCGCACGCCCCGGAGGGCCCTGCCCATTTTCGGGGCCGCTGATTTTCCCGGCCGGAAGGCTTTCGCCGCGTTTTTGCCCGAAAGTCTGGCTGCGAGGGCTTGGAGTCTCCGCGGGTTTCGTATTTTTGACAGGGCGAAACGGCCAAGTCATGGCCAATGCTGCCTGATAATTTCTAAAACCGAATCCGAAGCCAACTTCAGCCCATGAACACCCAACGCTATCTGCTTTCCGTAACCTTGGCCGCGACCTTGGGCGGCCTTCTGTTCGGCTACGACACCGCCGTCATCTCCGGGGCCATCAAGTCGCTCAAGGAATATTTCGAGCTCGACGCCGCGGGCGAGGGCTGGGCCGTTTCGAGCGCGCTGCTCGGCTGCGTGGCCGGGGCGCTTCCCGCCGGATGGATCAGCCGGGTCTTCGGCCGCAAGATGGGCCTGGCCCTTTCGGCCTTGCTTTTCCTGGTCTCGGCCTTGGGCAGTGCCTTGGCGGGCAGTCTCAACGGTTTCGTGGTCTATCGGATCATCGGCGGCCTGGGCGTCGGCCTGGCCTCGATGATCGCGCCCATGTACATCGCCGAGGTCGCGCCCGCCGAGCGCCGCGGACGCCTGGTCTCGCTCTACCAACTGGCCATCGTCACGGGCATCGCCTTGGTCTTCTTCGTCAACTACTTCATCGCCCTGCAAGGCGACGACCAGTGGAACCGCGACTGGGGCTGGCGCTGGATGCTCGGCTCCGAGACCCTGCCCGCGGGCTTGTTCCTGGCCTTCAGCTTCTGGATCCCCGAGAGCCCCCGCTGGCTGGTGGCACAAGGGAGGCACGACAAGGCCCTGGAGGTGCTCACCCGCCTCAACGGCCCCGAGACCGCCCGCCAGGTACTGGCCCAGATCGAGCAGACCCTCGACAGCCGCCTGCCCAAGTTCCGCGACCTGCTGGCGCCCGCCGCGTGGCTGGCCCTGCTCGTGGGCATGGGCCTTTCCGCCTTGCAGCAGGTAACGGGCATCAACGCCATCATGTACTACGCGCCCAAGATTTTCGAGAACTTCGGCGCCGGCCGCGACGCCGCGCTCCTGCAAAACACCCTGGTCGGACTGGTCAACCTGGCCTTCACCTTCGTGGCCATCAAGACCATCGACCAGTACGGCCGCAAGGCCCTGCTGCTCGTTGGTGGCGCGGGCATGGTCCTGGGCCTGGGCGTGGTGGGCCTGGGGCTCTTCCTCCAGAACCAGGGCATCTGGCTGCTGCCCTTCGTGCTGCTCTACATCGCCTCCTTCGCCATGTCGTGGGGGCCCGTGGTCTGGGTGCTGCTCTCCGAAATCTTCGACAACCACGTCCGCAGCCTGGCCCTTTCCATCGCCGTCTTCGTGCAGTGGGCCTTCAACTTCCTGGTCTCGCAGACCTTCCCCATGCTCGTGGACAGCCCCGCCCTCAACGAGCGCTTCCACGGGGCCTTCCCCTTCTGGCTCTACGGCTTCATGGGCCTGGTCGCCCTCTGGTTCGTCTGGCGCCGCGTCCCCGAGACCAAGAACAAGACCCTCGAGGAGATGCAGCAGATCTGGAAACGCTGATTCCCAACGCGATAGCCGCCCTGCCCCATGATCATCTTCCACATCGCCCTGATTGCCGTACTGACGGCCGTGGCCTGCGCCCTGCTCGGGGTCTTCCTCGTGCAGCGCAAGATGTCGCTGATGAGCGACGCCATCAGCCACTCCGTCCTGCCCGGCATCGTGGTGGCCTTGCTGCTGGTCGATAGCCTCCATTCGCCTTGGCTCATCCTGGGCGCCTCCCTCTCGGGCATCCTCATGGTCTTCCTGGTCGAGACCATCAACCGCACGGGGCTGGTCAAGGAGGATGCCGCGATGGGCCTGGTCTTTCCCGCCCTCTTCAGCCTCGGAGTCATACTGGTCAGCCAGGGCCTCGAAAACGTCCACTTCCACGAGAGCACCGTGCTTGTCGGCGACATCGCCCTCTCGGCCCTCGACCAGGCCCGCGTCGGCGGACAGGCCATTGGCCCCAAGTCGCTCTACGTCATGGCCTCCGTGCTGCTGCTCGACCTGCTCTTCGTGCTGCTCTTTTTCAAGGAGCTCAAAATCACCACCTTCGACCCCGACCTCGCGGCCACCTTCGGCTTCCGGCCCGGCCTGATGCACTACCTTTTCATGGGCCTGGTCTCCATAACGGCCGTGGCCGCCTTCGACGCCGTGGGCTCCATCCTGGTCATCGCCCTGATGATCGCCCCCGCCTCGGCGGCCTACCTCCTGACCGACAACCTGGCCAAGATGCTGGCCATCAGCGCCTTGCTTGCCGCACTGAGCGCACTGTTCGGCTTTTTCGCCGCCACCTGGGCCAACGCCTCGCCCTCGGGCAGCATGGCCATGTCCACCGGGCTGGCCTTCCTGCTGGCCTACCTCTTCGCCCCCGGCCGGGGCATGTTGGCCCAGCGCCGCGTCCGCCTGCGCAACCGCCGCCGCTTCTCGCTCCAGATCCTGCTCGTCCACATCTCCAACCACTCCGACACCTCCCGCGAGGGCGCCGAGAACTCCCGCGCGACCCTGCCCCAGCACATCCGCCTTTCCGAGCGCTTCCTCGACGAGCTCGTCCGCCTGGCCCTCCGCCAAGGCCTGCTCACCGAGCGCGAAGGCGTCCTCCACCTCACCGAGCAAGGCCAGGCCCTGGCCCACCGCCGCGTCGTCCAAGACGCCCGCCTCGACGTCGAGCTCTGACGCGGGAAGCATGGGGCCGACAATCCTATTCATCCCCATTTTTGGGATGCGCATTGGGTGGATTTTTGGTTCTTTACAAGAGCGAGTGGGTAGCGCGAAAAGGACCGATTCGGGTGAAAGCAAGTTTTCCGGTCAAGAAGCACCTGCTGGTCCTCAACAGCGCGCGCGCAGCATACCGAACTCGAGTTCAAAAAAAACGCCAAGGCGCTTGTTTTTTCAAAGTACAGTTTGTATCTTTCGCATCGTCAATTTCACCCCTCGATGCTCAAGCTACCCTTGAAAACCGCGAATGTCCAGGGCCAAATCCGGCAGCCAAACTTCCCAAACCTGTCGATTCGAATTTTGACGGATTGGCCCGGCTTCTGGAGCTGTGCATGTAATTCGTACTTGCACAATGGTGCTTTTGGGTAGGAATTGGGGATGGTGGAAGTAATGACCTAATGTGCAAAAAAGCGAATGATGAACAATTTGAATTTGATATGATTAAAAAAATTTGATACACCAAGATTTATAATTTTAAAATTTCGTATCTTTGTGATAGATAAAATTAAATTATGAAATTACAAATATATATTGATACATCGGTATTTGGCGGATACTACGACAAAGAATTTGACGAAGTTACAATTCAATTATTTGACAGAATAAGAAATAAAGATTTTATTGTAGCTGTTTCGGACATAACAATTGGAGAACTTGAATTTGCACCCGAAAAAGTAAGAAATTTAATAAGCGAAATTCCGCAAGATTGTTTACAAAAAATCGAATTAACGCAAGACGCTTATGAACTTGCTCAAACTTATATAAACGAAAAAGTTGTAGGAAAAACAAGTTTTACAGATGCCCAACATATTGCAACGGCAACTGTAAATCGTGCTGATGTTTTGATAAGTTGGAATTTCAAACATATTGTAAATCTTGACAGAATTCGTGGATATAATTCTGTAAACTTGCGCTTAAATTATCCAATAATAGAAATCAGAAGTCCAAAAGAATTATTAAAATATGGAAACAACGATTAATAATATGAAAGAATTTGATGCAGTTTTGTTTATGCGTGAAATTCGGACAATTTTAAATGACTTGATAATTAAAATGTCATTTACAGAGCAAAATGAGTTTTTCAAACGCTTATTAACGGATAAAGAATTTGCTAATCAGCTGATTGAAAAATATAAAATGCACTTAACATATAAGAGCCAATAATTGTCGGCTTTGGTACAATTTTGAAATTTTTGTGCTTTTTACAAAAAGAAGTGCTAAATTGATACGAAAGTGCTGTAAATCCGGCAACTACGGCTACCGTTTTTCGTTAGCGTTCATTGCAAAAACACAAACAAAAATGATACATCAAACTGAAATTAAGAACTATAATGGTTCAATCCAAGAACTTGCTGATGAAATTGGCAATTTAAGATATGATTCTTTGTCAATTTTCTTAAATTTGCTTGCTGAAAAAATTGAAAGGGACAGTTTTAAAGATAGAAGTCGTAAAAGAATTAAACTAGCGACTAATCTTGAAAAAAGTTCCAAGTTTCTAAAACAAGCAAAATTAGAAATTGATTCAGCCTGGAAAATTTGTGAACCTTATATGTGAAAAGGTATGACACTGTCCCACTTTTTTACACAGAAAATGAACTTGAATCAAAATTGATAAATAACCTTCAAAAATTCTTAATGGAACTTGGTAAGGGATTTGCCTTTGTAGGTCGCCATTATAGAATAATGCTTTCATTATAGAATAATGCTTTCCAGTAAACACTATTATGTAGCACTACCATCCGACAAAAATTGAATTTTGCATTTATCCTGATTTAAAAGTCTGATTTACAGATACTTCCGAGTCTGGTTTTCCGGAT
>JAIFMG010000137.1 GCA_020048645.1 Bacteroidota bacterium | reverse complement strand
CTTTTGGGCGTCATCCAATGTTGGTGTGTTCACTCGTCCCATAGTGCCGCAAAGATAATATTATAAATTAAATCCAATCGCTTACTTACAATTAAATACTTAAAAGAAAAAGGGATAGGTAGCTTAGATGGAAAGAAGGACGGTGATTTAGTTGCTATTATCTCTATGGAAAAAAATAACAATGACTTATGGATGGCAACTTACAACAAAGGTGTATATTGTTACAATGGACAACAAATAACCCATTACCCTGTCAAATATGATGGCAAAGACATTACCGTGTTTTCTATTTACAAAGACAATAATGGCGACATTTGGCTTGGGACACACGAAAATGGTGCATATAAATTTAATGGAATGACATTTGAAAAGTTTAAACCATAATGACGAAAGAAGAACAGCCGATAACAGCAGTTTGGCAAAATGGCGGGTTCAGTGCTAAATTGAACATTCGGATTTCTAATAATCATTAGTGCTAAATTGAAAGTAAGTGCTTCTAAATCAGCCACTTAGCCAAGCTGCGAAACCTTATCGTCAGTGTGCCAACCACAGCAGTATTTCACAGGTCGTCGAGGCGGCCAGGACCTTCAAACGGCATTGAGCCGGCGTAGTCGACTGGGCGGAAAGACGAATAACCAACGGGATACTCGAGAGCTTCAACTCTTTATTCCAAGCTGAAAAGCCAAAGGGGATACAGGAAAACAGAGCCCTCAAGGCCGTCCTTTACCCACTCACCGGAAAACTAGATCGTACTCGAGCCAATCTCTTTTGCGCTACCCACACACTCTTATAAAGAACCTTGTTTTTCTTGATCTTTGCCATTCAATCCTCGATCATGGTTTTGAAATGTTCTGCCAGCAACTGCCTGTCAATCTCACCCTGGGGCTTTTCGGAAAAAGTCTTCTGCCAAGGTTTCTCCTGGTGCGTCATTTTCATCAATTTGATGGCCGAGAACTGCCCGTACTCCTCCAGCACTTCCGCAAAAAGCGATTCTTCATTTTCGGAAAAAGCCAAAGGCTCATGGTCTGTGGGGGGCGGAATGGCGCCCTGGCCGAGGTGTTTGAAATGGTGATAAACCCTTGGAACGACAGGCCCGTACTGCCAAGCCACGATAGGGTCATCGAACAAGGGACGCCCCAGCGCCGCGATGAAAAACCCTTGCAAGTAGTAGAGCATTTTCTGCAACTTCAAGTTCGAGATGGTCTCACCATGCTCAGTGTCGGTGTTGGCCAGCACTTCGTTGGCTATGTCGATCGCATCGTATGCCATATGCTTTTTTCACAAAGATAAGGAAGATTCCCAAATCCGTTTGGCCTTTTTTTGTTCGTGCTCCAATCGTTCTCGGTTTTTTTTGATACCCAATTGCTTTTGATCGTGAAAGATCCGAGCGCGATAATATGCCAGGGCTACGCCCCTTTCGGAAGCGCTGGCTTCGCGGCGGAAGCCCCGATGGGGCGAAATCATCCGGCGAAGGGCCTGGCGGAAAAGCGGACCGCGCCGACCCCTGGCCGCGGTGGGCGGGCGGGTCGGCGCGGCGGATTAGGGGCGGGGCGGGCTCAGATGGCTTGGCCGCCGCGCTCCTCGGTGCGGATGCGGATGCACTGCTCCAGCGGCAGGATGAAGATCTTGCCGTCGCCCACCTCGCCGTCGGGGCCCGAGCGGCTCTTGGCGGCCTTGATGATGGTCTGGCAGGTCAGCTCGACGAACTCGTCGTTGAGCGCGATCTCGATCTTGATCTTGGGCAGGAGGTTGGGGATGGTCTTCTGTCCCCGGTAGATCTCCTCACCCTTCTGCTGGCCGTGGCCCGACACGCGGGAAACGGTGATGCGGGTGATGCCGGCCTCGATCAGGGCCTCGCGGACCTCTTCGAGGACGTTTTCGCGGATGATGGCGATGAGCATTTTCATGGCTTCGCGGGATTGTGGGTGGGACTTCCGGATCAGTTGGGGTTGAGCATGCCGTAGCCGCTTTCGCCGTGGAAGACGCTGTCGAGGCCTTCCTTCTCTTGGCTGGGCGTGATGCGCAGAGGGCTTATCTTGTTGACGATGAACAGGATGAGCAGGGTCATGCCCACCGCGTAGGCGATGGACGCGCCCACGGCGGCGGCCTGGACGCCGAGCTGCTGCCAGAGGGTCCAGGTGCCCCCGGCGGCCTCGGCGGCGGAGGCCATCCACGAGTCGCGGATGAAGAAGACCAGCAGCAGCGCGCCCACGATGCCGCCCACGCCGTGGATGCCGAAGGCGTCGAGGCTGTCGTCGTAGCCCAGGCGGTTCTTGAGCAGGATGGCCCAGTAGCAGACCAGCGAGGCCGCGGCGCCGAGGGCGATGGCCCCCAGGGGCTGCACCACTCCGGCCGCGGGCGTGATGGCCACCAGGCCCGAGAGGATGCCCGAGACCAGCCCAAGCGCCGTGGCCTTGCCCTGGTGCAGGCCCTCGACCAGCATCCAGGTGATCGCGCCCGAGGCCGCCGCCACCTGCGTGGCCGTGAGCGCCTGCGCCGTGCTCAGGCCGCTGGAGATGCTGCTGCCGGCGTTGAAGCCGAACCAGCCCACCCAGAGCAGGCCCGCGCCCGTCATGGTCATCACCAGGTTGTTCGGGGCCATGGCCAGCTTGGGGAAGCCCCGACGGGCGCCCAGGTAAATGGCCGCCGTCAGCCCGCTCACCCCGGCCGAGATGTGTACGACCGTGCCCCCGGCGAAGTCGATCGCCCCGGCGGCCCCCATGTTGAACAGGAAGCCGTCCGACGACCAGACCCAGTGGCACAGCGGGTTGTAAACGAACACGCCCCAGATGGCGATGAACAGCGCGTAGGCCCGGAACGAGACCCGCTCGGCGAAGGCCCCCGCGATCAGCGCCGGGGTGATGATCGCGAACTTGCCCTGGAACATCGAGAAGACGTACTCGGGCACGCCTTGCTCCATGATGGACTCGTCGATGCTCTGGAGCAGCACGTAGCCCCAGTCCCAGCCGAACCAGCCGCCCAGCACGCTCGGGCCGAAGCTCATGCTGTAGCCCACGACCACCCAGAGCACCGTCATGATGCCCATGGCCGTGAAACTGTGCATCATCGTGCCCAGGACGTTCTTGGTCCGGACAAGCCCGCCGTAGAACATCGCCAGGCCGGGTATCATCAGCAGCACCAGGGCCGTGGAGGTCAGCATCCAGGCCGTCGCGCCCGTGTCGATCGCCACCGGGGCCTCCGCGCCTTGCGCGAATGCAGTGGCCGACGCCAAGAGAATGGGCCAGGAAAGCAGCAAAGTCTTTGTGATTTTCGACATACCTACTCTTTTGATAGGGGTTATGGATGGAAAATGTGTTTTTGGCGGGGCAAATGTATTAAAATTCGAGGGCCAGCATAATTTTTGAGCATAAAATTTCGAACAGGCATCGAAAAAGTGAAAGCAAACGTTTTCGGGAGGCACTTGGCCCGGTGGCACCTTTTGATTATCTTGGCCACCCAAGGAAACCCTTTCGGAACCCGCCCATGAAAGAAGAACTCAAGAAGAAGACCGGCAGCGTCTATTGCCGGATAGCGCTAGACCGGGAGCTCGCCATCTGCACGGCGGAGTGGATCGGCTACACCGGTTCCGAGTACCTGCGGCAGGGCATGGACCACCTGCTCGAGCTTTTCGCCCTCCACCACCCGCGGCTGGCCCTGCACGACCTGTGCGAGAACAAAGGCCCCTGGCAGAACGACGCCCCCTGGATCGCCGAGCACCACGTGCCCATGGCAAAGCTGCTGGGCATCGAGCGGACGGCCCTGGTCGTCTCCAAGGACATCTTCAGCGCCCTTTCGGCCCGGCAGTACGAGCAGGAGGCCAACCATGACTTCAAGAGCTTCCCGACCGTCGAGGAGGCCAGGAGCTGGCTGCTCGGCGGCCAATGACACCCCAAGGCTCCCCCATGACGGTTGGGTAGGTATGCAGTACCCTTGCACCGGAATTTAAAATTTAGGATAAACCTCAATAAGGTATTGCATATGCCTTGTTGCCAAACGTTGCTTATGATGAAAACAGCAAAAATGGAATTTTTATCCATCAAAGACCCTGAGGGTTGGATGGAACTTGCGCACGAATTGAAATTTGAACAATTTAAAAATGAACATCCTGGTATGGATGAAGATGAACTTTCGGATAAATTCTATGTTGAGGTGGTTTCGAAAAAATTCCAATACGGTGAGTATGGTAGTTTTGAAATTATTGTGGATGAAAATTTCAACATAGTTGGTGGACGTATCTTTTAATTTTTGCTAACACCTACCCACGACATGGCCCAACAGCCCCCACAAACCGCCCCGACCCCGGCCGAGGCCTTCGACCAAGTGGTCAACCGCCGGCGCTCGGTGCGCGTCTTCGACGCCGAGGCCGCCTTCGACCCCGAAGCGGTGGCGCGCAGCATCGACCGCGCGCTGCTCTCGCCCAACAGCAGCAACCTTCAGCTCTGGGAGTTCTACCGCGTGCGCAGCCCGCAGGCCCTCGCGAAGGCCCGGCCCATCTGCCTGAACCAGAACGCCGCCAAGACCGCCCGCGAGCTGGTGGTGGTGGTGGTGCGCCGCGACAAGTGGCGCCAGCACGCCAAGGCCAACCTCGACTTCCTCAAGAGCCAGTTCGACGGCAGCAACCCCAAGCGCGAGCGCCAGGCCCTCGACTACTACTCCAAGCTGATGCCCATCGCCTACACCAACGACCCCGTGGGGGTGGCCGGCCTGGCCAAGAAGTCGTTCCAGACCGCCGTAGGGCTGGTGCGGCCCATGTACCGCGAGGCCGGCTGGAACGACATGCGCGTCTCGGCCCACAAGAGCGTGGCCCTCGCGGCCCAGACCTTCATGCTCTCCATCGCCGCCGAGGGGCTGGACTCCTGCCCCATGGAAGGCTTCGACTCGGCCCGCATGAAGAGCCTGCTGGGCCTGCCGCTGCTGGCCGAGGTCAGCATGGTCATCGGCGTGGGGCCGCGCAAGCCCGAGGGCGTCTATGGACCCCGCTTCAGGGTCCCGCGCGAGCAAGTCGTCTTCGAGCTATGAGCCTCCGGCCCCTGCTGGCCCTGGGCCTCCTGTTCGCGCTGCTGGTCGCCGCCTGCGGCGGTCCTCCGGCCGGGCGCGCGGCGCGGGCGGAGGCCGGAGGGGCGCTCTCCGCCCGCTTCGAGCTCCGGGGCGCCCAGCCGCTGCTCTGGCAGAACGACACGCTGTGGGACTTCATGCGCCGCATCTCGCTGGAGCGCTTCCGGCGCGAGCTCGACAAGTTCGCCGAGCAGGACGCCCGCGAGGGGACGCCGCCCGGCCGGCTGCTCTTCGTGGGCAGCTCCAGCATCCGCGTCTGGGACAGCCTGGCGCGCGACATGGCCCCCGCGGCCGTGGTCCGCCGGGGCTTCGGCGGCTCCACCCTCTGGGAGGTGCTCCAGCACTTCGAGCTGCTCGTGGCCCGGCATCGGCCCAGGGCCATCTTCCTCTACGCCGGCGAGAACGACCTGACCCTGCCCAACGTCAGCCCCGGGCACACGGCCGACTGCTTCCGGGCCTTCGCCGCCAAGGTCCTTGAAGTGCTGCCCGAGACCCGCATCTACTTCCTCTCGGTCAAGCCCTCGCCCTTGCGTTGGCACCTGCGCGAGAAGTTCCGGGGCACCAACGCCATCATCGAGGAGCTGGCCCGCAAGCATCCCCGCATCGAGTACATCGACGTTGCGGGCAGCCTGCTCGACCCGCTTTCGCGGGAGCCCGACCCGGCCCTGTTCCGCAGCGACCGTCTCCACCTCAACGACAGCGGCTACCAGCGCTGGACCCAGATCGTCCGCCCCTTGGCCCTGGCCAACTGACCGTCCGTTTTTCCCCAAGTTTGCGGGCCT
Organism: Bacteroidota bacterium; assembly: GCA_020048645.1. Classification (GTDB taxonomy): domain Bacteria; phylum Bacteroidota; class Bacteroidia; order Bacteroidales; family UBA6013; genus UBA6013. Next base: position 8,394 of record JAIFMG010000137.1, on the reverse strand, counting down.
CGGAAACGTTCTTGATGCCCAAATAGATCCGTCGAAAAATCTGTTTGGGATTATTTCCTATATTTGTCCGCAGACCAACTAAACCAAAGCCGAACACATTCCATGGCCTTCAATCTCGACACTTGGATGGACGAAGTCAAGCGGAAAGACATTCTTTTCGAGTTCGTGGGAGTCATCACCTCGGACACGATAACCCGGAACCTTGACGACATCGAGGCTGCCTTGGAAAAGACCGATGAGAACTCAAAAGTCAAGCGCAAGGTTTACAACGTCTCGGTGGAGGCCATGCAGAACCTCTTCCACCACGGGCGGACGGTGCCCGGGGTCGTCGCGGAGCGGTTCCCCGACGGCCAGGTCTTCTTCTTCCTTTCGCGGGCGCGCGAGGGGCACTTCCAGATCATCAGCGCCAACTTCGTCAGCCATTTCGAGTCGAAGCTGCTCACCGAGAAGATGGACAAGCTCAACAGCCTCTCGGTGGAGGAGGTGAAGGACCTTTACAAGCTGGTCCTGAACAACAAGGAGTTCTCGGAAAAAGGGGGCGGCGGCCTCGGGATGATCGACATTGCCCGCAAGACCCAGAACAAGTTACAGTACCGCTTCTTTCCAATGGATGCGGACCATGAGTTCTATGAGTTCATGGTTGACATTTGATTGGAAAATAGCCATATTAGCGTCCCAAAGAAATCCAACAAAAAAATCAACCTTTCAGTATGGATCCAATAAAGATTGAAGGAACACCCAAGACCCCCACGGTCAGTTTTGATGCCGGTACCGGCGTGATCGAGATCAAAGGTCGTTCGATTCCGGAGAACTCCATCGAGTTCTACAAGCCCCTGGTCACCTGGCTCGACGATTACGCGGCCGCTCCCAAGCAGGCCACGACGGTCAACATCCAGCTCGAGTACTTCAACACCAGCTCGTCCAAGTGCATCCTGGACGTTTTCAAGAAGCTGGAGAAGGTCTTCAACAACCAGAACCAAGTGGTGATCAACTGGTACTACGAAGAGGACGACGAGGACATGCTCGACGCGGGTGAGGACTACCAATCCATCCTGAAGATTCCCTTCAAGATGATCGAGATCGAGGAGTGATCGCCTAGCCTCCCACGAGGATTCGGTTTCGCTGGCAGGTCATCCTGGCGCGCGAAAAAGAAAACCCTTTTCCTCGGAAAAGGGTCTCTTTTTGCGCGCCGGTGTTTTTGTTCACATCAGGAAGGTGCTGCTGATCGACTGGTGGCTGTAAACCTTGCGGATGACGTCGGCCAGGATCTCGGCGATGCTGAGCTGCTCGATCTTGCCCTTGGCGTCTCCCCGCAGGGGGATGGAGTCCGTTACGAAGACCTGCTCGATGGCCGACTCGGCGATGCGCTCGTAGGCGGGTCCGGAGAGCAGGGCGTGGGAGGCGATGACCCTGACGCTGGAGGCGCCCTGGGCCTTGAGGGCGTTGGCGGCCTTGGTGATGCTGCCGGCCGTGTCGATCATGTCGTCCACCAGGATGACGTCGCGGCCTTCGACGTTGCCGATGACCGTCAGGCTGTCCACCTCGTTGGCCTTCTTGCGGGTCTTGTGGCAGATGACCAGCTCGCAGTTGAGGAACTTCGAGTACGAGTGGGCGCGCTTGGAGCCGCCCACGTCGGGCGAGGCGATGGTCAGGTTGGGCAGGCCCATGCCCTTGACGTAGGGCAGGAAGATGCTCGACGAGTAGAGATGGTCCACGGGCACGTCGAAGAAGCCTTGTATCTGGTCGGCGTGGAGGTCCATGGTGATGACCCGGTCCACTCCGGCGGCCACGAGCAGGTTGGCCACGAGCTTGGCGCCGATGGCCACGCGGGGCTTGTCCTTGCGGTCTTGGCGGGCGAATCCGAAGTAGGGGATGACGGCCACGATCTTGTAGGCCGAGGCCCGCTTGGCGGCATCCACCATCATCAGCAGCTCGAGCAGGTTGTCGCCGGGCGGGTTGGTCGATTGCACGATGAAGACGTAGCTTCCGCGGACGGTCTCCTCGAAGCAGGGTTGGAATTCGCCGTCGCTGAACTCGAGGACGCTGGTCTTTCCGAGCTTTTGACCATAGCGCTCGGCGATCTTCTCGGCCAGATAATCGGAATTTCTACCCGAAAAAATCTTGATGGGGCTTTGCGGTTTCATGCGGGAGGGGGGTTTGCAATTGGGTTGGTCGCGGCGCGAATGTAGGCAATATCCGCCAGACGCGCCAAGCCGGCGGCCCGGAGGGGCTAGTGGGCGGGCGCGGGCGCGGGCGTTTGGGGGGCAAGCCCGGCCACGATGGTCCGCATGTTGGCCTCGAGCATCCCCAGGAAGGTGTCGGCGGGAGGCTGCGAGCCCAGGGCGTCCGAGAAGAGCGCCTCGGGGCTGATGGCCACGGTCCAGCCGCGGCTTTGCACGGCCTCGCGCAGGGCCTCGATGCCCTTGGTGTTGACCATCGTCTCGACGAAGAGCGTGGGCACCTGCCGCTGGGCCACGAACTCGGCCAGGGCCTGGATGTCGCGGATGCTGGCCTCGGAAGTGGTGCTGATGCCCAGGATGGCCCGGTTCTCGAGCCCGTAGGCGCGGGCCAGGTAGCCGAAGGCGTCGTGGCTGCTGACCAGCACCCGGCGCCCGGGCGGGATGCTGGCGTAGCCCTGCTGGCAAAGCTGGTGTACCGAGTCGATCTGGGCCAGGTAGCGGCTGGCGTTCTGCTGGTAGAACTGGGCGTTGGCGGTGTCGGCCCGCGACATGGCCTGGGCGATGGTGCCCACGCAGACCTTCCAGTTGGCCGGGTCGTTCCAGACGTGCGGGTCGTGGCCTTCGGGGCCGTTGGGGTTCTGCCAGGTTATCAGGGCCTCGCGGGGCAGGTCGCGGCTGGCGGCCACGGCCTTCTCGGGGCCCATCTGCTCGAGGATGTCCTGCATCCGCTCTTCGAGGTGCAGGCCGTTGTAGAAGACCAGCTCGGCCTGGCCCATGAGCTGGATGTCGAGCGTGGTGGCCTGGTAGGAGTGCGGGTCGGCGCCGGGGCCGCAGAGCGTGGCCAGGACCTCGACCCGCCCTTGGCCGACCTGCCGGACGGCGTCGGCGACCTGGCCGGTGGTGCAGAGCACTTCGAGCTTCTGGCTGGTGGAGTTCTCGCCGCCGGAGCAGCCTGCCAGCCCCAGGGCCAGCAGCAGGAGGTTGATCTTGCGCATGGTTTCGCTTTTTTCCCGCGAAGGTAAGCGCTTCCGCCAATCGGTCCCCGCGGCGATGAAAACGCCCGTGGCGTCAAAGAAAGTTAAATCTTGCCCCTGGCTGTAACAGCGGGGCCTTCCGATCGTCTTTGCGAGAACGGCGTTTTGTTTCCCCACCCCAAAACTAGATCGCGCGATGGAACGTTTTCTGGAAGGTTTTCTCGACTTTTTCCAATTCAACCGGCACTTCGACCGCTTCATCGACTGGCTCTGCCAGCTTTGCCGGCGCTCCTGAGCGCGGGGCGCGGAGCGGCTTCACAGCCGAATTTCGACGCCTGCTCCTTTATTATGGATCCGCATGGGCCCAACCCCGCCTGGCGCCATGCCTGGCCAAGCCTTTCGGGCCAGTTTACAGCCTGCGCTTAGGTTCATTCCAAAAAAAGGCGCCATTTAGGGTTATTTCAAAAGGGAATATCGTGCCAGAGCCTTCGGCTATTCCAGGAGCCCGAGGGCCTGAAGGTGCGGCTTCATGGCGCTTTGTGGCCAAAAAGTTGCTGGTGGCAATTCCAGGAAGTCAAGCTCGTTTGAACTTGAGGACGGACAATTGAAATTCGTTGTGCTTGTCGTCGATAAAGCATTTTTTACATTCGCGGCACGAGCCGACTTCCTACACACCGACCCAAAGCACAGGCCCGAAAATGATGGCGGAACACCCAACCAGCCCGACCCCCATGATGCAGAAGCAAGACGAACAGGTAGCCGAGCTTGAAGCCCGGCTGGCAGACATGGAGAAGCAGGCCCGTTTCTACCGGCTCATCGCAGACAACACCGTCGATTGGGAGGTGCTGCGCGACTCGACAGGGCGCATCGCCTATGTCAACGAGGCCTTCACCCGCATCACGGGCTACGAGCGCGAGGACCTTGTCGCGGGGCGGGTCAGCGAGATGGACGTCGTCCATCCGGAAGACTGGCCGCGCGTCCGCGAGGGCATCGGCCTGTCGGTGGCGCGGAAGCCCGTCGAGGACCTCGAGTTCCGGATCGTCCGGACCGACGGGCAGGTGCGCCACATCCACCTCTGCGCCATGCCGGTTTACGAGGAGGGCGTGTTCATGGGCACCCGCACGAGCGCCCGCGACATCACCGACACCGTGACCCTCAAGGAGATACAGGCCATGCACGCCCGGCTCGACCACAACCAGCGCCGTTTCCGCACCTACATCGAGAACTCCCCGCTGGCCATTTTCATCGCCGACAGCCGCGGCCACTTCACCTTCGTCAACCCCGAGGCCTGCCGCCTCTTGGGCTACGACGACCAGGAGCTGACCCGCATCCACATCCTGAGCATCAGCCCGCCCGAGGCCGCCGAGGTCAACCGGGCGCACTTCGAGAGCCTGCGCGCCACCAAGCGCAACATGAACTTCCAGACCGTCCTGCGGCGCAAGGATGGCAGCCAGGTCAGCGTGGTCATCGACTCCATCATGCTCTCCGAGAACGAGCACATGGCCTACGTCAAGGACATCAGCGCGCGGCTCAAGCAAGAAGCCAAGCTCCGCCGCTACGCCGACGACCTGCGCCGCCTGAGCCGCGACAAGGACCGCTTCATGCAGATCATGGCCCACGACCTGCGCAGCCCCTTCAACTCGATGCTCGGCTTCTCGGACCTGCTGCGGCGCAACTTCCGGGCCTATGGCCCCGAGAAGAACCAGCAGCTCCTCGACAACATCCACGAGATGGCCAGCCGCACCTACGCCCTGCTCAACGAGCTGCTCATGTGGTCGCAGGCCCAGCAGGGCAAGCTCGCCTTCGAGCCCCAGCGCCTGCTCTTCTCGGACCTCTGCGTCCAGGTCATACAGTCCATGTCGGCCGACTACGCGGCCAAGCACCAGCAGATCAGCTATTTCGAGACCGAGGGACTTCACGTCATGGTTGACACGAACATGCTCAAGGCGGTGCTGCGCAACCTGCTCTCCAACGCCATCAAGTTCACCCCCAAGGGAGGCAAGATCGACGTCTTCCTGGAAAAAGTCCTGGAAAAGGCCCAGGTCAGCGTGGCCGACAGCGGCGTGGGCATCCCGCCCGAAGACCAGGCCAAGCTCTGGGACATGAGCCAGCAGCACTCGCGCCGGGGCACCGAGGGCGAGAAGGGCACCGGCCTGGGGCTGCTCATTTGCAAGGAGTTCGTCGAGCGGCACGGCGGCCAGATCTGGGTCGAGAGCCAGGTGGACGCCGGCAGCGAGTTCAAGTTCACCCTGCCCCTGGCCCCAGCCCGCGCATGAGCCGGGCCCCGGCCGCCTTGTCGGTTCTGGTCTGTCCTTCTTGGCCTTTGGCGCCTTGCCTTTTCGGCAATAATTTCTATTTTGGGCACCAAAACCAACCAAAGGCCCTCACCAGACGGCCAAGCCCATGGGACGACTTGCCCGAAAATTGCTCGCCTCTTTCATGGATCTGCTGCCCATCATCGTGGTGGTGAGCTTCTTCCAGTTGGTGGTCATCCGCCAGCCTTTCCCGGACTTGGGGCAGATTCTCCTTGGCGGCCTTTTCGTGGTCCTGGGCCTGATGCTCTTCATCGAGGGCCTGGAGCTGGGCCTTTTCCCCATCGGCGAGGCCATGGCCAACGCCTTGGCCCGCAAGGGCAGCCTGCTTTGGCTCCTGGTCTTCTCGTTCCTGCTGGGCTTCTCCACCACCATCGCCGAGCCGGCGCTCATCGCGGTGGCCGGCGAGGCCGCCCGCATCGCAACGGGCTCGGGCCTTCTGGCCGACGACCCCGCCCTGGCCGAGCGCTACTCGATGGGCCTGCGCCTGACCGTGGCCCTTTCGGTAGGCTTCGCCATTGTCCTGGGCGTCATCCGCATCCTCAAGGGCTGGCCGATCTACTACCTGATCATCGGCGGCTACATCCTGGTGATGGCCATGACCTTCTTCGCCCCCAAGGAAATCCTGGGCCTGGCCTTCGACTCGGGGGGCGTCACCACTTCCACCATCACGGTGCCGCTTGTGACGGCCCTGGGCGTGGGCCTGTCGAGCACCATCAAGGGGCGCAGCCCGCTGCTCGACGGCTTCGGCCTGATCGCGTTCGCGTCCCTGCTGCCCATCATCTTCGTCATCGGCTACGGCCTGATTTGGTTTTAAGCGAATTGACCCATGAAGGAACTGGCGATGGACTTCCTGCGGACGCTGCTGGGCACGATGGGTGACGTGGCGCCCATCGTGGTGCTGCTGGTCTTTTTCCAACTGGCCGTGCTTCGGCAGCCGATCCCGCACCTGCCTCGGGTCCTGCTGGGCGGGATCTACGTGGTGCTGGGCCTGTCGCTCTTCCTGCTGGGCCTCGAAAAGGCGCTTTTCCCGCTCGGCAAGATCATGGCCACGCAGTTGTCCTCGCCCGATTTCGTGGGGGGCGAAGGCGCGGAGCTCTCCGACTGGACCCGCTACTACTGGGTTTACATCTTCGCGGCCCTGGTGGGATTTTCCACCTCCATCGCCGAGCCGTCGGTCATCGCCGTGGCCCTGAAGGCCCAGGAGGTCTCGGCGGGCACCATCAGCCAGCGGGGCCTGCGCCTGACCGTGGCGATGGGCGTGTCCGTGGCCCTGGCCCTGGGCACCTACCGGATCGTGGCCGGGCATTCGCTCACCGCTTTCATCCTGGTGGGCTACCTGGTGGTGACGGTGCAGACCATCCTGGCGCCCAAGTCGATGGTCCCGCTGGCCTACGACTCGGGCGGAGTTACCACTTCCACCGTGACGGTGCCCTTGGTGGCGGCCCTGGGCCTGGGCCTTTCGAGCGTCGTGCCCGGGCGCGACCCGGCCATCGACGGCTTCGGGCTGATCGCCATCGCCTGCCTTTTTCCCATCATCTCCGTGCTCGGCTATGCCCAGATCGCCGACCTGAAATTCAAGCTCTACAACAAAAAACGAAAAAAAGATGAAGTTCAAACTGATGATGGCTCTGGTCAAGCCTAAGTTGACGGACAAAGTGGTGGACGCGCTCAAGAACGCCGGAGCGACGGGGGCCACCATCATCCCGGCCAGGGGAACCGGAATCCGCGAGGCCAAGTCGTTCTTCGGCCTCAGCATCGAGGACCAGACCGACATCATCGTGCTGCTGGTCGAGGAGCACGTGGTCGAGGACCTGCTCGAAGTGGTCCACAAGGCCTGCGACTTTGGCAAGCCGGGCACGGGCATCGCCTTCGTGCTGCCCATCGAGCACGCCGTCGGCCTCGAAAGCCAGATGAAGCGATTCAAGGACCAGGCCCGCGACGAATATTTCTAAAAAAACACAAACCAAGCGACATGAAGAACAGAAGAAGCTACCTGAGCGCCAAGGACGCCATGGACAAGAAAGTCGTGTTCGTGGAAGGCATGGCCACCGCCAAGGAGGCCGTAGAGCTGATGCGAAAGCACAAGGTGGACGTGCTAGTGGTCAACAAGCGCGACCACCATGACGCCTTCGGCATCGTAGTGGTGCAAGACCTGATCAAGGGCGTCATCGTGGCCGAGAGGACCTCGAGCGAGGTCAACGTTTACGAGATCATGACCAAGCCGTCGATCAGCGTGCCCGCCGACATGGACGTGCGCTACGTGGCCCGCCTGCTGCTGCGCGCCGGCCTGCGCGTGGCCCCGGTCGAGGAAAGCGGCCAGTACATCGGCATGATCTCGCTGTCGAGCATCGTGCTCGACAACCTGGCCTTCTGAGGCGCTCCGCTTTTCAGAAGTTCCGGTCCAGCCAGAGCACGAAGGCAAGGGGAGCGCAGAGCCTCCGCCCCGCGAAGGCGGCGCCACCCTGGGCCAGAATCCCGGCGGGGACGTCGATTCCGATTGGCATATTTGTGCTTTGGGGTAGGAATTGAAGATGGGGGAGCAAGGGCGCCTTTGCGTCATCGTACCAAGTTGCCATCAAACGTGACAGATTGCCATGAAGCGTCTTGGTTTTCGCATTGAACCCCTGCGGGATTTTGGTTCGCGGTGGTTCGCAGCTCCCCCGGATTTCATCGGGGGGCTATTCATGTTCAATCCCTTCGGATTGGCGGAACAGCCGGATTTTGTCGGAAACTGGTGCTTTTGATATTTCACGATAAGTAAGACTTTGAAATTAGATTGTGTTAAATATGAAATCAATGTTCGATTTTTTTCCACGAAAAACACGAAGAACACGAATTTTTTTTGGGGATCGAAATTTGAAGAAGAGTCTCGCAAGGAGCCAAACCCATTGAGAGCCATCCCAATGAGACCAGGCCACCTGGCAA
>JAIFMG010000172.1 GCA_020048645.1 Bacteroidota bacterium | reverse complement strand
ACAAAAGTACGTAGTTACCTAATTGCAATTTTATAAAAGCCAATGCCTGGTATTCAATGATTTGTAAGTTACGCTTTCCAAGTTGGGTTCAAAAATGAACTGACCCTTTTCCAAGAAGTCGATCATCACGTCGAATATGGCGTCTTGGTTTACCACGGCGCGGGAAAAGAGGAAATCGACTTCCAAGCCATCCACAACCTTTTCCACCCCATCACCCTCGACGACTGTTTCGTGAGCAAATCCTTCGCGGAGGTAGGGGGCATCAAGACCTTGGATGAAAAAGGAAAATACACCTGGAACACCCAAGGCCATCCCGATCGGCTGATCCGTTTTCGGGAAGCTGAAATGCGCCTGCTGGCCCAGGTTTTTGAGGATAGCGTGGACTTCCAGTCGGTCAAGCTAGTCTCGATCCATGCCCAAGGCATCTTGGACATCCTTGATCGGCTTTCCGACTTCAAAGGAAAAGTCAAGGACAGTCGCTTTATGGCGAGCGAATGCTGGCACGAAAGCGGCGCCCAAAAGAAGAACCAAATCCGCAGGGAAACCCGCTTTCCGGAGGTGGAGGGCTACGAGATGATCTACAGCGGGCCGCATTTCTATGTGGCCAATCCCTTCTACAAGACTCCCCGGGAAATCTGCAAGCTGAACTCGGACTACGACCCCATCGATCTGGAAAGCCTGCCCGAGGACTTCTGGCCCCGCACCAACTATGTGCCCCATGAGGAGCTGGACAAGTTCAAGCAGCGGCAAGGCCATTATCCCGACGAAAATAGCCTTTGGATAGACCAGTTCAAGCTCGCTTTCAGCAACATGATATGGCTGGGAGGCGAAAGGACCCTGCAAGCGGCCCTCATCCCGCCGAAGGTCAGCCATATCAATGGAGTTTTCTCAATGGCTTTCAAGCAAGAGCCCGATCTGGTGGAGTTCGCGGCGCTGAGCGCCTCCTTGCCTTTGGACTTTTTGACCAAACTGTTGGGTCGAGCCAACTTGCAAATCGAAAGCATCAAGGGCTATCCGCTGGGGGTTCGGGAGGAATACCGCACGCTGTTGTCGCACCGGGTATTGCGGCTGAACTGCCTGACGCGGGCCTACGCGGGCTTGTGGGAAAGGCAGTGGCAGGAGGCCTGGGCCACCGAGGCGGTGGGCTGGTCGGTGGCGGATCCGCTGCTGCCCGCGGCCCCGGCGGCGCAGGTGTGGAGCGCCGCGACTCCGCTGCGCACGGCCTACGCGCGGCGCTGGGCCTTGCTGGAGCTGGACGTGCTGGCGGCCATGGCCCTGGGCCTGCGGCTCAAAGACCTGGAGCTGATGTACCGCACGCAATTTCCGGTGCTGGAGCAGAACGACCGCGAGACCTTCTACGACCAGCAGGGCCGCATCGTGTTCACGGTCTCGAAGGGCCTGACGGGCGTTGGCCTGGACCGCGGGCAATGGAAGGAAGCCCAGACCAGCGCGCAGCCCTACGCCGACGCGCGCGACGGCCGGCTCTACCATCCGCCCTACACCCTGCCCGACCGCCTGGCCGACTACGCGCGGGCCTGGGCGCATTTCGAGGCGCATCCCCTGCTTCAGGAAAAGCCCATTGAAACCGCGTTGAAACCCGATTGAAACCGCCATGCTAGGAATACAACAAAGCGAAGAAGTGCGGCAGTCGCTGCTGGGCTACCTGCGTTCGACCTTCCAATTTCGCGACCCGCGGGCCGAGCAGGCCTTCGACGCACTGCTCGACACGCCCAGCACGGGGCTTTTCCGCGGCCCCTTCGTTCGGCTTTCGAACAGCTACGCGTCCTGCACTCCGGCGGAGCACGCCACGCTGGGGATGGTGGCCCGTCCGGCCTTCCTGCCCTACCGGCACCAGCACAAGGCCTTCGCGCGGCTGCTGGGGGCCTCGGCCCGCTCCACCCTTGTAACCACGGGCACGGGCTCGGGCAAGACGGAATCCTTCGTGCTTCCGCTGCTCGACCACTGCGCGCGGCAGCGGGGCAAGGGCATCAAGGCGATCGTGCTCTACCCCATGAACGCGCTGGCCACCGACCAGGCGGGCCGCATGGCGGAGCTGGTCCACGGGCAGGAGGAGCTGCGGGGCCTGCGGGTGGGCCTGTTCATCGGCGAAAACTTCCAGAAGCGGCAAGAACGCTCGCGGGTGATGCGGGCCGACAAAGTGGTGGAAGACCGGCAGAGCCTGCTGGAAGACCCGCCGGACATCCTGCTGACGAACTTCAAGATGCTGGACCTGTCGCTGCTTAGGCAAGACCTGCACGACATCTGGCGGCACAACCTGGCCGCTGGCGAGGCCAACCCGCTGCGCTACGTGGTGCTGGACGAGATGCACACCTACGACGGGGCGCAGGGCACGGACGTGGCGCACCTGCTTCGTCGGCTGAAGGCCAAGATGGGCTTCGGCCCGGGCCGCCTGGTGGCGGTGGGCACCTCGGCCACGCTGGGCGGGCAGGACGCGGCGGGGCGGGCGGAGCTGCTGCGCTTCGCCGAGCGGCTGTTCGGGGAGCGCTTCGACGCGGACTCGGTGGTGGTGGCCGAGGAAGACCCGCTGCCGGACGACGCTCCGGGCCAGCCGGGCCTCGACGCGCGGGCCTACGCGGCGGGCCTGCGGCCAGAGCGGCTGCTGATGGGCGCCGGGCAGAGCCACGCGGCCTACACCCTGGGCCTCTACCCCCAGGAGGCGCTCGGCCCCGAGGGGCAGGCCGACCCGATGCGGCTGGGCCAACTGCTGCTGGGCACGCCCGAGTTCCTGGCGCTGGCCCAGCTCGGGCAGCGGGGCTTCCAGGAGATTCCGGCGCTCAAGGCGGACTTCGCCAAGCGGCTGGCTGCGCTCTGGGGCCGCGCCGCGGAGGCGGAGGCCGGGCCGCTCTTCGACGCGTTCTGGCAACTGGCGGCCCTGGCGCGCAAGCCGGGCCTCGACCTCGCGGGCCAGCCCAACAGCCGCCCGCTGCCGCTGTTCTACCAGCACACCCAGCTCTGGGTGCGCGAGCTCACGGGCCTGGCGCGCCAGCTCGACGGCGAGCAGGCTTTCGTCTGGCGCGAAGACCGCGAAAACACCGTTCCGGCGCTGCCGCCCTTCTATTGCAGGGCCTGCGGGCAGACGGGCTGGCTGGGCCTGCTCTCGGAGGGCAAGTCGAGGCTTTCGCACGACGCGTCCCAGACCTACAACGCGTATTTCGCCAAGAGCGAGGAGTTCCGCTTCGTGCTCGAATACACGGACAAGGACTGGCAAAACTGCCAGGACCGCGGGGCGCAGACCCAAAAGGTGGGCCTGGACCTGGAAACCATGATCCTGGACGAGGCGCACGACGCCAAGGGCAAGAAGCTGCTGCTGACGCGGAAGGTCTCGCGGCAGGAAAAGGGCAAGGGCCTCGCGTTGCACTGCCCCTACTGCGACGAGCAGAACGAGGCGCTGGTCATCGTGGGCACGAAGCTGCCGACGCTCTTTTCGGTGGGCGTGAGCCAGTTGCTGGCCTCGGGCCTGCGCGAAGAGACGGACAGCCGCAAGGTGCTGGCCTTCAGCAACTCGGTGCAAGACGCGGCCTTCCTGGCAGGCTTCGCGCAGGCGCGCAACTACCGCTTCAGCTTCCGCACGGCCCTGCAAAGGGTCATCCGCCAGCAGGAGGGGCCTTGGCGGATGGACCAACTGGCCCGGAGCATGGCCGAGCGCTGGAAGGCCTGGAGCCTGGAGGAGGCCCGCCTGAAATGGAAGCAGCAGGAAGCGGACCAGGAGGAGGACACGGACGAAAAGCGGCCGCGCAGCCCCGAAGAGGCCGGAAGGGCGCTCTACTTCAGCCGCTTCATGCCCGACGCGCACAACGAAACCCGCGACGGGGAGTGGCTCAAATCGGGCAAGGAGGACCGCGAACTGGCCAAGGCCTTCGACCTGGCCCTCGACTGGGCGGTGCTCTCGGAGTTCGGCTACAACGCCCGCGTGGGCCGCACGCTCGAAAAGACGGGCACGGCGGGCTGCTTCTTCGACCCGGCGATGCTGGCCCAGGCGGCCCGCGCGGCCGAGGCGCTCTTCGGCGAGCGCTTCCACCTGCTCGAATTTAGCCCGATCCGCTGGGCGTCGTTCGTGGACGGCCTGCTGCACCGGATGCGGAGCCGCGGCGCGATCAGCCACCCTTTCCTCGCAGCCTTCCGCCACGGCGACCACGCCCGCTGGCTGCTTTCGAACCAGAACCACAAGGGCCACCCCACGCGGCCGGAGTACAGCTTCGCCCGCGGCTACGGCAGGCAGAGCAGGACGCCCATGCTGGTGAGCACCAACTCGGCCAGCGAGGCCATCGACACCACCACGCACAAGCAGAGCTGGTTCCACGCCTATCTGGTGCGCTGCGCGGGCATCGACCCCAGGCAGCAGGCCGCCATCAAAGACTTCTACCAGGCGCTTTTCGAGGCCCTGGCGGAAATCGGCCTGCTCGACAAGGTGGAAGGCCCCAAGGGCAACAGCTTCGCGCTGCGCCCGGAGGCCATCGGCCTGAGCCAGCAGGTGAGCGCCTACCGCTGCCGCTGCGGCCAGCGCATGGAGGTAGCCCAACAGGACGAGCAGCTCGACGGGGCGCACTGCCTGGCCTACGACTGCGTCCACCACTTCGAAAAACAGGACATCGAGCCCAGCCAGCAGTACTACCGGCAGGTCTATCGCCGCGATAGGGTGCCCAAGGTACAGGCCCACGAGCACACGGGCCTGCTGGAACGCGGCAAGCGCGAGAAAATCGAAGAAGACTTCAAGAAGCAACCCAAGCCGGATTCGCTCAACCTGCTGCTGGCCACCTCCACCCTCGAAATGGGCATCGACATCGGCAGCCTGGACGTGGTGCTCAACACGCAGGTTCCGCCCATGCCGTCGAACTTCCTGCAACGGGTAGGCCGCGCCGGGCGCAGCTCGGGCAACGCGCTGGTGCTCAACTACTGCGACAAGAACCCGCACGACCTCTACTACCTGAGCTACCCCCGCGAGATGATGGAGGGCAAGGTCCACACGCCGGGCTGCCACCTCGAGGCCCTGCCCATCCTGACCCGCCACGCCCTGGCCTTCCTGTTCGACGAATGGGTGAAGGCCAGCCCGCACAACATGGTTCCCAAAAAGATGGGCACGGTCTTCCGCGACAAGGACTTCGCCCATGCCAAGGACTTCTTCCTAAACCGGATCCATCGGCACCAGACGGAAAACAGCCGGGAAATCCAAGGGAAATGGCGGCAGGCTTACCAAGGCCAACTGCCGCCCGAACTGCTGGACGAGCTGCTCGAAAAGCTCCCTGGCCTGCCCGAAAAGGCCACGGCGACCCTGCTCCGCCGCCGCGAACAGCTCGAAGAGCTCAAGCAGAGCATCGTGGAGCTGCGCAAGCGCCTGCGCGCGATGCCGGAAAACGACCCGCACTGGAAGGACCTGAAGGACCAGGAGCGGCAAGAAACCGCCAGCGCCCGGGCCGTGCTCGACGAGGACGTGCTGGAGTTCCTGACGCACCGGGGCCTCCTGCCGAACTACGCCTTCCCCGAGGAGGGCGTGGAGCTGCACTCGACCATCCGCAAGGAACTGTCCAACCGCAACAGCTCCCAGCGGTCCGCCAAGGGCAAGGCTTCGCCCAACGAAGTGGTGCTGAAGCTGGCGCGCCCGGCCAGCTCGGCCCTGCGCGAACTGGCGCCGGGCGCGAGCTTCTACGCCCAGGGCTTCCACTCGCCCGTTTCGAGGCTCAGCCTCAACGACCTGAGCGAAAAGAACGGCGCCCGCGCCTGGCGGCTCTGCGCCCAGTGCGACCACCTGGGCGATCCGGACGAGCTGGGCGCCTGCCCCCAGTGCGGCGACACCGCCTACGGCAGCCCCGCCCACCTCAAACGATTCGTGCGGCCCCAACTGGTCCTGGCCCACGGAAAAGCCAGGGAGCTCCGCATCAGCGACAGCCGCGAAGACCGGCTCAGCGAGCGCTACGTGGTGCAACGGCATTTCGCCTTCACCGAAAGCCTGCTCGACGCCTGGGTCATCCCCGCGCTGGGCTTCGGCTGGAGGCTCCACCCCAGGGCCACGGTTACGGAGATGAACCTCGGACTGCCCGCCAACCCCAACACCCCAACCCTCCAGATCAACGAGCGCAAAGTCAGCAGCCACGGCTTCATCACCTGCACAAGCTGCGGCACCTCCAGCCCCCTGCTCGACGGCGGCGGCGACGACAGCAAAGGCAAGGTCTGGCGGCACAGCCTCCACTGCCCAAGCAAAGAAAAGGACTACCCGGCCAACGGGGAGTTCTTCCAGGAGCATTTCCTCTACCACCAGTTCGACACCGAATGCCTTGAGCTGAGCTTTTCGAGCGTGGCCTTCGAGGAAATGGAGCTCAAGGCCGCCGCCATGGCCGTCATGCGCCTGGGCCTGAAAAACTTCTTCGGCGGAAAGCCCGAGCACATCCGCATGGACAGCCGCAAGGATCCGCTGGCCAAGGACAAGGCCCCCGAGCTGCGCCTGGTGCTCTACGACACCGTGCCCGGCGGAACGGGCTACCTCAGCAAGCTGGCCGACCCGGAAGCCTTCTTCGCCATGCTCGAGGCTTGCCACGAACGCCTGGCCGACTGCTCGTGCCAACACGAAGGCAAAAAGGGCTGCTACGGCTGCGTCTATGCCTACCAGCAAAGCGGCGAAACCCAGAAGCTGGAACGCGAGAAGGTCTTCGCCATGGTCGATGAAATCCTCAAGCACAAGAACTCCGCCACCCAGGCCCGCGACCTGACCTCGGCCCTGGAGCTCGAAAACGGCATCGAGTCCAAACTGGAGCAGGACTTCATCCGGCTGCTGTTCCAGTGGGCCAAAGCCAAGGCCCACGAGGGCTGGAAGATCGCCCCCTGCGACCCGCCGGACCCCAACCACAAGTACGACTTCCAGTTCGCGCAAGGCCCCTGGCTGCTGCGCTTCAAGATCGGGCTCCAGCACAAGGTCTCGGACCCCTCGACCATCGCCGACGCGATCTTCCGCTTCGACTGGGCCAAGAACCAGACCACGGGCCAGACCTTCGACCCCGACCCGCTCTCCGATTCGCTGAGCTGGCTGGTCTATGTGGACGGCTACGCCCACCACGGCAAATCGGCCACCAGCGGGCAGACCGCCAACTTCGCCCGCGATGTCGAAAAACGCCTGGCCCTCTGGAAGAAGGCGGCCATGGGCGACGCCTCGGGCTACCGCAGTTGGACCCTCACGCACGACGACATCCAGACGGCCTTCCGCTGGCTGGAAAGGGACCCCGACACCCAGCCCGACGACTGGAGCCTGGAGCCCAGGCCCGTGAACTTGCGCAACAGCTCCGAAAAGAACAAGGCCATGCTCAGCCAACAGGTGGACAAGCTGCTGGGCGGGCACGCCTTCCGGGGCCGCCACGGCCTGGAGCGCTTCCTGGAGGCCCTGGCCCGCCCGGTGGCTGCGTCCTACGGCCAATGGCCCGCGAAGGCCTTCCAGCTCTTCCCGAGCGACTGGGGCAAGACCGTCCGGCCGGAGGCCCTCCGCCCGGAAGAGCTCCGCGCGGGCAAGCTGGCCATGGCCCCGCCCCGCGACAAGCAACAGCTCGAAGACAACTACTTCGTGCTCGAAAACGACAAAGTCGGGCCTGGCATGGCCGACTGGTTCCAGGCGCATTTCCTGGTCCGCCTCAAAGGCCCCGAGCTGCGGGTGGACTTCAGCCTCCGCCAGCCCGACGCGCCCGAGGTGCCCAAACCCGTCTGGCAGGCGTTCTGGCAGCATTTCAACCTGGCCCAACTGCTCGGCGGAAAGCCCCTCGACGAAGCACCCCAAGCCCCCCGCAGCAGCTCCCAGGAAATCCGGCGCAGGCTGCACGAGGAATACGAGCAAGGTCTTTTCTCGGAAAAGGAAGTCGCCCTGCTGCTCCTGCTCCAAAACCTGCTCGACGAGCACCTGCCCGGCCAGACCATCGACCTGGACCACACCGTGGAGCTGAACTTCGAAGACGGCAAGAAGCTGGGGGGCGCCCTGCTGCTGCCCCAAGCCCGCCTGGCGCTCGGCCTGACGAACAAAAGCGACGAAAAACTGGCCTTGTCGCGCGGTTTCCGCGTGATGCTTTTGGAGGATTGCGGGCTGGACACGCTGCGCGCCTGCTTCCTCGAAACCCTCAAGAACCCATAACCCCACCCCCCCGATGAGAATCTCCATCACCCCCACTTTCCTGGAAAGTTTCAGCAAACTGCCCCGGCAGGCCCAGAAACAGGCGCAGGACTTCTTGGTGAAATTCGAGCAGAACAGCCGGAGCGCCAGCATCCACCTCGAAAAGATCGGCAGTTTCAAGGACCAGAGCCTGCGCACGGCCCGCATTTCCGACAAGTACCGGGCCGTGGTGAAGGTGCCGAAGACGGGCGACATCCACTACCTGCTGCACGTGGACAACCACGACGAGGCCATGCGCTGGGCCGAAGACAAGGTATTTGCCTGGAACGAGCACACCGACGCGGTGCAGCTCTACACGGCCCCCGACGCCCTGGCCCCCAACCCGCCAGCGGCGCCCGCGCCCTCGCGCACGGCCCCGCCCAGGCTCTTCGCGGCGATCCGCGCCGAGGATCTGCTGGCCCTGGGCGTGCCCGAGGCCTGGCTCGAAAGGGTCGCCGCCCTCGAAGACCTGGACCAGCTCGACCTGCTCTCGGGCCACCTCCCCGACGACGCCTTCGAGAACCTTTTCGGCCTGGCCGACGGCCTGCCCCTGGCCGAACTGCTCGAAACCATGCGCCTGGGCAAGGCCAAGGCCGAAGACGCCAGCGACATGGAAAAACGCCTGCAAAGCCCCAACAACCGCCGCAACTTCTGGCTACCCGACGACCAGAAGCTGGCCGAGGCCCTCTCGGGCGATTGGCAGAAGTGGCAGATCTTCCTCCACCCTTCGCAAAACCTGCTGGCCTACCGCGCCAAGACCAGCCCCATGAAGGTAACGGGCGGAGCCGGCACGGGCAAGACGACCCTGGCCGTCCACCGCGCCGCGCACCTGGCCCGCCAAGGCAAGGGGCCCATCCTGTTCACCACCTACACCAAGGCCCTGGTGGCGGCCATCGAGGCGCAACTCGGCCTGATGGGCCTGGCGGACTCGGCCCGCGAAACCATCCGGGTGCAAAACCTGGACGCCCTGGCCTTCCAACTGGCCCGCGAGCACGAGCTCCTGCCGACGGGCTGGTCGGTGCTCGACTTCGAGAAGAACTCGGAAACGGAGCTGAGCCAACTCTGGCGCGATGCCACGGTGGGGCTGGACCTCTCGCCGGAGTTCGCCCGCGAGGAATACCAGGAAGTCATCGCCGCCCAGGGCCTCCGCGAGCTGCGGAGCTACCTGGTGGCCTCGCGCCAAGGACGGGGCGCCAGCCTCTCGCGCCGCCAGCGGGCCGAAATCTGGAACGCCTACGAGCTCTTCCGCAAAACGCTGGAAGAGCGCCGACAGATCGACCGCGCGGAGCTGTTCAACCGCTGCCACGCGCACTTCGCGCCGCTGATGGCCAGCCAGAAGCCTTTCCAGCACGTGCTGCTCGACGAGCTGCAAGACTTCGCCGCCCCCGAGCTGCGCCTGGTGGCCTCGCTGGTTCCCGAAAAAGGCGAGCTGCTCATGGTGGGCGACCCGTTCCAGAACATCTACGGCCGAAAGCTGAACTTCCAACAGTGCGGCATCTCGGTGCGGGGCAAGCGCAGCCAGCGCCTCAAGGTGAACTACCGCACTACCCAGCAGATCCGCTCGCTGGCCCTGCGCGGCCTCGCGGGCTCCGCCTACGACGACTTTGAAGGCGGGCAGGAAAGCCTGGCGGGCTACATCTCGCTCCACCACGGCCTGCAACCGACGCTCATGCGCTTCGACTCGCCCGACGAGGAACGCGCCGAGGCCCTGGCCCAAATCCGCCGCTGGATCGACGAGCAGGACATCCTCCCCGAGCAGATCGGCGCCATGACCTACCGCCGCGAAGACCTCAGCAAACTGCGCACGCTGCTCCACAACCAGCGCCTGCCCTACCTCGACAAGCCCGAACAAATGCACGATGCCAAGAAAGAAGGCGTCCGCCTGCTGACCCTGCACAACAGCAAGGGCCTGGAGTTCAAGGCCGTGCTGATCTTCGCCTACGAAAGCTCCAGCAGCATCACCCGCCACCTGCGGCACGACCCGCCCCGCCGCGAACAAGCCCGGAAAGACTACGGGGCCTTGAGCTACGTGGCCATGTCCCGGGCCGTGCAGTTCCTCTACCTCAGCGGCCGCCCCGAAGCCATCGAAAGCCTTTCACCCACCCAAAACAACAACGCATGAGCGTCTATTGCAACGGTCAACGCATCCAAATCCGCGACGAGGAGTTCATCATCATCAGCGCCAAGAACACCCCCGCGGGCCAGATGCTCGAAGTCGAAGGCCTCAGCGAGCTGGTGCGCAACCACCGCTTCCACTTCGAGGTGGCCGCCGAAGGACCCATCGAGCAGGTGGACCCGCTGAGCGTGCGGCTGGTCCCCGACATCTCGGCCGGCGCCATCGACAGCCGGCTCTACCTCGAAAGCCTCCGCCGCCGCCAAAGCTCCTCGCTCGAAGACAAGCGGGTACTGCTCTCGGACCGCTGCGCCTTCACCCAGCAAGACTACCAGTACGTGCCCCTGGCCAAGGCCCTGCGCCTGCCCCGCCAACGCCTGCTCCTGGCCGACGCCGTGGGCCTGGGCAAGACCATCGAGGTGGGCATCCTGCTCACGGAGCTGGCCAAGCGCGGACGGGCCGAGCGGGTGCTGGTGCTGGCCCTCAAGTCGGTGCTGGCGCAGTTCCAGCAGGAGCTCTGGCACCGCTTCTCCTTCCCGCTCATCCGGATCGACTCCCAAAGCATCGCCCAGATCGTCAGCAGCATCCCCAAAAACAAGAACCCCTTCGACCACCTCGACCGCACCATCATCTCCATCGACACGCTCAAGGATTCGAACTTCAACCTCAATCTCGAAAAAAGCCACTGGGATGTGATCGTGATCGACGAGTGCCACCTGGTCACCAACCTTTCCAGCGAAAGGGGCAAGCTGGCGCACCTGCTGGCCCAGCGCTGCGACACGCTGATCCTGACCTCGGCCACGCCGCACAACGGCAAGAACAACAGCTTCGCCAACCTGATCCGCATGATCGAGCCCAGCCTGGTTCCGCCCAAGGGCGCGATCGAGGGCCGTAAGGTGAAGGACTACTACGTGCGCCGCTTCAAGAAGGACCTCGGCAAGGGCCAGGAACTCCAGAACTTCCAGCAAAGGCAGTCCGTCCAAGTCGCCATCGCGCCCCACGAGCTCGAGCGCCAGGCCCTGCGCTCGCTGCGCGCCCTGGCCGAGTGGGCGGGCGCCACCCTGGGCGACAAGTCGGGCGCACGCCGGCGCGAAAAGGCCATCAGCGGACCGCTGCTCTTCGCCTTCGGCCTGCTCAAAGCCTTCCTCTCCTCGCCCGAGGCGGCCCTCAAGTCGCTCAACGAACGGCTCGGCAAGGCGCGAAAACCGGACGACAGCTTCGGCCCCGAGGTGGACCAGCGGCTCGAAGAGCTCCGGCAGTTGGCCCGTGAGCTCGTGGATCGGCATATCGACAGCCGCTACGATGCCCTGCTGCGCCTGCTGGCCCAACTGGGCTGGACCAGCGCGCCCGACTCGCCCCGCGTCGTGCTGTTCACCGAACGGGTCGAAACCCTCAACGCGCTGAAAAACAAGCTAGAAAAACACTTCAAACTCGAAGAAAGGCAAGAAGTTGTGCAGGCCTTCGACGGCAGCCTGGCCGACACCGAGCAGACGCGCATCGTCGAGGCCTTCGGCAAGGGCGACGCCCCCATCCGCCTGCTGCTGGCCACCGACGCGGCTTCGCAAGGCGTCAACCTGCACCACCACTGCCACCTGATGGTCAACTACGACCTGCCCTGGTCCATCATCACGGTGGCCCAGCGCAACGGCCGCATCGACCGCTACGGGCAGAAGCAGGTCCCTGTCATCTACAACTTCGTGGCCCTGACCAACGACCCCGCGGCCCTCGACGACAAGTTCGTGGGCGAGAAGCTGCTCCAGAAGGAGGAGGAGGTCGTCAACACCCTCGGAGACCCCGCCCTGCTCATGGCCCTGTTCGACGCCAAGCTCGAGGAAAAGGCCCTGGAGCTTTCCGCCGCCCAGGCCATCGAGCACCACTCGGACAGCATCGAGCTGCCCACGCCCCAGGAAGCCGCCCAAGTCTTGGACGACGACGACGGCTGGGACTTCGATGAGCAGATTCTCCCCAGCGAGGCCGACGAACAGGCCCCGGCGGCCCTCGCCGAGATCGTCCCCGAAGGGCTGGTCCGCGAAAAGGCGCCCAGTTGGTTCGCCAGCGACGCCGAGTTTTTCGCCGAGGCCGTGCGGTCGATGCGCAAACACGGCGAAAACCGCTGGAAAAACAAGGACAACGACACCCAGGTGGAAGTGGAATGGGACCCCGAGCTCGACGAGCTTTTCGCGCACATGCCCAAGGAGGCCCGGCCCAACCTCTCGGCCCCCGGCGGCGCCCGGCTCAGCCTGACCACCCGGCCCGACTACATCCTGCGGGCCATCGAACGCTCGCGCAACCAGAAGGGCTGGGCCGACATGCAGCTCCTGCACGAGGAGCACCCCGTGGGCCGCTTCATGCTCACCAAGCTCGAAGCCCAGCGCCTGCGCGACCAGGTCTCGTGCTTCGCCTTCCGCGACGCGGGCGGCAAGCTCCCCCAAGGCGCCCTGCTCTACCTCTTCGTGGGCCAAAGCCTGAACTCCGCCGGCCAGAACGTGATCATCGAGTCGCACGTGGTGGAGCTGGACCGCCAGTCGCTGTGCCTGCGGCGGCAGTTCCCGCTCGAAAGCCTGCTGGCCGACCTGCCCGCCCAACCCATCACCGAGGGCCTGGCCGAAAGCGAGCTGCCCCACGCCCACGAAGGCATCGGCATCGCCCTCGAAGCCCTGCAACAGCAGTGGGGCGAGCTGACGGCCCAGGTCAAAACCAGCCTCGAAGACCGCATCCAGCGCTACAAAAACCTCGTCAACGACTGGGAAGCCGCCATCCGCCAAGAACTGGAAGCCGAAAAGCACACCCCCCACCTGGCCCGCAAACGCCGCGAGCTCCAGACGCAAACCGCCTTCGTGGACAAGACCATCGCCAGCCAAAAGGCCCTCGACAGCGACTCGTTCTTCCGCCTGCTGGCCGTCATGGCCACCTAGGCCAAGCCCCATCGGCTGACTTTCCAACGTCCCCGCGAGGGGACTTGGAAACGTCCAACACCGCTCTTCTAACCCTCTCAAGGCGGTAGCGCGCGGCGTTTTCAGGGGCGTAGCCCTGGCATCTTCGTAGAAACGTGGACCCAACCCGCATCCCCGAGGGGCGTAGCCCTGAAATCTTCAATGGGCGTTGGCCGATCGCTGGGTTATTGCGCCCCCTAAGGGCTTGGGGCGTTGGTGGGTTCGCCGTTCAATGGGCTTCACCCATTGCTACAATCATGCCGCCCCTTCGGGGCTTTTCGTCGCCGCGTCGCCGTTCAATGGGCTTCACCCATTGCTACAATCATGCCGCCCCTTCGGGGCTATTCGCGGGCGGTAGCGCGCGGCGTTTTCAGGGGCGTAGCCCTGGCATCTTCGTAGAAACGTGGCCCCAACCCGCATCCCAGAGGGGCGTAGCCCTGAAATCTTCAATGGGCTTCACCCATTGCTTTGATATGCCGCCCCTTCGGGGCTTTTCGTCGCCGCACCGTTGTCCGATGGGCTTCACCCATTGCTACAATCATTTCGCCCCTTCGGGGCTATTCGTCGCCGCGCCGTCCTTCTCACCCTATCAGGGGGTCGGGGGGGCATGCCGAGCAGGGGCACTTGGAAACGTCCGAAGCCATCCCGCTCCGACGGAACTTGCATCGCATTTTCGCAAACAACTGTCCATCAATGCGTTTGACCATTTTCGTGAGGTCACGAAAATGGTCGAGCGAGGGCGGCGGCCAGGCGATGCCGAGGAGGCCAACCCAAGCTCGGGATTTGCACAAACAACTGTCCGTCAAGGCTTTGGACCATTTTCGTGAGGTCACGAAAATGGTCGAGCGAGGGCGGCGGCCAGGCGATGCCGAGGAGGCCAACCCAAGCTCGGGATTTTCGCAAACGACTGTCCAGCAAGGCGTTGGACCATTTTCGTGAGGTCACGAAAATGGTCGGGCGCGGGCGGCGGCCAGGCGAGGCCGAGGAGGCCAACCCAAGCTCGAGATTTTCGCAAACGACTGCCCAGCAAGGCGTTGGACCATTTTCGTGAGGTCACGAAAATGGTCGGGCGCGGGGCGGCGGCGAGGCGATGCCGAAGAGGCCAACCCAAGCTCGGGATTTTCGCAAACAACTGTCGATCAATGCGTTGGACCATTTTCGTGAGGTCACGAAAATGGTCGGGCGCGGGCGGCGGCGAGGCGATGCCGAAGAGGCCAACCCT
>JAIFMG010000061.1 GCA_020048645.1 Bacteroidota bacterium | reverse complement strand
CCTGGAAGCGGCCGGCCATGCGCAGGTCGTAGTAGCAGCGCAGCATTTCGGTGAACAGCGACTTGCCGAAGCGCCGCGGGCGGAGGAAGACCGGGAACTTCACCCGCTCCAGCCTCTCGATGAACATCGTCTTGTCCACGTAGTAGTAGTTGCCGGTGGCCATCTCCTCGAAGCTGGCCAGCCCGTAGGGAAGGATGGGGCGGGTTTCCATGTCGGTTCCGTTTTGCGCGAAGATACGCGTTCTCGCGCGGGAGCTTTCCACGAAATCCGCAGGAGCGACAAAGGGCGCGCCCTATCGCGGACGCGCCCTTTGTTCCGGGATGAAGTCCCGCTCGGCCCGCGTCAATCGGTGGGCGCGCCTTCCTTGGGCATGTTCACTTTCCAAACTCCACCTTCCTGGATCAGGTCGATGCTCTCCTCCACGCCGTCGGCGGTGTACTTGCAGATTGCGGCCATGCCGTCCGTGGAGATGAAGCACTGGCCCATGACGATTTCCTTGGGCTCCTCTTGGGCGCCGCCCATGCCTTCGGCCATCGCGTTGAGCTGGACCATCATGTCCAGCATCGCGACGGTGCCTAAGGAGGCGTAGGCCTTGGCTTCCTCAAACTCCTTGTTGTTGAGGTGGTTCAGGAATTTCTGGGCGACAAGTTTGGGGTCACCGCCGCCAATGTTGGATGATGTCAGGGTGAGCGACAAGGTCGCTAGGATGAGGACAAGGATTTTCTTCATTTTTTGATTGGTTTGATGATCAAAGTTGAAAAGTTAATGCTCGACTTAAGCAATATAGCCATTTTGTTTGTTGAAAGCAACTTGATGAGAAAAAACATCTAATAACCAGTGCGTTCAAAATTCCTGGGCCACGGCCTTTGGCCTTGGCCTGATCATTTCGCCCCTTCAGGGCTTGGGAAGGATTGGCGTCCGGGGTCTCGATGGGCTTCACCCATCGCTAGGATAACGTGCCCCTTGGGGGCATTCTCGGCGAAAAGCCCTGCGGGAAAGAGCTTGGCCCTGGCCTCTTGCGCCCGATCGTTTTCGGATATTCCACCATAGAACGCGGCTGGGCATGAAAAAGATTTTCCCTGAGCATTACAAAGAAACTCGGTGCCACAGGAGCGAACAAGGGGCGCGCCCGCATTCGGACGCGCCCCTTGGTTCGCGTGGGTGTGGGGTGGCCAGGCTTATTCAGGAGCTCCCTCTTTGGGCATGTTCACTTTCCACTCTCCACCTTCCTGGATCAGGTCGATGCTCTCTTCGGCGCCGTCGGCGGTGTACTTGCAGGTGGCCGTGGTGCCGTCTTCGGCGATGGTGCATTCGCCCATGACGATTTCCTTGGGCTCCTCTTGGGCGCCGCCCATGCCTTCGGCCATCGAGTTGAGCTGTACCATCATGTCCAGCATCGCGACGGTGCCTTCGGAGGCGTAGGCCTTGGCTTCCTCAAACTCTTTCTTGTTGAGGTGGGTCAAGAACTTTTCGGCCACGGCGCTGGGGTCGCCTCCGCTACCGCAAGAGGCCAGGTTGATCGCCAGGGCCATCAGGAAAATGCTCAAAAGTTTTTTCATCTTTAAAAAAAATTAGGGTGAAAAATTGAATGAAGAAAAAAAATGGCGGAAGTCTCGCCCACCAGAGGGGGCGCAGGGTGTTCTGTTCGGTGCTCAGGGCGCTCCGGCCTGGAGCATGGCCGGGGCTTGTCCGGCTGGGATCGGGTTGTGGTTGAAGACGACCTCGAAGTGGGCGGAGTCGTAGAAGTTGGCGAACTGGTTGTAGCGTCGGGGCTTGCCCGGCTGGTCGTAGATGTCGATGCCGAGCTGGTCGTCGATGACCTTCCAGATCATCTCGGCGCAGTACATCTGGCTGTGGTCCTCCATGTCGAACGCGTAGTCGAAGACCACGGCCTGCTCGACCACTTGCCAGGCGGCGGCCGTCACCTTGGCCATTTCCTCCTCCGGGGCGCGCAGCCGCACGATCATGACGGTTCCGGGGCGGCTGTGGCTGACGAAGCTGGCCAGCTCCTGGCTCTGCGCCCCCTCGAACTCGAAGTATGAGCTCGACTCGGAGTGGATGACCTGCCATTTCCCATCCTTGCGGGAGAGCAGCCCGCAGTGCGAAAGGGCGTAGGGCTCGTCGAACAGCTTGACGATGTAGTCGCTGACCATGCCGTAGCCTCGGCGCAGGATGATGTCACCCTCGCGGAGGCTGTCCATTTCTTGCGGGCTGAGCCGGTAAACCTGCCGGGCCCGCTCGCCTTCGCTGCGCTGGTCGTAAACGCCCCAGGCCATCCAGAAGGCTCCGGCCAGCAGGATGAGGGCGAAAGGCAGTGCCAGGACAATCTTCCGAGCGGATGGAAATCGTGTGGTCATGGGCGTGGCAGGGCGGTGTGTGGCAAGGGCCTCTCGGTTTCGCCAGGGGCCTTGGTTTGGGTTTTGCTAAGGCTAAGATACGGATTTTTCGAGAGTGGAGCAGAAACTTGCCCCCAAGCTATCGCCCCTGGGGGTTTCGCGCCTGCGCCAGGAAGGCCTCCAGTTGGCTTGTGGCCTGCTCGTTGGAAAAGCGCTCGCGGGCGTCGCGGGCCGCCAGCAGCCTCATCCGGGCCAGTTCGCGGGGCTCGCTCCAAAGCGCCTGGGCCGCCCGCGCCAGGGCCAGCGGGTCGTCGGGCGCGACCAGCAGGCCATTCTGCCCATGCCGCACCAGCTCCGCCATCGCGCTGCGGTCGTAGGCCAGCACGGGCACGCCCGCGGCCATGGCCTCGACCATCACGAAGCCGAATCCCTCCCACTTGGAGGTCATCAGGAAGAGGTCCAGGCTGGCCATGAAGCCGGGCATGTCGTCCACGAAGCCCAGCAGCTCCACCTCGGCCTCCAGGCCCAGCCGCGCCCGCTCGGCCCGCAGCCGCTCCTCGAGGCTGCCCCTGCCCGCCAGGCGCAGCCGGAAAGGCACGCCCAGCCGCCGTAGCTCGACGGCCATGGCCAGCAGGTGCTCGTGGTTCTTCTCGTGCTCCAGCCGCCCGGCCGTGCCCAGCTCCAGCCGGGCGGGTGCCTGGGGCCGCGGCCGCGCCGCGGCCGCCTGGGCGTAGGGCTCGGTGTCGATGCCGTTGTGGACCACCTGCACCCGCCCGGGCGGGAAGATGCCCGGCGCCTTCTCGAACAAGGCCGCCCGCGTGGCCTCCGAGTTGGCCAGCACACGGCCCACCACTTGCCCGAAGAGGTAGGGATTGGGGAAGCGCCCCTTGATGGACAGCGCCGAGCCCCGGCGCAGCACCACGTCCCGCACCCCGGCCCAGCGCGCCGCCAGGCCCGCCGACTTCAGGTCCGGCTTCGAGTTCAGCACCACCGAGTCGAAGCCCTCGCGGCGGAAGAGCGCCAGCAGCGGCAGCATCAGCGCCGGGTTGAAGGTCCCCAGGTTCGAGAAGGGGAACAGCAGCGTCCGGACCTGGCTGTGCCCGCGCAGCCGACGCGCCAGCTCGCCCCGCGGGTGGGCCAGCACCGTAACGTCCCAGCCGCGGGCGGCCAGGCGCGCCGGGGCCTCGGCGTACCACTTCTCGCCCCCGCCCCAGCCCTTGGCCCCGTTCACGAAGCAGACCTTGCCCGGCGCCTCCATCAGAACCGGCCGTTGCGGAGGTAGAACGCGCCCAGGCGGGCCGCCAGGGCCAGGTGGCTGGCCACGGTGGGGCCCAGCCCGAAGCGCCGCGACATGATCTCGAAGCGCTCGACAAGCCCCTGCCGCAGGTTCTGCCGCGTGAATCCTCCCGTGAGGAAGTCGGACAGCACCAGCCCCGTGTTGGCCACCTTGTTGGCCCGCCCCAGGATCTCCAGGGCCCACTTGTAGTCGGCCGAGCAGCGGTAGGCCGTGTCGTAGGGCCGGGCCAGGGCGCGGCGGGCCACGAACGACTGGTGGCTGACCAGCATCCCGCGCCGGAAGTCGCGCCAGCCCAGCCGCTCGGGCGGGCGGTGGCGGCGGTGGCCCACCGGGCGGCCCTGCGCGTCCACCTCCAGCGTGTCGCCGTAATAGACGTCGGCCCGGGCCTGGCTGGCGAACATCAGCCGCGCCGTATCGGGCGAGTGGAGGGTGTCGCCCGCGTTGACGAACCAGACGTAGTCGCCCCGGCAGAGCTCCAGGGCCTTGTTCATGGCCGGGTAGATGCCGCCGTCGGGCTCGCTGACCCAGTAGGCCAGGCGGCGGTCGTAGCGGCGCAGCAGCTCCACGGTTCCGTCCGACGAGCCGCCGTCCACCACGATGTGCTCCACGTTCGGGTAGGTCTGGCCCAGCACGCTGCGCAGGGTCCTTTCGAGCAGGTGGGCGGCGTTGAAACTCACCGTAACGACGCTCAGCGAGGGCAGTCCGGGCACGGGGAACGCGTCCGCGCCCTTGCCGCGCCACCCGCCGCGGATGGGGAAAACCTCCTGGCTCATCGCTTCCAGATGGGGTGGCACGATACGGATCCGTCGGCCCAGGTGGCCCGGAGCAGGTAGGCGCCGGCAGGCAGTTGGGGCAGCTCCAACTGGCCGTCCTGGCCGTCGAGCCGCCAAATGCCGAGGCTCCGGCCGGCCAGGTCGGTCAGCACGGCCTGGCGGAGCGGGGCGGGGTTGCCTCGCCAGCGCAGCAGGTCGGTGGCCGGGTTGGGGTAGAACAGGGTAGAGCTGGCGGCCACCGCCGGGCTGGAGGTCAGTTGGGGGTTGACGCTCCAGCTCAGCGTGTTCTGCCCGTCGGCGGAGACCACTTCGTACTGGACGGCCTGGCCCAGGTCCACCTCGGTCTGGCCGCTGGTCTGCTCCTCCTGGCCGACGCTGGCCACGGCGCCGTGGCTGAGGGTGAAGCGGGGCTGGCACTGGCTCATGTCCTGGCCTGCGGCGAAGTTGAAGAAGATGGTGTGGTTCTGGGCGTTGATGGTCGGCCTTTCGAGGGCCTGGTCGAGCTTGAAGTCGAGGATCTGGGCCTGGTCGGACGGGGTGCCGTCGAGGAGCAGGTGGGCGTGCCAGACGTCGAGGATGCCGAATCCGCGCTCGTTGTCCTCGGAGGTGGCCTGGTTGGCGGTGGCGCGCAGGGCCTCCACCACTTGCATGTTGGTGGCCCCGGGGTGGGCCTGCACCAGCAGGGCGGCGGCGCCGCAGGCGATGGGCGAGGCGAATGAGGTTCCGTTGGCGGTGGCGATCTGCCCTTGGGCGTTGACCAGGGCGGCGGCCACGCCTTGCGCGGAGATGTCGGGCTTGGTGCGGTCGTCGGCCGAAGGGCCGCGCGAGCTGAATCCGGCCAGCACGCCGCTGGAGTTGACCGCGCCCACGGCCAGCACGCTGTCGGCGTCGGCGGGGGCGCTGATGTAGAACCACTCGCTGCTGCCGGAGTTGCCGGCGGAGGTGAGCACCACGATGCCCTTGCTGGCGGCCATGTCGGCCGCGCGGGTGATGGTCGTGGTGTTGCCGTCGAGGTCGGAGTAGCTGTGGTCGTCGTCGGGGTTGTCGAACTGGCTGTATCCGAGCGAGCTGTTGATCAGGTCGGCGCCCTGCTCGTCGGCGTACTCGGCCGCCTGGGCCCAGTAGTACTCCTCCATGATGTACTCGGCCTCGGCGTCTTCGGTGCGCAGCAGCATGTACTGGGCCTTGGGGGCGGTCCCGACGAGCTGGCCGGGCAGGTAGGCGGCCATGCAGGCCAGGACCATGGTTCCGTGCTGGTGGATTTCCGGGTCATAGACATCCTGCTCGGGGTCCACGAAGTCGCGGGTCTCGAGCACCCGGCCCTGGTCGAAGACCGAGTCGAAGGCCGCCAGGGTGTTGGCGTTGGCGAATCCGGCGTCGAGCACGGCGATCAGCACTCCCTGGCCCAGGTAGCCCAGCTCGTGCAGGCGCTGGGCCTGGAGCATCTCCACCTGGTTTTGCGACTGGCCGTAGCCGAGGTCGAGCGCCGGGCTGCCCGGTACGAGCTCCAGCCGCGGCTCGAGCTTGTCCGCGCGGTTGGGCCGCGCCTGTCCGGCTCCGGCCACGGGCCGGACCTCGCGCACGAAGGGCAGCGCCTCCAGGGCCAGGGCCTTGTCGGCGTCGGCCATGACCATCGCGCCGTTGGTCCAGCGCAGGCTGAAGAGCGGCTCGGCCCCGTGGGCGCGCAGGCCCTCAAGGTAGTCCGGGCAGACGGGCAGGTCGGTGGGGTCGAGGGCGATGCCCATGCGCTGGCGGCGCAGCAGGGCCCTCTCCGAGAGGAACTCTTCCGGGCGTTCGAGGCTGTAGGGGCCTTGGCCCTTGTCGGTGAAGCGCACGAAATGCGCGGAGGCCTGCCCCCGTGCCGGGGCCGTTCCCCCGATGAGCACTGCGGCCACCAGGCTGGCCGCGAGCAGGCCGCGAAGGCCGCGTAGAGGATGTGTTTTCATGTTGCTGAAGGTTGGGCGCCAGGCTTGGGCGCGGTTTTCCATGTCCCACAAATTACGCAAACTTTCGCGAGACGCGCCGCGCCTGGGCCGTCTGCGGCGGGGCAGGCGGCAAAGAAAAGGCCCGCCTGCGGAAAGTTTCCGCGGGCGGGCCGGGGGGTGCTGGTCGCCGGGCCTTACTGGGGCAGGAGCTGGAACTCGGTGCGGCGGTTCTGGGCCTGTCCTTCGGGGCTGTTGTTCTCGGCCACGGGCTTGTCGGGTCCGTTGCCGACCACGATGAAGCGGTTGGCGTCGAATCCGTGCGCCTGGATGAGGTAGTCGGCCACGGCCTGGGCGCGCTTGCGCGAGAGCTCGACGTTGGCCTGTCGGTTGCCGACGTTGTCGGTGTTGCCCTCGATGCGGATGCGGGCGTTGGCGAACGACTTGGCGATGTCGAGGAACTGCATGTCGATGATGTACTTCATGTTCTCGTCGAGGACGAACGCGCCGGTGGGGAACATAATGCTGATGGGCTTGGTGGAAATGGCCTCGGCGTTGGCGACCTCCTCGGTCACTTCGGTGAAGGTGGCCTGGCCCTCGGCGGCGTGCTCGGGCCCCGAGAGCTGGATGGCCTGGATGAGGGAGGGGTTTCCGACGTTGCTCCAGGAGGGGATGCGGGTGGAGATGTATCCGGTCTCCTTGTACCGGAGCTCCATCTTCTGGTAGATTTCCTGGCCGTTGACGCCCTTGTAGGCGGGGTTGAGGCCGAAGAAGTTCTGGTTGTCGCCGTAGGTGCAGAGCCGGACGTTGTCGATGGCCTGCTCCCAGAAGGGCCTGTCGAGGCCGAGGCCCTCGTAGAGGATGTCCACGGCCTTGGTCTTGGCGGCGGGGTCGGAGTTGATTTCGGCGGCGCCGCGGAGCCAGCCTTCGACGATGTGCTGGATGTCCTCGCGGTTCTCCTCGAGGACGCTCTTCTTGACCACGAAGACGTCGGCGATGATGTTGGAGGCCTCGCGGGTGTTCTGGAGGACCTTGGAGCCGGCGACCTGCTGGACGCAGTCGGCGTCGTCGGGGCTCCAGACCACGGCGGCGTCCACCTGCCCGGTCTTGAACAGGACGGCGGCGTCGGTGGCGCTGGCCACGATCTTGGGCTGGATGTCGGTGTATTTGAGGTTTCCGGCCTCGAGCATCCAGAGCAGGAAGGTATGGCTGGGAGTCATCTCGGCGAAGGCCACGCTCTTGCCCTTGAGGTCGGCCACGGTGTTGATGCCTCGCCGCACGACGATGGCGTCTCCCCCGCGGGACCAGTCGGCCTGCATGACCACTTGCGGCTCGTACTGCTTGAGGCCGTCCATCTCGGTGGTGAAGGCGTCGATGGTGGCCCACATCATGTCCACCTCTCCGGCCTTCCAGATCTCGCGGGACTTGATGAAGTCGTCCTCGACCACGAACTCCACGTGGAAGCCGTACTCCTTGAAGTAGAGCGACTCGTTGTTGGGCTTGAAGCCGCGGTTGAAATACTGCCCGCCGGCGTAGCCGCCCCAGGTGACGACCCCGATCTTATAGACCTTGGTGCCTTCGGTATCGACAGGCTCATTGCTTTGGCCATTTTCGCCATTCTCTGTGCCAGACGAGTTGTCGAGCTTGACCAGGTCGAACTTGACGGCCGCGAAGGCGATGCCACCGAGCACGGCCGCGACGATGAGCAGTTTGGCTAAAGGCGTCAGTTTGGTTTGCATGGAAGGATAGTGTTAAGTGAGTCTTTGGTTTGCCAGGGCGCGAAAATAAGGCTTTTTGTTGATGTCTGGTGAAAAAGGGAGGCCGGGGAGGGCGGTTTTGCGGTCTTGGCTTTTTTAGCTTATTTGGCCATCCGCGCACAAAAGCGCCCAAGGCCATGGAATGGGAGATGTATTTCGTGTTGGGAGTCCTGCTCCTGCTGCTGCTGACCCTCTACCGGGGTTGGCTGGGGCCGGCCTTCAGCTTCGTGATGGCGGCGGGCCTGCTGGGCCTGTCGGGCATCCTTACCCCCCGCGAGATCCTGCACGGCTTCGCCAACGAGCAGGTCGTGGTCATCCTGATGCTGCTCCTGCTGGGCGACATCATCCGCAGGGCGTCCCTGCTGGAGCGGATCTTCGACAAGGTCTTCAGCCACAGCGACAAGCCCCAGGGCTTCGTGGCCCGGATGATGCTGGTGGTCTCGGGCCTGTCGGCCTTCATGAACAACACCCCGCTGGTGGCGGTGATGATGCCCTACCTGCACACGTGGTCGAAGAAGCACGACTACCCGGTCTCCCGGCTGCTGATGCCGCTCTCGTTCGCGGCCATCCTGGGCGGCTGCGCCACCCTGATCGGCACTTCCACCAACCTGATCGTCAACGGCCTGCTGCTCGAGCAGCAGATCGTGCCCGGGCACCCCAGCCTGGAGCTGTTCGACTTCGCCGCCGTGGGCGTGCCGATGGTGCTGCTCGGGACCCTCTACATGCTGGCCTTCGGGCTCCGGATGCTGCCCGACAAGGCCGACGCCCTCGAGGAGTTCGAGACCAACCAGCGCGAGTACATCGTCGAGGCCGAGATCCGCGAGGAATCGCCCCTGGTGGGCAAGACGATTTCCGACGCCGGGCTCCGCAACCTCAAGGGCCTCTTCCTGTTCGAGATCGTCCGGCAGGGAACCCACCTGCGCGCCGTCTCGCACGACCGCGACCTGCGCGCGGGCGACACGCTGCTCTTCACGGGCCAGACCGAGCAGATCGCCGACATGATCGACGCCGACAACGGCCTGAGCATCCCCAAGACCGAGCACCTGGCCACCGATCGCCGCACCGAGCTGGTCGAGGTCGTGGTCTCGCACAACTCGGCCCTGGCCGGCAAGACCGTCAAGCAGGCCGACTTCCGGGGCAAGTACAACGCCACCATCGTGGCCATCCACCGCAACGGCGCCAAGCTCCAGGGCAAGATCGGCGAGCAGCGCCTGCGCGCGGGCGACGCCCTGCTGCTGCTGGCCGGGGGCGACTTCGAGGCCCGCGCCCGGGCCACGCCCAACTTCTACCTCATCTCGAAGGTGCGCGAGATGCGCGAGCTCGAGACCTGGAAGGTGGTCCTGCTCTTCGGGGGGACCGTCGCGGCCATCCTGCTCTCGGCCCTGGGCCTGGTCTCGCTGTTCCTGGCGCTGCTCGTGCTGCTGGCGCTGCTGGTGCTGGCCGGCGTGGCCGAGGCCAAGGACATCCCCCGCAACATCGACTACGAGCTGGCCGTGGTCATCGCCCTGGCCCTGGCCCTGGGCACGGCCATGACCAAGACCGGAGTGGCCGAGCTGGTGGCCCAGGCCGCCCTGCGCTTCTTCCTGCCCTACGGCCCCGCGGCGCTGCTCGCGGGCATCTACCTGGTCACGGCCGTGCTGGCCGCCTACATCACCAACAAGGCCGCCGCCGCGCTGGTCTTCCCCATCGCGCTCACCATGGCCGTCCAGCAGGGACTGCCCACCGTGCCCTTCGTCCTGGTGGTGGCCTACGCCTCGGCCGCCAACTTCATGACGCCCTTCGGCTACCAGACCAACCTGATGATCTATGGCCCGGGCGGATACTCCTTCGGCGACTTCTTCCGGGTGGGCGCGCCCCTGACCCTGCTCTACATGGCCGTGGCCCTGCTCATCCTCAACTCCATCTATTTCTGAACCCAGCCGGAAAATGCCGCGGCGCGATCCAATGGGCCGTTTGCCTATTTTTGCCCCATGACGAAGCCCATCCCATCGCCCGCAGCGGACGACCGCACGCACGACATCTTCCTGACCGGGGCGACCGGCCTGGTCGGCAGCCACCTGCTGCACGCCTTCCTGGCCCAGGGCCTGCGCGTCAAGGCCCTCGTGCGCGACAAGGCCCGGCTGGCGCCACTGCCCGCCCTCTTCGACGCGCTGGGCCAGGGAGGCCGCGGCCTGCTCGAGGCCGTGGACTGGCTCGAGGGCGACCTGCTCGACTACCCGCTGCTGCTCGCCCAGACCCGCGGCTGCGCCCGCGTCGTCCATGCCGCCGCCCTGGTCAGCTTCGACCCCGCCGACGCCGAGCGCGCCCGGCAGGCCAACGTCCTGGGCACCTCGTGGCTGGTGGACGCCTGCCTGGTCAACGGCCTCGAAGGCATGATGCACATCAGCTCCGTGGCCACCGTCCGCTCGCCCGATGACGGCTCGCCCGCCGACGAGCGCGAGTTCAGCACCTGGCAGACGGCCTCGGGGCACTACGCCCGCAGCAAGCTCAAGGCCGAGATGGCCGTCTGGCGCGGCCGCGAGGAGGGCCTGCCCGTGGTGGTGCTCAACCCCTCGGTCGTGCTCGGGGCCAGCGCCGACCAGCGCAGCTCCGCGCGGCTGGTCGGCCTGGTCTGGGAAGGCCTGCGCCACTACCCCCTGGGCGGCACCGGCTTCGTGGACGCCCGCGACCTGGCCCGGGCCGCCGCCCTGCTGCTCGCGCGGCCCGAGGCCTGGGGCGAGCGCTACATCCTCAGCGCCGCCGACCTGAGCTACCGCGACTTCTTCGCCCAGGTGGCCCTCCTGCTCATGCGCCGCCCGCCCGACAGGCCCCTGGCCCCCGCCGCCGCCCTCTGGCTGGCCCGCGCCGAGACGGCCCTGGGCAAGATCCTCGGCCGCCCCCCCCGCCTGACCCCGGACGCCGTCCGGAGCTCGGCCAAGATCAGCCGGTACAGCTCCGAGAAGTTCCGCCGCGCCACCGGCTTCGAGTTCATGCCCATCGAAAAAAGCATCCGAGACCTGTGCGCCCAATTTTTAAACGAGCGGACTATTTCGTAATTTTGTTCAAAAACGCCTCCCAAGCGAGACTTTTCCCCTTTTGCAAAACCCGCCCCCGCCAATGAGAGTCCTCATCCTCGAAGACGAGCCCGACATCGCCGAAGTGCTGGAACGCTACCTGCTCAAGATAAACCCCGAGATCGAGGTCATCGGGGTCATCCACAGCATCGCCTCCGCCAAGGAGTGGTTCATCCAGCACCCCGAGCCCGACCTGCTCCTGATCGACGTCCGGCTGGCCGACGGCAACAGCTTCGAGATCTTCGAGGAGGTCGAGGTCGAGTGCCCCGTCATCTTCACCACTGGGCACGAAGAGTACGCCCTCAAGGCCTTCGAGCTCAACAGCATCGACTACCTGCTCAAGCCCGTCAAACTCAAGGACCTCAAGAAGAGCATCGAGAAGTACGAGAAGGTCAACCGCCCCGCCGGTGGGAAGGCCCGCCTCGAGGGCCTGCTCAGCGACATGGGCCATGGTGGCGAGAGCTTCCGCACCCGCTTCCTGGTCAAGAAGGGCCAGTCCTTCACCACGGTCATCATCGACGAGGTCGCCTACTTCTGCGTCGAGAACCAGCTCACCTTCCTCTACACCCACGGAGGCAAGCGCCACCTGCTCGACCTGACCCTCGACCAGCTCATCAAGCAGCTCGACCCCAACCGCTTCTACCGCGTCAACCGGCAGTTCATCGTCTCGGCCGAGTCCATCCAGACCATCCACAACTACTTCAACAACCGCCTGACCATCAAGCTCATGCCCAAGCCCATCGACACCGAGCAGGTCGTGGTCAGCGCGCGCAAGGTCGTCTCGTTCAAGGAGTGGCTCGACCGTTGAGCCCCCAGACCCCGCCCCTGCCGATGAAGACCAAGCTCGAGACCATCCTGTACGTGGACGATGAGTTGGAAAACCTCGAAACCTTCCAGCTCACCTTCCTGCGCGACTACCAGGTGCTCGTGGCCCAGACCGGCGACCAGGCCCTGCGCCTGCTCGAGGAGCACTTCCCCAAGGTGGTCATCACGGACCAGCGCATGCCCGGCATGAGCGGCGTGGACCTGCTCGTGGAGGTCAAGCGCCTCCGCCCCGACGTCACGCGCATCCTGCTGACGGCCTACTCCGACATGGAGGCCATCGCCTCGGCCGTCAACCAGGGCGAGATCTACCGCTACCTGACCAAGCCCTGGCGGCGCAGCGAGCTCAAGAACGCCATCGACAACGGCGTGGAGATGTGCAGGCTCAAGCTCCAGAACAAGACCCTGCTGGCCTCCCTCCAGGTCATGAACGAGGAGCTCACCGGCTCCAACGAGCAGCTCCGCGAGGAGATACAGCAGCGCGCCCGCCTGGCCACCGCCGTCGAGCAGACCTCCGACCTGGTGGCCATCCTCGACGGGCAGGCCATGGTGGTCTATGCCAACCGCTCGGCCCAGCAGGTCAGCGCCGGCCCCGGGCGGCAGTCCTTCCCCGTACACGTGGAGGGCTGGCTGGTCAGCGCCGGGCTCGACTGGCGCCTGCTGCTGCGCAAGGCCCAGGAGGACGGAGGCTGGTCCGGCCGGATCGCCTTCGCGCCGGGCCCGCAGGAGCATGTCTTCGAGTGCTCGCTCTCGCCCGTGCGCTGGGCCGACGGGCAGCGGCAGGCCCAGGAGTTCGTCCTGGTGGGCAAGGACATCACCCGCGAGGTGGCCATCATGGACCGCCTCAACCAGAAGGAGCGCCTGGAGGCCATCGGCAGGATGGCCGGCGAGATCGCCCACGACTTCAACAACCTGATCGCGCCCATCGACGGTTTCGCGAACCTCCTGCTCGACGACCTGCCGCCCGGAAGCCAGTCGCAGGCCGACGCCCGCAAGATACTGGCCGCCGCCCAGAAGGCCAAGGAGCTCACCCAGCGCATCCTGACCTTCAGCCGAAGCAAGCTGCTGCGGAGGCAGCGCACCGACATGGTGGCCGTGGTGGAGGAGACCCTCGGCTTCGTCCGGCCCTCCGCCCTGCGGCAGGGCATACGCCTCAGCCTCGAGGCCCAGGGCGCCGCCCGCCACTTCATGGGCGACCCGCTCTACCTCCACCAGATCGCCATGAACCTTATCCGCAACGCCATGCAGGCCATGCCCAAGGGCGGGCTTTTACGTGTGCGCATCTTCAGGGACATCCTCGAGAAGAACCTCAAAACCGCGCAAGAATACTTGTGCCTTTCCATCGAGGACCAGGGCGTCGGCATCCCCCCCGAGATCCTCGGCCGCATCTTCGAGCCGTTCTTCAGCACCCGCAGCGACAAGCAGAAGGGCGCCGGGCTGGGCCTTTCCATCGTCCATAACCTGGCCACCGCCATGGATGGCGAGGTTTTCGTCCAGTCCAGGCTCGGTTCGGGCTCCGTCTTCATGGTGGCCATGCCCTACAGGCCCGGCCTGGAGGACGAGCCGCTTTAGGCTTTCGGAGCCGTTTTTCAATCCTTCACGTATTTTTTCGCGCATTTCGGAGGAACGGACGTTTTCCGAAAACGTTTTCGTGCTTATATTTGTGTCGTCAGTCCAGGCTTGGATTAGGTCCCCAAGGTTTGGCCTGGCCATTTTCACGAAGGGTCGTGGGGTGGTTGGAACGGAACAAGGTGAACAAATTGAGTGAAGGTAGTTTTCAAAGTTTTAAGGTTTACAATCAGTTCCGGGTGGCACCGGCAGAGTTTTGGGTAGTTTTTCTTCCGTTCCAAGCATTCCCACCCCTTCTTTTCTTCTTCGAAGTCGTCCAGCCCTGCCGATGCTTGTCCCCTTGCGGACTTGGCGTCCTTTGGCCTGGGCTTTTTTTTTGCCCCTCTGCCAAGCCTTTCCCTTTTGCGATACCCCGTCGCGTTCGGTGGCGCAATGTCCCAGGCACCCATTTCCAACAAATTCGGGCTAATCTGGCGAGGCCATCGCGGGCCTTTCGGGCCCTTTCATGCCAAGGCGCTTTCAAACGTGATGGATTGTCTTGAAGACTCGACCAACCCCGAAGGGGTGACATGGTTGTAGAAGGCAGCGCCAAGCCCAAGAAGTGAACCCCGAAGGGGTGAAATCGTCCTCATCGGGAGGAGGGGCCAGGCAATGCCCCCCTTCGGGATTACCCTCCAACCCGCGCGCGGCAGGCTACGACAATTCCGTCCCTTGCGGATTTGCCCGGCATCCCATGCGCCGCTCGCGAACAGGGCGCTCCCAGGCCGCGTTTGGACTTGAATGCAGCTTCCAAATTTCGCGGGATGCTGACGATTTGCATTTAAGTAAAAGGCTAGATTCAGTTTGCATTATCAATACGAAAAGATTTTTTCCACGAAATGCACGAAAAACACGAAAATATTCTTGTCCTC
>JAIFMG010000037.1 GCA_020048645.1 Bacteroidota bacterium | reverse complement strand
AGCTGGCCGAGATGAACATGACCGAGGCCGAGCGCAAGCGCTACCAGAAGTACCTGGTCAACTTCGTCCGGGACAGGGACGTGCTCAACACGGCTAAAAAGGAAGGAAGAATCGAAGAGAAAATCGAGGTCGCGACAGCCATGATCAAGGCCGGAGAGACCAACGAGAAGTTAAGGCTCTACACCGGCCTCGAGGATGAGCCAATCGACGAGCTGCGAAAATCGCTGCAAGGCATGAGGCAATAGCCAGGGCCAAAAGGAAGACT
Organism: Bacteroidota bacterium; assembly: GCA_020048645.1. Taxonomy (GTDB): domain Bacteria; phylum Bacteroidota; class Bacteroidia; order Bacteroidales; family UBA6013; genus UBA6013. The sequence continues at coordinate 14,315 of JAIFMG010000037.1, read as the reverse complement.
CGGGAAAACCCTCCGCAAGGCCTTTGGCGAATGGCCGTCGCCCTGGTCAGGAACGCGGGGTGGGGCAGGGGCTTCTTTCGGGGAGGACCCGTGGGATCATTCGGGCGATTGGGCTAACTTTGGGGCCGCGCGGGGCCTTGCCGCTGGATTGCCTTTGGCGCCGCGAAACGTCATCCCCCCCGAAAAAAAACAAACAAAGCCGGACATGTGCCAGATCGAAATCGAGAACATGGAGTTTTTCGCCTATCATGGCTGTTTCAAGGAAGAAAAGATCGTGGGCAACCGCTTCCTGGTTGACCTGCGGATGGAGGCCGACTGCCAGAAGCCGAGCCAGACCGACGAGCTGGCGGACGCCCTGGACTACCAGCGGGCCTACGAGCTGGTCAAGCGCGAAATGGCCCTGCCCTCGAACCTGCTGGAGCGGGTCTGCGAGCGCATACTGGCGGCCCTGTTCGACGACCTGCCCGGCCTGCGCTGGGCCCAGGTGAAAGTCTCGAAGATGAACCCGCCGATGGGGGGGCGCATGGAGCGGGTGAGCGTCCGCCTGGACCGCCGCCGCGAAAATTGAGCGCCGCGATTTGGAGCTTCCGAAAAAGTTTTCTACTTTAGCGCCCGCTGATGGCGTCATGGCCGAGCGGTCAGGCAGAGGTCTGCAAAACCTCGTACAGCGGTTCGATTCCGCTTGACGCCTCAATATCAAGCTGAAGCCCGCCCCACAAAGGCGGGCTTCTTTGTGTTGGAATGTACGATTCCTGCCACAATAAATGCCGCCTGCCAGGGTTTCTTGCCTTGGGCGAGCCTTTCGCCGCGCCATTTTTGATGCCCTCAAGCCCAAACTTGCCCAACATGTCCCAAAGCAGATTTTCGCCCTTCCGGATGGCCGTCCTGGTCTTGGCCCTGGCCCTGGCGGGCTGTTCCGTCGAGGAGAACACCTTCACCAGCCGCGCCTACCACAACCTCACGGCCCGCTACAACGTGTATTTCAACGGCAGGGAGGCCTTCAAGTCGGGCCTGCGCCAGATGCAGCAGCAGCACCGCGACAACTTCGCCGCCGTGCTGCCGCTCTTCCTCTACGAGAACGAGCAGACCCGCGCCAGCGCCTCGGCCGACATGCTGACTGTCCAAGAAAAGGCCATCAAGCTGGTGCAGAAGCACTCCATCACCGACCGGCCCAACCGCAGGCGAAAGCGCCGCACCGACCGCAACAAGGCCTTCAACGCCCGAATCGAGTACTGCAACTGGGTGGACGAGGCCTACCTGCTCATGGGCAAGGCCTACTTCCACCAGGGCAAGCACGAGGAGGCCCTCAAGGCCTTGCGCTTCCTCATCCAGAACTTCGAGCTGGAGCCCGCCCGCTACGAGGCCGAGCTCTGGGTGGCCCGCGCACTGGCCGAAAGCGACGACCTCCGCGGCGCCCGCAACCAGCTCGACCTGATCCTGCTCGACCGAGACTTCCCCGAGGAGCTCAAAGGCCAGGTCGCCCTGCTCTACGCCGACTACCACCTCAAGAAGAAGGAGTACGAGCAGGCCGTGCCCCAGCTCGAGCAGGCCATCGCCAGCCTCGAAGACAAGCGGTTCGTCCTGGGCAAGCGCCGCCAACTGGCCCGCTACAAGTTCGTGCTGGCCCAATGCTACACCGAGCTGGGCCGGCACCGCGACGCCGCCCGCACCTACGAGGAGGTCGAGGACCTCAACCCGCCCTACGAGCTGGTCTTCAACGCCAAGATCAACCGTGCCAAGTCCTTCGACGTCAGCTCCGGAGGCAGCGAGGCCATCCGCCGCGAGCTCGAAAAGATGCTCAAGGACGACAAGAACATCGACTACCTCGACCAGATCTACTACACCCTGGCCGACATCGCCCTGCGCGAGGGGCGCCGCGACGAGGCCATGAACTACTACCGCCTCTCGGCCGCCAAGAGCGTCAACAACCCCAGCCAGAAGTCGCTCACCCACCTGGCCCTGGCCGACCTCTACTACGCCCAGCCCGACTATGTCATGGCCCAGGCCTACTACGACAGTTGCGTGGCCAACCTCTTCGACGGGCACCCCGAGTACGAAAACATCCAGCGCAAGGCCGAGTTCCTGACCGAGCTCGTCTCCAGCGCCCGCACCATCGCCCGCGAGGACAGCCTCCGCGCGCTGGCCGCCCTCAGCCCCGACCGGCAGCGCCAGCACGTGGAGCGCATGATCCAGGACCTGCGCAACCAGGAGGCCCGCGAGCAGCAGGCCAGCCAGCCTTCCTTCGACCCCAACTTCGACAACCCCACCAACGCCTTCACCCCTCCCGGCGGCGGCGGGGGCGGCAGCGACTGGTACTTCTACAACCCCACCTCCGTCAGCTTCGGCACCAACGAGTTCAAGCGCAAGTGGGGCGACCGGCCCCTCCAAGACCACTGGCGGCGATCCAACCGCCAGGCCTCCGCCGCTGGCGACCCCACCGACGAGCAGGCCGACAGCCTCGACAAGTACGCCCCGGAGTTCTACCTGCGCGACATCCCCAACTCCGACTCGGCCCTGGCCGCCTCGCAGACGCGCATCGTGGCCGCCTACCTGGCCATCGCCCAGGTCTATCTCGAAAAGCTCGGGGAGCCCCGCATGGCCATCAGCTACCTCGAGGAGCTCAACCGCCGCTTCCCCGACCACGACCAGCGCCTCGAGGCCCTCTACCGCCTCTACCTCTGCCACTACCAGGCCAACGACGCCGCCGGGGCCGACCGCTACAAGGGCCTCATCATCCAAGAGTTCCCCGAGAGCCACTACGCCAAGCTCTTCACCAACCCCCGCTACTTCGAGGAGCTGGAGGCCGCCAGCCGCGCGGCCGAGGCCCAGTACGCCCAGGCCTACGCCTTGCTCGAGGCCGGGCAGCCCCAGCCCTGCCTGGCCCTCTGCGAGCAGGTCGTGGCCCAGCACCCCGACTTGCCCCTGGTGCCCAACTTCCTCTACCTCAAGGCCCTGGCCCTGGGCCAGATCGACGCGCCGCAGGTCGTGCGCTGCCGCGAGGTCTTGCGCCTGATCATGGCCGAGCATAGCCAGAGCCCCGTCTATCCCAAGGCACAGGCCATGCTCCAGGCCATCGACCAGGGCAGCCGCGACGACGTTTACCTCGGGGTCTCCGAAATCTTGTACCAAATGGAGGAGGCCGGATTCAACCGCCGCCACTTCGTCCTGCTCATCCCCCGCGGCGACACCGACATGGGCTCCGCCCGACTGCGCCTCTCAAACTACAACCGCGACAACTACGGCCCGAACGTCTATCAGACCCAGCTCGTCCCCCTGGGCGCGCAGGAGATCGTCGTCATCAAGGAGTTCCCCGACGACTCGCAGGCCCTGGTCTATCTGAGCACCCTCCGTGGCAAGGTCTCCACCCTCGAGGGCCTCGAGGATGCCGAGTTCCGCTTCTTCGTCATCTCCGAGCCCAACTTCGCCAAGTTCGTCCAAGACAGGGACGTGCTCAAGTACGAGCGCTACCACAACGCCCATTACAGCACGCCCTGAGAACCAGTCGCTTTCAAAGGTGAAACATCCGAAACATCATTTACCGACAAAATCGGGCTGCTTTGCCCATCCCGAAGGGATGGAATGTGGATAGCCCCGGATGAAATCCGGGGAGCAGGGAACCACCGCGAACCAGAACCCCGAAGGGGTTCAATGCGAAAGCCAAGGCGGTTCAAGGCAGTCTATCACGTTGGATAGCAACCTGGAATAAGGTATAAGGTTAATTTGACAGCTCCATTTGATTTTCTACTAAGAGTCCAGTCTAAAAACCGGGGATTTGTCCACGAAAGGCACGAAGGGCACGAAATTTTTTTGAAATCAAAATTAGAGCGGGTGAGTGGGACGGCAATTTGCAAGGGAAAACCATATGCGATAAGCAAGACTGGGTCCAGCATAAAAAACCATTATTTGCATTTTTCTATTTCTAACCAATTGATAATCAAGAATAATTTTTGAAAGCGAATTTTAGAAGTGATCTTTTTAGACCGCGCTCTACTAAGGTTTTAACCCAGTCGCTTTCAAAGGTGATGGATTGCCTTGAAGCCTCGCCCAAGCCCGAAGGGGTGTAATGATAAGCGGATCCAAGCCCAAGCAGAGAACCCCGAAGGGGTGAAATTGTCCTGGTCGGGAGGAAGAACCAGACAATGCCACCCCTTCGGGATTCGCACGGAATCCTCCAAATTTCTGCCCGACGCTGGCGATTTGTGTTTTCCACCATCGAACGCGACTTGGTCTTTGTCACCACCGGAAAGCGGCTGGGCATGGGGACGCGTCCCTCTGTCGCCCTTGTTGGCGGCAAAGGAAAAGCCCCGCCGGTTTGGGCAGGGCTTTTCCTTTTTTTGCTTGGGCTTGATGCTCAATCCTCGGCGGGCTCTTGCGGCTCGGGCTGCTGGGGCAGGCGCTGTTCGGCGGGCACGTAGTCGGTCGAGAGGACCCGGAACTCGGTGCGGCGGTTGAGCTGGTGGGCGGTCTCCTTTTGGCTTTCCTCGGCCAGGGCGTTGATGAAGGCCTCGTTGAGCCGGTCTCCGGCCTTGAGGAAATCGACGCGGGCGGCGATCTTCTCATCGACAAGGCGCGGGGCGTCCTCGCCATAGCCCTTGGCCACGAGCCTGTCGGGGGCGATTCCCTTGGAAATGAGGTAATCGACGACGGACTGGGCGCGCTTCTGGGCCAGTTCGCGGTTGTACTCGTCGGAGCCGCGGAAGTCGGTGTGCGAGCCGAGCTCGATGGTGATGCGGGGGTTGTTCTCGAGGGTTTGCAGGAGCTTGTCGAGCGAGACCATGGACTCGGGGCGGAGGTCCCATTTGGCCAGGTCGTACTCGATGTTGGGCAGCTCGACGGTCTCGCCGATGGGGGCCAGGTAGATCTGGGCCTCGAGGGTCATGCTTTCGGCCAGGGCCTTGGTGGATTCCTCGGCCTTGCCGTTGAGGTGGCGCTCGAGGGTGGCCAGGAGCTGGTAGTCGGTCTCGGGTTTGAGGTCGAAGCGGGCGTTGCCTTTGTCGTCGGTGGTGGCGGCGAGCTGGGTGCCGTCGCTTCCGGTGAGCGCGACGCTGGCGTTGGCCAGGGGTTCGCGGCTTTCTTCGTCATAGACCCAGACGAGCAGGTCGAACTCGAGGGCGGGCAGGAAGAAGCTGTAAATGTCGTCGGAGCCGCGTCCGCCCTCGCGGGTGGACGAAAAGAAGCCGCGGTTTGCTTCGGGGAAGAAGGTGATGCCGAAGTCGTCGGCGTTGGTGTTGAGGGGGAATCCGAGGTTTTCGACCTTGTGCTTTCCGTTTTCGCGTGGCGCGCGGAAGATGTCGAGGCCTCCCATGCCGGGGTGGTAGTCGGAGGCGAAGTGCAGGGTTCCGTCGGGCGCCACGGCCGGGAAAAGCTCGTCGCCGGGCGTGTTGACCTCGGGGCCGAGGTTGGTGGGCCGTCCCCAGGAGGCGGAGGTCGCGGCGCGGCGCATGACCCAGAGGTCCTTTCCGCCGCGTCCGCCGTCCATGTCGGACGAGAAGTAGAGGGCCAGTCCGTCGGGCGAGAGGGCGGGGTGGCCCAGGGTGATGCTGCTGTCGCTGACCAGGTCCATTTCGGTGGGCGCGGCCCAGGCGGTGTCGCTGAGGTTGGCCCACCAGAGGCGGCAGCCGAGGTCCTGGCGCCTGTCTTGCAGGCATTGGGTGTAGTAGATCTGGGTGAAGCCCGGGGCGAAGGCGGCGGAGCCTTCGTCGAAGGGCGTGTTGATGGCGCCCGGCGCGGGCACAGGCTCGCTCCATTTGTCCTTGCGGTCGAGGCGGGCCATGAAGATGTCCGAGAAGTTGAGGCCGACGACGCCGTTGATGTCGTTGCCGGTGGCGGCGTCGCGCGTGGAGGTGAAGTAGAGCAGCGACTGGTCTTTGTCGGCGAAGGTCGGGGCGAAGTCGCTCTGCGGGCTGTTGAGCTCGGCCACGTTGGCGATTTCCCAGCGCTGGGGCTTTTCGAGCCACTGGCGGGCCATTTCGCAGGCCTGGATGCCGACGTCGGCCCTGGGGTCGTTGGGGACCAGGCGGGCGTATTCCTCGAACTGCGCCAGGGCCTCGTCGTACTTGGCGTTCTTGTGCAGGGTCTGGGCGTAGCGCAGGAACACGTCGGTGTTCTGGTAGCGCGCCTCGATGGCCTTGAAGAACCACTCCTCGGCCTCGACGGGCTGGTTCATCAGGCGGTGGCACTCGCCGAGCTGGAACATGATGCGGCTGGTCTGGTCGCGGTTGTTCTCCTTGGCGAAGGCGATCTTGTACTTTTCGAGGGCGCCGAAGTATTCGCCCGCCTGGAAGAAGGCGTCGGCGGCGACGGTGTGGCGGCTTTGGGCGAAGGCGTGGGGCGAAGCCGTGGCCAGCAGCAGGGCCAGCAGGAGCAGGATCTTGTTTTTCATGTCGTGATGCGTAGGGTGGGGTTGGGGAACTGTCGGCGCCGGGTTTGTTGTGCGGTTGGCCCGAAGGGATGAACGACAGGAGGCGGGGCTTGGTATGGACGGCGGGCTGTGTTCAGAAGGCCAGGGTCAGGCCCAGGCCGAGCACCTGCTTGAACTGCAGGCGCGGCCCCCGGCTGTCCACCACGCCATCGTCGTCGGTGTCCGCCGCGATGCGGACGTCGTCGTCGTAGAGCATGTGGGTGCCCAGGCTGGCGGCCAGGAAGCTGTTGACCTTGAGGTTGAGGAGGATTTCCCAACTGATGTCGATGTTCTGCGGGTTGTTGAGGTAGTTCGAGAACAGGTCGAGGCGGGTCAGGAGGTGGACGTTCTCGACGAGCTCCTTCTGGAAGGCGAACTTGGCGTATCCGCCGAACTCGACGCGCACCGACTGGGCGCTGTCCACGCCGAAGGCGCCCATCGCGGCCAGGCGCTCGTCGAGCACGAAGGTCGTCTTGGAGGTCAGCGGCGCCAGGAAGGCCGAGAAGTTGGCGCTGGGCTTGAAGTCAACGCCCACGGCGCCCAGCAGGTAGCCCGGGGCCAGCAGCCGCGAGATGGCGTTGGTCGAATCGACAGCGTAGTCGAAGCCGTCGGCGAACTGCGTGCGGAAGTTGACCAGGGCCGTCAGGTTGAGCCGGTCGTTGACGCGGCGGCCGTACTTGGAGCTCAGGTCGAACTTGTCGTCGGTCTTCATCACGGCCCGCTGCTCGCCCTGGCCCTGGCTGAGGATGCCGTAGCCCATGACCAGGTTGTTCTCCCAGAGCCAGACCGGGCCGTGGTAGGTGGCGTTGAAGTTGGAGAGCCCGTTGACGGACCAGGCGTTCACCCCGCCCGAGTTCCAGTTCGTGAACGACGACTGGGCGAAGTTCAGGGCGAGCTGCCCGCTGGTGACCCAGCCCGTGGTGTCCGCCAGCTTGACCACGGTCAGGGCCGGCTCTACCTCCGTGACCTGTGCCCGGCTTCCCTCGGAAAGCCCTGCCAGGACCAGTAGCAAGAAAATCGTTTTTTTCATCATCATGAAATAGTCTTTTGCGGTTCGGAGGCCAAAGTTCAGCATTTGTGGCCAAATGGCGAAAAGCTGACCCCCGGCCAGGGCATAGGAAGAGAAAAAAAAAACAGAGTCTTGGTGGAAATAGGATTATTTGTTTCCCGAAATGAAAGGCTGTCGTTTTTTCTCTACCTTCGCGCAAAAAAAAGACGGCCCCGGCTTCCGCCGATACCGCGCAAACGTTTCCTCAGGCACATTCCAGCCCCCCCCATGAAAAAGACCCTCAAAACCCTGCTGCTGATCAGCCTTTCCTTGGCCTCCTGCAACGAGGACTGGCTCGACTACTCGCCCATCGACATGTACTCGGCCCCGATCGACATCGACGACAGCGACGCCCCCAGCTTCCTGAACGTCGCCGCCGCCTGCATCCAGCCCAGCCGCGACGACAGGCAGGCCACCCTGCGCGACATGGAGAGCCTCGTCCTGAAAATCAAGGCCGAGCAGCCCGAGGTCGAGGTCATTGTCTTCCCCGAGCTGGCCCTGCAGTGGTACTGGACCGACGAGGCCCAGGAGGAGTACCAGCGCGGCATGGCCGAGACCGTGCCCGGAGCCGCCACCGTCTTCATGGCCCGCGTGGCCCAGGAAAACCAAGTGGTCGTCCTGTTCGGCCTGACGGAGCTGGACCCCGCCGACGACAAGCTCTACAACACCCAGGTGCTGCTCCGCCCCGACGGCGAGCTGGTCAAGTACCGCAAGCGCAACCTCAACGACGCCGACCTCGAGAACGGCATCACCCCCGGCCAGAACGGGCTCGTCACCGTTACCATCGACCAGGCGGAATGCGCCATGTTCATCTGCAGCGACATGCAGAGCGAGTCCATCACCCGCGAAATGGCCGAGTCGGACGTGGACGTCATCCTGCATTCCCTGACCTCCACCACCGACTTCAACGCCGACATCAGCTACCTGGGCCTCCAGATGAACAAGTGGGTCGTCTTCTCGAACCGCTTCGGCGACGAGGGCCTGTCCGACTACACCGGCTTCATCCAGATCATCAGCCCCAACGGGACCGTCAGCCGGCGGGCCGAGGGCAAGGACGTTTACGTTTACCGTTCCATTGGCATTTATCCTTGACCCTCGTTCCCCACCATGAAAAGAATCCTGTCCACCCTGCTGGCCCTCGCCTTGGCCTGGCCCGTGGTGGCGCAAGAGGCCCCATCGCCTGAAAAGCGCTTCTACGTCGGCACCAACCTGCTTTCGCCCCTCGCGGGCACGAACCTCAAGTCAACCGTGGCCAACGTCCTGCTGCCGCTGGCCTCCAACCTCGAGTACGGGGCGACCCTCACGGCCGGCTACTTCCAGGCGGCCCACTGGTTCGAGGCGCGGCTGACGGCCGGGCGCAGCAATCCCTACAACTTCATCCCGCAGGTGCAGTTGGGCTACAACCTCTTCCTGCTCGACCACCTCAAGGGCAACGGAAGCCGCTTCTACGTGGGCACTTTCGCCCGCTGGTGGGACTACCGCAACACCCTGACCGAGACCCAGCTCAACAACCTGAGCCTCAACCTGGCCACGGGCTGGAACTGGAACCGCGGCAGGTTCTTCTTCGACCTTCGGCTCAACCAGCCCCTGCTGCTCTTCTCGCATTTCAAAGGCGTGGGAACCTCCGGCTCGGCCTTCGAGCTCAACACCTCGCCCATGCCCAAGTTCTCGCCCATCCTGCCCTTCTTGAGCGCGAACGTCGGCATCACCTTCTGATAAGTAAGTGCCTGAAATTATTTTCATTATCCTTTTGGCGCCTTTAAACTCATAGGCACAGTAGTGAAAACACATAGGCACATAGTTTTTTTCTATGTAACGAAGTGATTTCAAACTATGTGCCTATGTGTTTTAATTCAATGTGATGAAGAACCAAAAAATTTTCGTGCCCTTCGTGCCTTTCGTGGACAAATCCTCTCCAAGGACAAAAATGGGCGCGGTCTAAAAAGGTCATTTCTAAAATTCCCTTTCAAAGATTATCATTGATTATCAATTGGTTACAAATAGAAAAAATGCAAATAGTGGTTTTTGTGCCGGACTCACAAGTTAATTTTGAAGTCTTACTTATCCAGTCGCGTTCATTGGTGGAATATGCCAATCGCCTGCGGCGGGCAAAGGATGAAGGCCCCGGCGCGCCTGCCCTTCAGACCAGCATGAAATAGACGGTCAGCGCGGTCATGAAGGCGCTCAGGAAGGCCAGGTTCGAGACCAGCTCGCTGTCGTTCTTGACCCATAGCCCGAAGCCGCTCGACAGGCCGATGACCACCAGCGCGAACAGGAACGCGTTGTAGATGCTGTAATGCGGCGGCGTGGCGTAGCGCGTGCCCCGGTAATCGACCAGCAAGCGCAAGACGCTGCGGAAGAGCCGCGATTCCTCGATGCTGATGTAGTTGCCCTTGCGCACGGCCATTTGCATGAACTGACGGTCCAGCGGGAAGTTGTGGCTGGGCGTGCGCACGATGTCGGAGGCCATGCCCCGCAGCGAGCTTTCGCGCGAGATGACCTGCTCGGTCAGCACCCGGGGCGGCAGGAAGTAATCGACCACCAGCAGCAGCACGAACGAAAGCGTCAACAAGCAGATCCTCCGCGAGAGCTTCAGGAAGCGCCGGAAGTAGGCCTCGCGCTTCTCGGCCCGCCGCCGGATGAACTCCTCGCGCGCCCGGGCCCGCTGCTGCTGCTGCCTGCGGATGCGCTCGCGCCGCTCCTCCGCGGTCTCGGCCTGCGCGTAGTGGCCCCGGCGGCGGTGCGAGTCCATGCCCGTGAGGTCGTAGTGCCGTCTGCGGTCGGGGTCCGAGAGCACCTGGTAGGCCTGCTGCACCTGCAAGAACACCTGCCGGGCCAGCGGGTCGGGGTTCTTGTCGGGGTGGTAAAGCATCGCCAGCCGACGGTAGGCCCGCTTGACCTCCTGCGGCCCTGCGTCGCGCCCGATCCCCAATATCTGGTAATAGTCAACCATTTGCCCGCTTGATCCGCCCCTAAATTACGCAAAAAACGCCAGCCCCTGCCCTTGCCCGAAAATGCTATCTTCGCGACCGAAACCCCATAACCGCTACAAAAAGTGGAAAAGCACAAACTCACGCCCCTTTCCGAGCTGGGCGAATTTGGCCTCATCGAAAGGCTGACCCACGGCTTCGAGAACCACCAGCCCTCCACCTTCAAAGGCATCGGCGACGACGCCGCCGTCCTCCACCTCGGCCAGCAGGCCACCGTCCTGAGCACCGACATGCTCGTCGAGGGAATCCACTTCAACCTGGCCTACGTGCCCCTCAAGCACCTGGGCTACAAGGCCGTGGCCGTCAACCTCTCCGACATCTACGCCATGAACGCCACTCCCACCCAGATAACCGTCTCGCTGGCCGTCTCCAACCGCTTTTCCCTCGAGGCCCTCGACGAGCTCTACCAGGGCATCCGCATGGCCTGCGAGCGCCACAAGGTGGACCTGGTGGGCGGCGACACCTGCGCCGCCCCCGCCGGAATGACCCTCAGCATCACCGTCCTGGGCCAGGCGCCCGCCGACGAGCTTTGCTACCGCTCCGGCGCCAAGCCCGCCGACCTCATCTGCGTCTCGGGAGACCTGGGCGCCGCCTACCTCGGCCTGCAACTGCTTGAGCGCGAAAGACTTCTCTTCCAGAAAGAAGGCATTCAGCCCGAGCTTTCCGGCTACGACTACCTCCTGGAGCGGCAGCTCAAGCCCGAGCCTCGCCGCGACCTCCTCGAAGAGCTCCGCCGCCTGGGCATCCGCCCCAACGCCATGATCGACGTCTCCGACGGCCTTTCTTCGGAGCTGCTCCACCTCTGCAAGCAGTCCGGCCTCGGCTGCAAGGTCTTCGAGGACAAGATCCCCATCGACGCCATGACCGAGAAGGTGGCCAAGGAGTTCCACCTCGACCCCACGCTCTGCGCCCTCAACGGTGGCGAGGACTACGAGCTCCTGTTCACCCTCCCCCTGGCCGACTACGACAAGGCCCAGGCCAACCCCTACTTCACCCTCATCGGCCACATGATCGAGGACCCCGACCTCAAGGTCCTCGTCGCGCGCGACGGCACCCACTTGCCCCTGCGCGCCCAAGGCTGGAACGCATTCGAACACAAGGCATGAAAACAGACCCGCAAGCCACCCTCGAGTTTTTCCAAGAGCATTTCGGCATCGACCTCGAGCGCTACCAGGACAACGAGGCCCTGGCCCGCATGGCCGAAGTCCTGCAATTCCGCAAGTACCTGCTCTGGTCCTTCCTGCTGCCCCTGCTGGCCGCCCTCTTCGGCTGGATGGCCTTCGGCATCTGGCTCGGGCGGTCGCAAGAGCCTGCCACGGTCCTCGGCGGGCTGCTGCTCTTCCTGCCCATCGCCGTGGGCGCCTTCATCCTGCTGGGCCTGCTCAACCTTTCGCGCAAGCTCAAGAGCGACACCCGCCTGGTGGCCGAGCACACCCTCGGCGTGGCCCAGCAGCTCCTGGCCGACCTGCGCCAGGTGGCCACCGACTCGCGCCCCGAGCTGGTGGCCAACATGCCCAGCTCCGGCAACCTCTTCCGCGACCTGGCCCGCGGCGTGCTCCTGCCCGCCCTGCTTGAGCTGCTCCGTCGCCGCAGCCTGTTTTGGCGGCTTGGCGCCGGGCTGCTCGGCCGCATGGTCAGCGCCGCGCTAAACATCCTGCAAAAACGCCTGACCGCGCCCGCACCACAGGCCCAGCCGGGGCAGCACTGGCTCACCACCTACGCCGACGACGGCAGCCGTAAGCTCCAGGCCGCCCAAGCCCAGATCGACAACATCCTCAACATCTCCACTCGGCTGGCCGTCGTGCCCCTGCGCCTGGCCCTGCTCGCCCTGGCCCTGCTCGGCGCGCTGCTCTGGCTCCTTTTCAGCCAGTTCGCCCTGGTCTGAAAACAGGCGCCCAGCAACGCCCTCGTAAAATCCTAAGAAGAAAAAGATATGCTGTACAAAAGTCTCAAAATCGAAAACTTCCGAGGAATCAAGTCGCTCGAATTGACGGATTTCCAGCAAGTCAACCTGCTGGTTGGCGAGAACAACTGCGGCAAGACCAGCGTTCTGGAGGCCCTTTTCCTGGTTACGGGCGTCTCAAACCCGCAACTTCCGTTGACTATCAACCAGTTGAGGGGCTTGGACTACCTCCTGGGCCACGACAAGGACCACCTGCTGGTTTACCACCAGTTGGACTACCGCAACACGATTTCAATCGAGGCCGAGCAGACGGAAAGCAAACGCTCGCTTCGTATCTCGCCGCACCGTCAAGCCGGCAACGACGACAACTCCATGACCATCGACAAGGAGAAACTGCAGAACTTGTCGCTCAACACCTTGCCCAACAACCGCACGGTGGATGGCTACAACTACGAGTTTGCGATCACGAGAAACCAAGTTTCAACAAATTACAAGTCCTCCTTCTATCCGCTGGGCTTGTTTTACCATCTCGAAAGCCCGCCCCATTACCAGGAGACCGTGAACGCGACCTTGGTGAACCCTGTCAATGTCTTGAACCAGTTGCCCCAGAACCTGAATTCTTTGATCAAGTCAAAACAAATCAAAAAGGTTGTGAAGGTGCTGGAAAAGATTGACCGATCCATCACCGACATCATCGTCGGCACCGACAACCTGATCTATTGCGATACCGGCCTCAGCCAGTTGGTCCCGATCAACGTCATGGGCGACGGCATCCGCAGGGCCCTGTCGCTCATCGTTACCATCGCCAACTTCTCCAAGGGCTGCGTGTTCATCGATGAGCTTGAAAATGGTTTCCATTTCCGCTCCACCAAGATCATTTGGCAAGCCATTTTCGAGGCCGCCAAGGAGTTCGACGTGCAAATCTTCGCGACCACGCACTCCATGGAATGCGTGAGCGCCTTCAGCAGCCAAAACGCCGCGGGCTGCGAAACTCGCCTCTACCGCCTCGAAAAGGAGCGCGACCGCACCGCAGCCATCGCTTTGGACCAGGAAATGTTGCAAGTGGCGCTCGAAAACAACTGGGAGATACGGTGATGGTCGAGCCTGAACAAATAACAAAACCCTGCCTTTTCTATGTGGAGGGCAAAGACGAGGTATCTTTCTTCGAATCCTTTTGGAAGAAACTTGGAATTTTGGATTGTCAGGCCATTCATGTCGATGGGAAGAACAATTTCGAAGACCGCTTGAAAGGGCTAATATCGGTCACGGGATACAAAAGGGTTTCTAAGCTGGCCTTGGTTCGGGATGCGGATGAAAATTATGAAAATGCCCTCAAAAGTTTGCAAGGTATGCTGGCAAAATTGAATCTACCTGTGCCAGAGGGAGATGGGAAGATCAAAGTCGGAGAAGCCTTGGCCTGTGGGATTTACATCATGCCCCGATCCCAAAGCATCGGAATGCTCGAAGACCTATGTTTGGAATCCCTCGCGGGAACTAAGGAAATGGCTTGTATTGAGAGTTTTCTCGGCTGTGTGAGCGAGAAACCAAAAAATCTAGCCAAAACCAAAGCCCAGATATATTTGTCCATACAAAAAGAAATGGCGAACAGCTTGGGAATAGGAGCGAAGAAAGGATACTGGGACTTCGACCATCCATGTTTTGACGATTTGAAGAAATTCATGGAAGCGATAAGATCAGCAGGACCAAATAACGGAGAGGCAAAATCTTTATGACATGACAGAAAACATCCAACTGGCCTGAAGGAAAACTGGCGGCAGTTCAGAAACAGTTTAAATGGTGGCACTTACTTGTTTTACAAATTCATGGGCCAAAATAGGGCAATAAGATTATTTTGACACCCCAAATGTTTTTCTGCTAAGGTTATAAGTAAGACTTTGAAATTAGATTGTGTTAAATCTGAAATCAATGTTCGATTTTTTTCCACGAAAAACACGAAGAACACGAAATTTTTTT
>JAIFMG010000103.1 GCA_020048645.1 Bacteroidota bacterium | reverse complement strand
CCGCCGCGAAAATGTCTTCTTGCCTCATTTCTTTTTTGAGCAATGATAAGCATTTTGCCGTTTTACCCACACACTCTTATAAAGAACCAAATTTCTGAAAAGGGACGGCAACCAGCGGGCGGATCGGGGGCTTTGGCAAAATGCTTACCTTCGCGGGCCGAAGGCGGGTTTACACGAAAAAGAGGAAATCGGAATGGGCCACCTGGACTTGCCCTCGCGGCATCTTGAGCGTGCGGTAGAGGAGATTTCGAGCCTGCCGGGCATCGGCAGCAAGACGGCGCTGCGGCTGGCGCTCCACCTGCTGGGCAAGCCCCAGGAGGTGGTGGATCGCCTTGCCGGGGCGCTGGTGGAGATGCGCCGGGGCATCCGGCACTGCCGCGCGTGCGGGAACCTCTCGGACCACGAGCTCTGCCCGGTCTGCTCGAGCGGCCGGCGCGACGCCAGCCAGCTCTGCGTGGTGGAGAGCTTCCGGGAGATCCTGGCCATCGAGAACACGGGGCAGTACCAGGGCCTCTACCACGTGCTGGGGGGCCTGATCTCGCCCATGGACGGCGTGGGCCCCTCGGACCTGAGCGTGGATCGGCTGCTGGAGCGGGCCTCCGGCCCGGACGTTCGGGAGGTCATCCTGGCCCTGAGCACGACCCTGGAGGGCGACACCACGAACTTCTACCTGCACAAGAAGCTCTCGCCGCTGGGCCTGGAAGTCAGCACGCTGGCCCGTGGCCTGGCCGTGGGCGACGAACTGGAGTACGCCGACCCGGTCACGCTGGGGCGGTCCATCGCGGGGCGGGTCAAGCTGGCGCCCTGAAAAACTGTCATGCACAAGATGCGGCTCTCGGTCATCGTGGTCAACTACAACGTCAAGCACTTCCTGGAGCAGTGCCTGCACTCGGTGCGGGCGGCCTCGCGGGGCCTGGCCGTGGAGGTCTTCGTGGTGGACAACAGCTCGGTGGACGGCTCGTGCCAGATGGTTCGGGCGAAGTTCCCCGAGGTTACGCTGGTGGAGAACAAGGAGAACGTGGGCTTCTCGCGGGCCAACAACCAGGCGCTGCGGGTGGCCAAGGGCGAGTACGCGCTGCTGCTGAACCCGGACACGGTGGTGGAGGAATCGACCTTCCGGAGGTGCCTGGAGTTCATGGACGCGCATCCGGAGGCGGGCGGCCTGGGGGTGAAGATGATCGACGGGCGGGGCAACTTCCTGCCGGAGTCGAAGCGTGCCCTGCCCACCCCGGCGGTGGCCTTCTACAAGATCTTCGGGCTTTCGGCGCTGTTCCCCCGGTCGAGCCGCTTCGGGCGGTACCACCTGGGGCACCTCGACCCGGATCAGACGCACGACGTGGAGGTGCTGTCGGGGGCGTTCATGCTGCTGCGGCAGGAGGCCCTGGCCAAGGTGGGCCTGCTGGACGAGGAGTACTTCATGTACGGCGAGGACATCGACCTGTCGTGGCGGATCGTTCAGGGCGGCTACCGCAACTACTACTTCCCCCAGACGCGCATCATCCACTACAAGGGGGAGAGCACCAAGAAGGGGAGCATCAACTACGTGCTGGTGTTCTACAACGCGATGATCATCTTCGCCCGGAAGCACTTCACGCGGCAGAACGCGCGCTTCTTCGCGCTGCTGATCCGGGGGGCGATCTGGTTCCGGGCGGGCCTCTCGATCGGCAAGCGGCTGTGGGACAGGACGCACCTGCCGGCGCTGGAGGGCCTGCTGGTGGGCCTGGGCTTCTGGCTGCTGACGCCCATTTGGGAGGCCCGGGTGTTCGGGGCGGAGGGCGGGGGCTACCCGGAGGCCTTCTGGCGGGTCTCGGTGCCGCTGTACTGCCTTTCGTGGGTGGGCTCGGTCTGGGCGGCGGGCGGCTACCAGAAGCCCTACCACCTGGCGCGGGTGGCCAGGGGCGCCGGCTGGGGCGTGGTTTTCGTGCTGGCGTGGTACTCGCTCCTGCCCGAGGAATGGCGCTTCTCGCGGGCTCTGGTGCTGCTGGGCGGGCTCTGGAGCCTGGTGGCGCTTCCGCTGTCGCGGCTGGCCCTCGGGCGGCTTCTGCCCGGGCAGTACCCCTTGCGCAGCCAGCGCAAGCCCCGGCTGGCCGTGGTGGGCGGCCCGGCCGAGTGGGCGCGTGTCTCGGCGCTTCTGGCGGAGGTCTCGCCCCGGGTCGAAGTGGTCGGGGCGGTGCTCCCGCGGGCGGCGGCGGCGGAGGAGGAGGCCTTCGACGGCCCGGCCCTGGGCAGCCTGGACCAGCTCGAGGAAGCCATCCGGGTGCATCGGCTGGAGGAGCTGGTCTTCTGCGCCTCCGACCTGAGCTCCGAGCAGATCATCAGCACGATGCTGCGGCTGGGCGACAGCCCCGTGCGCTTCAAGATAGCCCCGCCGGAGAGCCACTCCATCATCGGCAGCAACTCCATCGAGGCGACGGGCGAGCTCTACGCCGTGCGCCAGAACCCGGTGGGCAAGACCTCGAACCGGGCGCGCAAGCGGCTGCTCGACCTGGGGGTGTCCGTGGCCTTTTTGCTGTCGTCCCCGATTTTGGCTTTCGCAATCCGCGAAAATTTTGGTTCATTCGCGAAGCGCTGCCTGGATGTCATCCTGGGCAAGAAGACCTGGGTAGGATACAACCAACTACCTGATAATGAGTTGAAAAAACTGCCCCACCTCCGCCCTGGCATCCTGACGGTGGCCCAAGCGGAGCATGTTTCGCACGAGGAGTTGTTGCGTCGAAACATGCGATACGCACAGCACTATCTTCCGTCGAACGATTTATTTGTTATTTTTAGGCATTTGAAAGAGCTCCGAGCCGGATACGGCCTCCCCCCCCAAGACACCAACCAGAAATCATAACAGAACAGATACAATGGGAAAGATTGAGATCCTGCTGCCCGTGTTGGGCGAAGGCGTTATCGACGCCACCTTGACCAAGTGGGTCAAACAAGTAGGCGACACCGTGGAGGAAGACCAGACAATCGCCGAAGTGGCCACCGACAAGGTCGATTCCGAAATTCCCTCCCCCTACCCCGGCCAGATCGTCGAACTCCGCGCCAAGGAAGGCGACCTGGTGCCCGTGGGCCAAGTGATAGCCATCATCAAGACCGAAGGCCCCGACCAGGAGGAGGAAGCCAAGCCCGCCCAGACCCCCAGCGCCAGCCAGCCCGACGAGGCCGAGCAGGTCGTGGAAGTGGTCACCAAGACCAGCGAAGGCCTGGTCGTGGAGACCGAGGCCGCGAACGACTTCCCCAGGACCTCGCCGAGCGGGCGCTTCCTCTCGCCGCTGGTGCGCAGCATCGCCAAGACCGAGGGCATCGGCCCCGACGAGCTGGACCGCATCGCGGGAACCGGCAAGGAAGGCCGACTGACCAAGGAGGACCTCCTGGCCTACCTGTCCAGCCGCTCGGCCGCGAAGACCGCCGCGCCCGCGCAACCCCAGGCGCCCCAGGCCCAGAAGCCGGCCCCGCAGCCGCAGGCCGCCGAGAGCGCCGAGCCCAGCAAGCCCAAGGTGGCCTACGGAAGCAACTACGAGCTGGTCGAGATGGACCGCATGCGCAAGCTGATCGCGAAGAACATGGTCGAGTCGAAGCGCGTCTCGCCCCACGTGGCCGGCTTCGTCGAGGTTGACATGACTCCCATCGTCGAGTGGCGCGAGAAGAACAAGGCCTCCTTCGAAAAGAAATACGGCACGAAGATCACCTTCATGCCCTTCTTCATCGAGGCCATGGCCAAGGCCGCCCGCGACTTCCCCATGGTGAACGTCTCGGTGGATGGTGAGACCATCGTCATCAAGAAGGACGTGAACATCGGCATGGCCGCCGCCACGCCCGACGGCAACCTGATCGTCCCCGTCATCAAGCAGGCCGACGAGAAGAACCTGGTGGGCCTGGCCAAGTCCGTGAACGACCTGGCCCAGCGCGCGCGGGCCGGCAAGCTGAAGCTGGAAGAGATCAGCGGCGGCACGATAACCATCACCAACATGGGCTCCTTCGGCAACCTTACGGGCGTTCCCATCATCAACCAGCCCGAGGTGGCCATCCTTTCGGTGGGCATCATCAAGAAAAAACCCGCCGTGGTGGAAACGCCCTACGGCGACGTCGTGGCGGTGCGCCAAATGATGGTCATGTGCCTGTCCTACGACCACCGCATCGTTGACGGAATGCTGGGAGGTTCCTACCTCAAGCGGGTGGCCGACTACCTCGAGGCCTTCGATCCCAACCAAAAGATTTAATGGCAGCGCCTGCCATAGCACATTTTTAACATACGATTTTGGGTTTGCGACTTGAATGTTTTACTTTTGCTCTCAGAACGGAAGTGAAGCCTCTAGTCGCCAACCCCTTTAACCCAAACGAAATCCATCATGAGAAGTATTACCCTTTTGTTAGCCTTCTGTCTCTTCGTGGGCACGAGCATGGCAACATCGCAGACGGGAGGGCCTGACCCAGACCAGATGCTTGCCGCCGAGGAGTTCCTTGACAAGATGAACTACGAAGCCGCCATCGAGATATACGAAGCGCTCATCGTTGACTACCCCGAGGACCCCGTCCTGAACTTCTACCTCGGCTATTGCTACCTGAACACCTCGACCCAGAAGAACGAGGCCACCCAGTACCTGCAAAAGGCCGTGGAGAATGGCAGCGCGAGCACCGATGACCAGCGCTTCGCCAACCTCCTGGGAAAACCGGTCGTTCTGACCGGCGTGCCCACCGAGGCCCGATATTTCTATGGAAAGGCCTTCCACATCAACTACAAGTTCAAGGAAGCCCAAGAGGTCTTCGAGGACCTGCTGCCGGATGTTGACCCCAAGGAGACCGAGTTCATCGCCCTGATCGAGAGGTCGATTGAAGAATGCCAGAACGGCATCGCGCTGACCAAGGAAGAGGTTTCGATGACCATCGTCAACCTTGGCCCCAACATCAACAGCCCCTTCACCGAGCACAGCCCCGTCCTGACCGCCGACGAGTCGATGATGTACTTCACCACCAAACGCTCTGATGGCGCCGTCTCGAACGAAAACGGGCAGTTCAACGAGCGGGTTTTCCAAGCCCGCAAGAGCGAGGCAGGCGAGTGGCAGCCTGCCACCGAGGTCAGCGGCCTGGCCTCGGATGGCAACATGGCCACGATCTCCATGACCCCCGATGGCTCGCAGCTCTACCTCTACCGCGAGGAAGGCGGCCACTTCTCCAGCGACATCTTCGTCAGCAACGCCACCGCCGATGGCCTGTCGCAGCCAGAACCGCTCCCCAAAGGCATCAACACCAAGTTCCGCGAGACCCACGCGGCCATTTCGGTCGATGGCAGCACGCTTTATTTCACCACCAACCGCAAGTTCGGCGCCCGCCGCATCCTGGGCATCTGGATTGGCGGCGTCAACCGCGGCTCCGACATCTACAAGGTCAAGCGCCTGCCCGACGGCTCCTGGGGCGACCCCGAGCCGCTCTCCGACGCGGTCAACACCGATTACGACGAAGAAAGTCCCTTCGTGGACGCCGAGGGCAACCTCTACTTCTGCTCCAAGGGGCACAACACCATGGGCGGCTTCGACATCTTCAAGGCCGCCGTCAAGGATGACGGCTCCTTCGACGCCCCCGAGAACATCGGCTACCCCATCAACACCACCTCCGACGACGTCTTCTACGTTACCAGCGCCGGCGGCCAGCGTTCCTACTACGCCTCCTCCCGCGAGATAGAAGGCAACCAAGGCCGCATGGACATCCTGGAGATCACCTTCTCGGATGACAACGCGATGAACCTGGCCGCCTTCAAGGGCGTCATCAACATGTGCGATGGCTCTTCGACAGACAAGGTCCGCATCACGGTCAAGAACTCTGAGACCGAGGAAATCGTCGGGGTTTACAAGACCCGCGCCGACGACAACAGCTACGTGCTGCTGCTCCCCCCCAACAACAGCTATTCCATCGAGTTCGCCGCCGCTGGCTATGTCACCATGAGCGACAGCCTGACGGTCAACCGCGAAGACGCCTACATCAACAGCCTGGGCAGCAAGCAGATGAACGAGGTCGAGCTCTGCACGGCCACCTCCCCCAACGTCTTCTCGGTCGCCAACGTGATGTTCCCCCTGGATGTCTATGACAAGTTCACCGAGCAAAGCTTCTACGACAACCTGGACCGTTTCGCCGAGTTCCTGAAAAGCTACCCTGGCACCAAGATCGAGATCAACGGCTACGCCTGCGAAAAAGGATCGCGCTCTTACAACCTTGGCCTTTCCAGGAGGCGCGCCAACTTCGTCAAGAGCTACCTGGTGCAGAAAGGCGTGAAGGAAGCGAACATCGTCATCCAGGCCCACGGCTTCGACGACCCCATCGCCATCAACCGCAACGCCGACGGCTCTTTCCGCGAAGAATCCATGCGCTTCAACCGCCGCGTCGAGTTCAAGATCATCGAGGCCTCCGGAACCAGCATCTCCATCAAGCAAGTCGAGATTCCCGCGCAGTTCAAGGTGAGCAACAAGTGATCCCCCTCGGGTCCGTCCTTTTCCAAACGGCTGGTGGATTTTCCACCAGCCGTTTTTTGTCTGCCCATCCCGCCTAAAGTCCTAGTTTCGCGAAACACCCAACCCCAATGCGACTATCCAACCACAAGGTCCGCCTCAGGGCGCTCGAACCCGAGGACCTAGACCTGCTTTACGACTGGGAAAACCGAGAGGAGATCGCGAAGGTCAGCAACTTGCTCAGCCCCTTCTCGCGGATGTCCCTGTCGAACTTCCTGAGCGGGCAGACCACCGACCTCTACCGCGACCAGCAGATGCGCCTGATGGTCGTCGAGCAGGAGACGGGCAGGGAGGTCGGCACGGTCGAGCTGTTCGACTTCGACCCGCGCAACCTCCGGGCGGGGATCGGCATCCTGGTGGCCGAGCCCCGCGACCGCCGCAAGGGCCTGGCCCAGGCTTCGGTCGAGCTGGTGGCCGAGTACAGCCGCTCGACCCTGCTGCTCAAGCAGCTCTACTGCGACATCGCGGCCAGCAACCAGGCCAGCCTGCGGCTGTTCGAGGCCGCGGGCTTCGTGCGCACAGGCATCCGGCGCGCCTGGCTCCAGGGCGAGACCGGCTGGGAGGACGTCCACTTCCTGCAAAGGCTCCTGCGCTGAAGGCGGCCAGGGCCGTAGTCGCGTCGATTTCCTATATTCGCGGGGGAGTTCGAACAACAATCCCCCTCAAAACAACACAGCCATGTCGAGATTCTTTCAGGTCCCTCAAGCCTACAACGAACCTGTGCTGGGCTACGCTCCTGGCACGCCCGAACGCCTGGCCCTTGAGGCCGCCCTGCGCGAGGCCAAGTCCAAGACGGTTGACGTGCCGATGTACATCGGCGGCCAGGAGGTGCGCACGGGCAAGCTGATGCCCATCCGCCCGCCGCACGAGCACGCCCACGTGCTGGGCCATTACCACCGCGGCGAGGCCAGCCACGTCCAGGCGGCCATCGAAGCCGCCCTCGCGGCCAAGCCCGCCTGGGAGGCCCTCGGCTGGCGCGACAGAGCGGCCATCTTCCTCAAGGCCGCCGAGCTCATCTCTGGCCCGTATCGCGCCAAGATGAACGCCGCGACCATGCTGGGCCAGTCGAAGAACGCCTACCAGGCCGAGATCGACGCCGTATGCGAGCTCAGCGACTTCCTGCGCTTCAACGTGGAGTACATGACCCAGATCTACGAGAGCCAGCCCGCCAGCAGCAAAGGCGTCTGGAACCGCGTCGAGCAGCGGCCGCTCGAAGGCTTCGTGTTCGCCCTGACGCCCTTCAACTTCACGGCCATCGCCGGCAACCTGCCCTCGGCCCCGGCCATGATGGGCAACACCGTGGTCTGGAAGGTCTCCAACAGCCAGGTCTATTCGGCCCAGGTCATCATGGAAATCTTCCGCGAGGCCGGGCTCCCCGACGGGGTCATCAACCTGGTGTTCGTCTCCGGGCCCGCCGCCGGCGAGGTCATCTTCAGCCACCCCGATTTCGCGGGCATCCACTTCACCGGCTCAACCGAGGTGTTCCAGAACATCTGGCGCGCCATCGGCAACAACATCCACAAGTACAAGAGCTACCCCCGCATCGTCGGCGAGACGGGCGGCAAGGACTTCATCGTGGCCCACCCCAGCTCCAACGCCCGCGAAGTGGCCACGGCCATCGTCCGGGGCGCCTTCGAGTACCAAGGCCAGAAATGCTCGGCCGCCTCTCGCGCCTACCTGCCGGCCAGCCTCTGGCCCACGATCCGCGCCCTGGTGCTCGAAGACCTGGCCACCGTCAGGATGGGAAGCGTGGAAGACTTCCGCAACTTCGTGAACGCCGTCATCGACGAGTCCTCCTTCGACAAGCTCGCCGGCTTCATCGAAAGGGCCAAGCAGGATCCGGAGGCCTCGATCGTCGCCGGCGGCGGCTACGACAAGTCCGTCGGCTTCTTCATCGAGCCGACCATCATCCTGGCCACCGACCCGGGCTACGTAACCCTGCGCGAGGAGCTCTTCGGGCCGGTGCTGACGGTCCTGGTTTACGAGGATGCCGAGTTCGAGACCATGCTCGACTGGGTGGATGGCACCTCCATCTACGCCCTCACCGGCGCCATCTTTGGCCGCGACCGTGCCGCCTTGGCGCACATGGCCCACAAGCTGCGCAACGCCGCCGGCAACTTCTACATCAACGACAAGCCCACGGGCGCCGTGGTCAACCAGCAGCCCTTCGGCGGAGCCCGCGGCTCTGGCACCAACGACAAGGCCGGCTCCATGATCAACCTGCTCCGCTGGGTATCGCCCCGCACCATCAAGGAGACTTTCAGCCCTCCCACCGACTACCGCTACCCCTTCATGGGCTAGGCCGTGCCCCGACTCCCAAAGGCAGCGCCCGGCCATGGCCAGGCGCTGCCTTTTCCATTGAATGTCAAACTTCTAGCCAACATCCCCATGCGCCTCGAAAAGCTACGGAAAGTCAAATGGCTGAGGCTCCTGAGCAACAAGTACGTGTTCCTCCCGCTGAGCTTCTTCATCTGGCTGCTTGTCTTTGACCAGCACAACCTCCTGGATCGTTGGCGGTTGTCCAGGGACATCGAACAGCTCAAGGCCGACAAAATGTACCTTGAGCAGAAAATAGAAACGGACCGCCAGCGCCTGGAGGCACTGCGGTCCGACAGGAGCCACCTCGAAAGGCTGGCCCGAGAGCAGTATTTCATGAAACGCCAGGGCGAGGAGATCTTCGTGGTGCTCAGCCGCCCCGAGGAGGAGGAGGAGGAGGCGCCCTAAGCCGGCCTAGCCTCGGCAGTTGCCGCCGCCATTGCCATTGCCGCCGCCGCCATTGCCGCCGCCATTGCCATTGCCGCCGCCGCCATTGCCATTGCCATTGCCGCCGCCGCCATTGCCATTGCCATTGCCGCCGCCATTGCCATTGCCG
The DNA here is from genome assembly GCA_020048645.1 of Bacteroidota bacterium. Lineage (GTDB taxonomy): Bacteria > Bacteroidota > Bacteroidia > Bacteroidales > UBA6013 > UBA6013. The sequence goes on along the minus strand of JAIFMG010000103.1, from coordinate 29,288 downwards.
CCGTTGCCGGTGCCGTCGCAGTCGCCACTACCTTGTCCGTTGCCGTTTCCGCCTCGGCCATTTCCGGTGCCTTGGCCCTCGCAGGGGCATCCGGCAGCGATGCCTGTCTCGTGGGGCTGCGCCAGAATGGCTTCGTAGGTCTCCGATGAGATGAACTGGGGCACGTAGGTCATGTCCATGCGCTCGAGGTTGCGGCTGAAAGCCCTCATGTGGTTCCGGCTTCCCAAAGCCAGGCAGGCGAAGGTCTCGGAAATCGTCCCGGGTTCCAACTCGGCCATGAAAACGCCCAAGTCGTACAGGTCGGCATCTTCGACCGTCGCGCCCACGACCAGCGCGTCCAGGTAAGAAAGCTGGCCCTTGGCCCAAAGTTCGTCATAAAGCGCTTGGATTTCGGCATCCTGGAAAACGCCCGCGGCCGCGTCGGCCGTAGGATCCTCCAGGCCTGCGGCAGCCAGCAGGGCCCTGACCTGCTCTTGGTGGCGGCGCTCTGCCTGCTCGATGTTCGCGAACACGCGCGCGCGCCAAAGTCCTCCCAAGGCCTGGTAGAGGTCGCCCGCCATCTTTTCTTCCTCGACCATCTTGAGCAGCATCTGGCCTTCATCCTGCGCCAGTTCGAGGGCCTTGGTCTGGAACGCCATGTTTTCTTGGCTCTGCGCGTCATCCTCACAAGAGGCCAAAGGCAGCGCGAAGGCCGCCATCATCAAAACTGTCATTAGCTTTTTCATGATAAGGGGAAATTGGTTTTGCTGGTTTGACAAGCCCACCTTCCCATTCATTCCCTCCCATCTTGGCAAAAGGGCATGTTCTTCAGCATCCCCTTTGCAGCGCCCTGAACCAGAGCAGCCATTCCACCGGCCCGGCGTGCCGCTCCTGGGGAAATGCCCCGGCCAGGGCGTCCATGATCTCGGGCCGGGACAGGACGCCCTCATGCAGGTGGTTGAGCAGCCGGAGCATCGCGAAGGCGTTGCAGCGCGCGGTGTAGGCCTTCCGAAATGACGAAAGGGAAGCGCAATTGCCGCGGATCTTGAGCACGTCGCGGGCGAATCCGTCCGCCGCGAGAAAGCCGCGCAGCGCGACGGGCATCCGCTCCAGTGCCGCCTCGGGCGCCTCCCAAAAGGCGTCGGCCGCGTCGAACCAGAGCCTGGCCATGTCGAAGGCCTCCGGGGCGTAGGTGGCGTAGCCCGGTGGCGGGTTCTCCACCATCTTCCGCAAGGAAGGCCCGGTCCCGAAGACCACGCGGCCGGAAAGCCTTGGCGAGGGCCTGACGGTCGTCGAGCCGACGCGCACCACCTTGCCCTGGGGGGCGAGCTTCTGGATGAAGTAGAAGTCCTCGCCAGCGCTTTTGGGGGGCATCCCCCCCACCCTGACGTAGGCCTCGGCCCTGACGGCGAAGGCCGAGCCCAGGGTGTGGAACGCGTAGGCGAAGCCCACCCGTTCGAGCTGGTGGACCAGCCAGCGCTGGTGCAGCTCATACTTGGCCATGGCCAGGCGATGGTCGCCCTGGGCCTCCTCCAGGCGGTGCTCGAAGTGCAGCACGGCCAGGTCCGCGCCTTCCTGCCCGAAAGCCTGCTCCAAGGCCCTGAAGTAGCCGGGCTCGACCCAGGTGTCGGCATCCAGGCTGGCGATGATGCCGCCAGGGCGGCCAGCCCTACAGAGCCGGGCGGCGGCCAGGTCCATGCCATGCTTGCGGGGGAAGCCTGCCCCGGCGCGCTTGTGGGGCAAGGCGCCCAGGTCATGCACGGCCAGCGAGAAGTCGGGCGACGCGTTGCGCTCCGCCCAGAGCCTCGCCTCCCGGATTCCAGCCTCGTGGGAGGCCTGCTGGGCGGCCGTCGCCGCCTCGGGTTGGTTGAACACCAGGTGCGCCTCGACAAGGCATCCCGGCGGCTCGCAGCGCCAAATCGAAGCCAATGTCCGCCCGAGATCGTCCTCGTCGAAGCAGGGCACCACCACGGCCATGCCCAAGCGAGCGGGGGGCGGAGCCATGGCCCCACCCCCCGGTTGGTTGCGCGAGAAGTATTTCCGGAAATCCGCCAAAGCGTCCTTAGTCTTGGGCTGTGGTGCTGGCTTCGTAGCGCTGGTTGAGCGTGGAGAGCACCTGGTCGGTGATGTTGAAGCTGTCATCGCCGAACAGGAGCACTCCGCCCAGCGAGTTGCTGATGATGAAATCGTAATGGGCCTGGCTGTTGAACTGCCCGATCACGTTGTCGATGCTGTCCAGGATCCGCTTGGTCATGTCGTCCTGCTCCTTGACCAAAGTGCTGGAGAGCGTGGCCTCGAGCTGCTGGAGGTTCTCCTGCTTCTTGACGATCTCGTTCTGCGCGTACTCGGCGCTCTGCTGCGTGAGGAAGCCACCACGCTCGACTTTCTCCATGAACTGCTGGTACTCTTGCTGGAAAGCCGTCGCCTCGCGCTCGAACTGGCCCTCCATCTGGGTCTGGCGCGAGGTCATGGCGGACTGCAGCTCGTTGTACAGCTTGTAGTTGTCCAGAAGCACGTCCATGTTCACGAAAGCCACCCTGAGCTGCCCGTCCTGTGGGATTCGCTGCACAGAATCAGACACGGAAACAGGCTCGGCCGCGCCTTGGTCGGCGGAGGGCTTCTTGTCGCTGAAATGAAGAACAAAAAGGACGATGACGGCTACCAGCAAAATGATGTTGAGGACGGAGGATAAATTTTTCATTTCTAAACGGTTGGTTTTTAGGTTTCGACTTTTTGAGGCCGCGAAGATATATGATTCGGACCACCACGGAAATCCCCTTCGACAAAAGATGAAGCGAGGAGAGATAAAAAGGCCGCCCTCCTGGTTCGGAAGAGCGGCCTTAGGCTAGGAAAATTAGGACTCCGGGCATCAGAAGACCGGACAACTGACCGCTCCGCGTCGCCTGTTCTGGTTGCGGGGCACGTTCATGTCGAACTCGTACTTTATGGAGACCTCGTGCGAGCCCTTGCTGTTGGGCATGAGGTCCGAGACGGTGATGTCGTAGCTGTATCCGATGCTCATGTTCAGGACTTTGAAGCCCAGGAGCAGGATGACGGCGTCGGTGGTGTAGAAATTCTCCGCCGGGTTGTTCAGGAATGGGATTCCGCGGTACCACGCCCCCAGGACGAAGGGGTCCTTGGTCCAGTAAACGCCCATGTCCATCTGCGAGAATCCCGCCTGGTACTTGTAGATGCCCGTCACGGTCAGGGTCTCGTCCCGGCGGCGGTTGCGCCGGGGGTCGCGGAGGGGGAAACGGTATCCGCCATAGACCGAGACCATCATGGGCAGGCGCGCCTCGAGGTCGCCGTAGTTCTCCATGGACTGGTCCGGGCGCAGCAGGTGGTCGCCCGTGAATCCGAACCACCATTTCTCGCCGTAGAAGAGGCCGGAGGCGGTGGCGTCGATGTACCAGTTGATGCTGGGCTTGTTCTCGATGGTGGAATTGGCGATCCCGTTGAAGTCAAGCTGGTCGTTGAAGACCAGTCGGTAGAAATCCAGGCCCCGCTGCGAGAATGAGAACGAAAGCCCAGGGCGGAAATGCACGGCGTTCCGCGAGAAGCCGAACAGCTTCAGGTCGTAAGAATACTGCAGGCCCACGTCCGTGACGCTCAGGTTGCCCGAACCGGCCTCGTCGCGCATGACGGACAAGCCGATGCCGCTGTTCCGCTTGTAGAGATAGTGGTCCATGGCGAAGGCGAAAGTCCGGAATTGGACTCCGATGCCAGGCCACTGGTCCCGGTAATTGAAAATGGCCCTGGTTCCTCCATTGATGCCCGCGAAAGATGGTCCCAATATCGCCGGAGAGGAGTAGTACTGGGAAAAATGGATAATCTGAGCGTGGCTCTGATACGCCCCAATGAGCAAAAGCAGGGCGATGATGGATATGTGATAAAACCTTTTCAATGTATTCAGCTTTTAATTTGACAAACTGGGACGCGGAAAGTAACCTGGCACGATTGAGCGCAAACCATTGAATTTGTTCATCCCCAAAAATCACATCATCTCTCTCTGGTCAGAATGCCAATGAATTGGCAAACAATGACTTAAAGCACAAGAAGTGATTGAATCGAGGGCTTTCTGTTTATTAAAAATACAAATATCGAACCAAAAGAGAAGCCAAAAAAAAGTCGGACGAGCGTACATGCGAACCTAGAAAACAGCCGCCCGTCTGGCATTGAGAGAAAGAAGGAGGCAGGAGCCCTCGCGTGGGGCTCCTGCCTGGCTTCTGTCATCGCAGCAGCGTAACGTCGCCGACCTTCTCGAACGACACGCCATTCTTGTACTTGCCGGTAACCCTCCAGACGTAAACGTCTTGCGGTAGGAGCTCGCCACGGAAGTAACCGTTCCAGCCGATGTTGATGTCCTCGGTAACGAAGATCTTCTGGCCCCAGCGGTTGAAGATTTCGAGCTGGTACTGCTCGACCCCGCGGCTGATCGGGTGGAAGATGTCGTTCGAGTAGCGGTCGTAACCGGCAGTGTTGTACTCACCGCTAGGCTCACCGGCCTGGTCGGGCGTGAAGGCGTTCGGGAAGAGGATCTGCCCTTCAGCCTCAGCCACCACGGCGGCCTGCATGGTCAGCGAGTCAACGCAGCCGTAATCCGTCCAGACGGTCAGCGACACATCGAAGGTGCCTACCTGGTCGTAGTAGTGGATCGGGCTGATCTCGGTAGAGGTGTTCCCGTCGCCGAAGTTCCAGACGAAGGACATGCCGTCCTCGACCGTCACCAAGTTGAAGAAACGGACGGGGAAGTCGGGCAGCATGATGGTGTCAGGAGCCACGTCGAAGGTTACGGAGGGCACGCCATACACGAAGACCGAGTCGGTGATCACAGTGGCGGTTTGAACACCGTCAGGACCAATCTGCGTCAAGGTGATCGGGTAAACGCCCGGGGTCGTGAAGATGTACTCGGGCTCGACCAACTGCGAGGTGCCTCCGTCGCCGAAGTCCCAGAAGAACTCGGAACCTTGCTGGAAGAGCGAGTTGTTGATGAAGGTGACCGACAGCGGCGCGCAGCCCTCGAGGATGTCGGGCTGGTAGGCAGGGGCCGGAGCGGGCGGAATCACTCGGACGGCCTGGGTCGTGGTGTCCGTGCAGCCGAAGTCGTTGGTGACAACGAGCTCGATGGTGAAATCGCCCCAATTGCCGTACTCGTACTGGCCGGGGTTCTCGCCGAAGATGTTCTCCCCATTGCCCATGCCCCAGACGTAGGTGTCATAGTTCTGGCCGCTGAAGTTGTCGAGGAAGACCGTGCTTTCCGGATAGACCTGGACAGTCGGGGCGGCGGAGAAGTCAGCGTAAGGCTCGGGGTTGACCGTGACCGTCTGGATGACCGTGTTGTCGCATCCGTTGAGCATGTCGGTTACAGTCAGGCGCACGTCGTAGGTGATGGCCTCGAGCGTGGTGTTGCTGAAAGTGTACGACGGGTTCTCGTTGGACGAGCCGACACCGTTGCCGAACTGCCACAGCCAAGTCACGTCCGTGTTCGAGCTACCGTCGAAGTTGACCAGCAGCGGCGAGCAGCCGGTGAGGGCGGCAGGCGTGAAGGCGACCGCGGGAGGCTCGTGGCGGATGATGGTGTCGTAGGCCTCGGCCACGCAGCCATACTGGGTGACCGTCCAGCGGAAGACGTTGCGTCCCACGCGCAGGCCTGAAACCCAAGTGTTGTAGAGCGTCGGGGCGGCGAACACACCCACACCCTCAGCCACTGACCAGAGGCCTTGCGCGTCGGCGAAAGGATCGGTGGCCAAAGGAGTGCCGTAGAGCTGGATGGCGTCCGTGCAGGTCGAATCCACCTTGCCAGCCACCGAGAAGGTGCGGTTCCAGACGTTCACGTCATCGAAGACCGTGTAGCCGTTGTGGGTTACCGACCAGCGGAAGACGTTGAGGCCCTGCTGCAAGCCGGAGACCGTGGTGTTGTGGAGCGTCGGGTTGGCGATGGCGCCACTGCCGCTCAACAGCATCCACCGACCGCTGCCCATGATGGCCTCGTCGGCGTTCAGTGTCGCGTCCGAGCCGCAGTTGTTCTGGTCCCATCCTGCGAACACGGGGATGGCCGTGTAAACCACCATGACGTTGTCGTAGCTGGTGCACTGGCCCTGGGTCACCGTCCAGCGGAAGGTGTTCGGGCCAATGGTCAGGCCATACACTTCGGTGTTGGGCGAAGTGGCGTTCAGGAAGTTGCCCGATCCGCTCAGGACCGACCACACACCGTTGGAACCAGAGGGCAGCAGAGCGGTCAAGACCGTGTTCGGGCCGTTGACCGTCTGGTCGGACCCGGCGTAGATCTGGTAGGTCTGCATCTCGTTGTTCACGATGGTGACCAGGGTTGAGCTCGTGCAGAACGTGTTGGAGACAGTCCACTCGAAGGTGTTGGCGCCTTCATACAGGCCCGTCACCGCGGTGTTGAACACGGTCGGGTTGGCGAACACGCCGTTGCCGGCGGCCACCGTCCAGACACCCGTCGCGGCATAGTTGCTCAGCGAAGGATCCTCGGCTTGCAGGATCGTGTTGGGCTGGCAGACCTCCTGGTCGAGGCCAGCGGTTGACTCGATCTGCCAGTTGTCGATGACCACGTCATCCGTTGACAAGCAGCCCGCGTTGTTGACGGTCCACCTCAGGACGTTCGGGCCGATGGCCAGGCCGGTTACCTGGGAGTTGGGCAAGGTCGGGTTCGAGAAGATGCCGGAGCCGCTCAGGATGGTCCAGCCACCCAAGCCTTGCGCAGGAGGCGTGGCGCCCAGGACGGCGAAGTCAACGCAACGAACCTGGTCGCTGCCCGCGTGGGAAGCGTAGAAGTTGTTGGTGATGGAGACCGTGGCGGAGGCCGAGCAGCCATTCTTCTGGACCGACCAGCGGAAGGTGTTGGCGCCCGAGCCGAGGCCCGTTACCATCGTGTTGTGCAAGGTCGGGTTGGCGAACACGCCGGTGCCGCCCTCGATGGACCACTGCCCCACGCCCACGCCCGGGTTGTTGGCCTGCAACTGCGCGGTGCGACCGCAAACAGTCTGGTTGCCGCCACCTGACACGGTGAAAGAGTTGTTGGAAATCAGGGCGATGTCGGATGACGTGCAACGCACGCCGTCGATGGCGGGACCCGTTATCGTCCATTCGATGGCGTTGGAACCATTGCCCAAGCCCGTGATGAAGGTAACGTTGCTGGTCGGGTTGTCGATGATGCCGCTGCCGCCGTTGACAGACCAGATGCCGAATCCACCGGCAGGCGGGTTGTTCGCGACCAAGTTGGCGCTGCTGCTGCAGACAATCTGGTCTCCTCCAGCGAACGGATCGACCGAGTTGTTGGTGATGACCATGTCGTCGTAGCTAGAGCAGCCGTCCACGCTGACCGACCAGCGCAAGGTATTCGCACCCTGGCCGAGCTGCCGGACGTTGGTGCTGAACAGCGTCTGGTTGTCGAACACGCCCGATCCACCCTCGACGGTCCACAAGCCCATGCCGAAGCCTGGAGGAGTGTTGGCCACCAGGAAGGTGTTGTCCTCGCAGATGACCCTGTCGGCACCCGCTTGGGCGACATACTGGTTGTTGGTGATGATGATCTGCGAAGAAGAAGAGCAGTTGTTCGAGCCCGTGCCGTTGACCGTCCAAGAGAAGGTGTTGGCGCCCGTGTTCAGACCCGTGACGAAGGTGTTGAAGCTGGTCAAGTTGTCGATGACGCCCGCGCTGCTGACCACCGTCCAATAGCCCACGTTCGAGCCTGGGTCGTTGGCCGAAAGCGAAGCCCCGGTCCCGCAAACCTCGCGGTTCACCCCAGCGCTGGCCTCGACGCGGTTGTTCAGGATGACGATGGTGTCGGCGCTGAAGCACTCGCCTTGCGATATCCTCCAGACGAAGGTGTTCACGTTAGGGCCGATGTCGTAAACCTCGGTGTAGTACGAGAGCGGGTTGTCAAAGGTGCCGCTGCCTCCAGCAACCGACCACTGGCCGATGCCGTACTGCGGCGGGTTGCCGGTCACGGTGGTGAAGTCCACGCAGATGATCTGGTTCTGCTCGACCAAGGCCTGGCTGGGCTGGTTGTTGGTGATGACCACCAGGTCGTTGTCGGAACACTGGCCCTTGGTGATGGTCCAGCGCAAGGTGTTGGCACCGTTGCCCAGGTTGGTCACCGAGGTGTTGTTCGAGTTGGCGTTGGCGAAGGTCGCCGAACCGCCAGCCACCTGCCAGAAGCCCGTGGCCCCGAAGGTCGGCGAGTTGGCGGTCAGGATGGACGTGACGCCGCAGACGGCCCGGTCTGGGCCAGCGTCGGCCAATACAGCGCCATTGAACACCACCATCGTGTCAACCGAGCTGCAATTGCCTTCCGTAATCGTCCAGGTGAGGGTGTTGTTGCCAACGCCCAGGTTGGTAACCGTAGTGCTGAACGACGTCGGGTTGGTCACGATGCCCGAGCCACTCTCGATGGCCCAGACGCCAGTGCCGATCAACGGCGTGTTGGCGACCAAGGTGGCCACGTTCCCGCAGACGTCCTGGCGGTCGGTGCCCACGACCGCCTCGGTGGGCAGTTCGTTGGTGATGGTCGTGGTCGCGCTGTTGACGCATCCGTTGCGGGTAACCGTCCAGCGCACCGTGGTAGAGCCGTTGCCCAGGTTGCGGATGGTCGTGTTGTTCTGCGTCGGGTTGTCAATCATCCCGAAACCACCCTCGACCGTCCAGAGGCCTGTGCCGCCGAGGCCTGGGGCGCTGCCGTAGAGCACCGCGTTGTCGGCGCAGACGGCGTAAGGCAGGTTGGCGGAAACGGCCACGAAGTTGTTGGTGACGACCACCTCGTCGAAGCTGGAGCAGATGCCGTTGGAAATCGTCCAGCGGAAGGTGTTGTTGCCCAGGCCGAGGCTCGACACCGCGGTGTTGAAGCCCGATGGGTTGGCCAAGATGCCCGAGCCGCTCTCCAGCGTCCAGCGTCCGTTGCCTTGGATGGGCGCGTTGGCCGTCAAGGTCGTGAAGTTGGTGCACACGGGGTAGTCCGGAGCGGCCAGCGCCATGGTGGGCAGGTTGTTGATGATCTGCACGTCAGCCGAGGACGAGCAGCCTTTCTCCGTCACCGTCCAGCGCAAGGTCGTTGAGCCGGGGGCCAGGTTGGTCACCGTCGTGGCGAAGGCCGACGCGTTGGTGATGACACCAAAGCCACCCTCGACGCTCCAGACACCGTCGCCCAAGCCAGGATCGTTGCCCTGGATGGTCGCGAAGTTCTGGCAAAGCTCCTTGTCAGGCTCGACCGTGGCGATGACCGAGTTGTTGATAACCGAGACCTCGTCGAAGGCAGAGCAGCCGCCACCCGTGACCGTCCAGCGGAAGGTGTTGGTTCCCAGGCCAAGGTTCGCGACGTTCGTGAAGTAGCTCGTCGGCGTGGCGATGACGCCAGAGCCGCTGATCTTGTTCCAGACACCGGTCGAGCCAAGGTCGAACAGCTCGTTGCCCTCCAGTATCGTGCTGCTTTCGCAGAGCACCTGGTCGAGACCGGCGTTGGCCTCGGGCAGGTTGTTCGCGATGATGACATCGTCGAAGGCCACGCAACCGGCGCGGGTGACGGTCCAGCGGAAGGTGTTGAAGCCACTGGCCAGACCTTTGACCACGGTGTTGGGCACCGAGTTGCTGACAAACGAGCCAGAACCGCTCACCACCGTCCAGATTCCGTTTCCGCTGCTGCCAGGGTCGCTACCGTTGAGCGTGGTGGACGTGTCGCAGACTGCCTTGTCAACACCCGCCGATACCCTGATCGAGTTGTTGGTGATGACCACCTCATCGGTCGCCGTGCAGCCATTCCGGCTGACGGTCCACCGCAGGGTGTTCGCTCCCGTGCCAAGGTTGGAGACCGTCGTGTAGAAAGTGGTAGTGTTGGAAATGGCACCAGCGCCACTGACCAAGGTCCACAAGCCCGTTCCGGTTCCGGGGTTCGAGCCGGCGAGGTTGTATGTGTCCGTGCAGATGGACTGGTCAGCGCCAGCGCTGGCAGTCAGAGAGTTGTTGGTAACCTTCACGTCATCGAAAGCCGTGCAGCCGTTCTCCATCACCGTCCAGCGGAAGGTGCTGGCACCGCCACCCAAGCCAGCCACAGGCGTGTTGAACTGGGTGGGGTTGGAGATGCTGCCCGTGCCCGTAACCAAGCTCCACTGGCCCGTTCCCGGGAATGGGTTGTTGCCAGACAGCTCCGTGAAGTTGGTGCAGAGCGACTGGTCGAGACCCGCGTCAACGTCAACCGTGTTGTTGACAATGTTGACGTCGTCATTGTCAGAGCAGCCTCCTTGGCCCATGATGGTCCAGCGCAGCGTCACGACTCCTTCGGAAAGGTTGGAAATCGACGTGTTGAAGAGGCTAGGAACGGTGATGCCGGCCGAGCCGCTGACCACTGACCACTGGCCACTGTTTGCGCCAGGGTCGTTGCCCTCGAGGATGGTGAAGTTGCGGCACAGGGTCTGGTCGAAGCCGGCCACCGCGTCAACCGAGTAGTTCACGATGGCGACCTGGTCGGCAGCCGTGCAGTTGTTCCAAGAAACCGTCCACTGGAAGATGTTCTCGCCAACGTTCAGGTTCGAGACCGGAGAATTGAACAGGTTCGAAACCGTGATCGTGCCGCCGCCGCTAAGCAGGCTCCAGACACCGCTTCCACCCGTCATGGGCTGCTGTCCGGCGAGGGTCACGGTTCCATCGCAAGTGCTCTGGTCGAGGCCCGCGCCAATGGTGAACGAGTTGTTGGTGATGACCAAGTTGTCGCTCGTGCTGCAATTGTTGCCCAAGTCCTTGATGGTCCAACGGAAGGTGTTCGACCCAAAGGCCAGGTTGGACACCGTCGTGGTGTTCGAGAACGGATCGGCAATCGAGCCGCCGCCTGAAACCAGCTTCCACTCGCCCACACCGATGGTCGGGTTGTTGGCGATGATGGTGGTCGCGTTGGTGCAGATGGCGTTGTCCGGACCAGTCGTCGCCTGTGAAGGCAGGCCATTGGTGATGATCACGTCGTCGGAGACCGTGCAACCATTCTCAACGACAGTCCACCTCAACTGGTTGGCACCGGAGCCGAGGTTGTTGACAACCGTGTTGTTCAGGTTCACGTTCGCGAAGCTCGCTTGGCCAGAGCCGACGGTCCATGTTCCGATGCCGCCACCCGTGGGCGCGCCAGCGGTGAGTTGGGTCGTCGTTCCGCAAACCACCTCGTCGATGCCCGCGTCCACCAAGAACGAGTTGTTGGTGACCTTGACCTCGTCGAAGAAGTTGCAACCGTTGGTCGAGATGGTCCAGCGGAAGGTGCTGGTACCGTTGCTCAGGTTGGTGACCACCGTGTTGAAGTTGGTCGGGCTGGCAACGATGCCAGCGCCGCTTTCCACTGACCAGCGGCCGGCGCCAAGTCCGGGGTTGTTGCCCAAGAGCGTCGTGGTGTTCGAGCAGAGGACCTGGTCGAGGCCAGCGTCGGCGTCGTACTCGTTGTTGGTGATGATCACGTCGTCGAAGCCCGTGCAACTGTTGTCGGAGATGGTCCACCGGAACGTGTTCGCTCCATAGCCCAGGCTGGTGACAGGAGAGTTGTACTGGGTCGGGTTGGCAATCACGCCCAATCCCGTCTCGCGCGTCCAGACGCCACTGCCCGTGCCCGGCTGGTTGCCTGCCAGGCGAGTCGAGTCGATGCAGATGTTCTGGTCCAGACCAGAACTCACGAAAACCGTGTTGTTCACGACTTGGACATCGTCAGAGTCCGAGCAGCCGTTCTCGCTGATGGTCCAGCGGAAAGAGTTCGGGCCAGGGCCGAGGTTGATGACCTGCGAGTTGAAGTTGGTCGGGTCCACGATGGTGGCCGTGCCGCTCAGGAGAGTCCACAAACCTGATCCGATGGTCGGGTCATTGGCCAGCAGCGGGTCGTTGCCCGTGATGGTCGAGACGTCGGTGCAGACGATGCGGTCCGAACCAGCGTTCGAGTATATCGCGTAGTTGGTCAGGTTGACGTCATCGGAGAAGGTGCAGGCATTGTCCGTGATGGTCCAGCGCAAGGTCGTAACGCCATAGCTCAGGGCCGCGACCGTCGTGTTGAACAGAGAAGGCGAAGTGATGGTGGCACCACCGCTGATGTAGGTCCAGTTGCCAACGCCCGAGGCGGTGGGTTGCGAACCGCTCATGATGGTGTTGTCCACGCAGAGCGTCTGGTCAATGCCAGCGTTGACACTGAAGGCATTGTTGGTGACCTGCACCTCGTCAGAAGAGCTGCAGACCCCTTGCGAAATCGTCCAGCGGAAGGTGTTGATGCCCGGGTTCAAGCCTGACACGGCGGTGCTGTAGGACTGGTCGTTGGCAAAGTTGCCCGAGCCGCTGACCACGGTCCACTTGCCCGTGCCGATGATGGGGGCGTTGGCCACCAGGGTCGTGTTGGCAGCGCAAACCGGAGCGTCCACGCCAGCGTTGGCGATGGTGGGCAGACCGTTGGTGATGACCACGTCGTCGGAGTTGCTACATCCGCTGTCCGTGATCGTCCAAGTCAAGGTCGTGGCGCCGTTGCCAAGGTTGGTCACCTGGGTGTTGTACTGGGCCGGCGTTACGATGACGGCCGTCGGGGCCCCACCGCTGCGCGTCCAGACGCCAGCTCCTGTCGAGCTGGGAACGTTGCCAGAGAGCGTGGTCTGGTTCGAGCAGATCTCCTGGTTGAGGCCCGCGTTGACAGAGACCGAGTTGTTGCTGATGATCACGTCGTCCGAAATCGTGCAGATGCCGTCGCGAACCGTCCAGCGGAAGGTGTTCGCGCCAAAGCCTAGGTCTGTCACGCCCGAGTTGTAAAGCGTCGGATTCACAACGTTGCCGAATCCACCGACCGAAGTCCAGGTGCCGCGGGCGCTGCCTTGCGGGTTGTTGCCAGCCAAGAAGGTGGTCGTGCCGCAAATCAGTTGGTCGCCGCTTGCCGAAGACGTTACAGCCGTGTTCGTCACCTCGACGTCATCGAAGGCCACGCAAGAGCCGATGGTTACCGTCCAGCGGAACGTGTTGGTTCCATAACCCAGATCCGCCACCGTCGAGTTGAACAAGGTCGGCGAAGTGACCACGCCCGAGCCACCCACCGGCGCCCAGATACCCGTCGCAGGCGAGGGGTTGACCGCCGCCAAGGTGGTAGAGTTCTGGCAAACAGCCTGGTTGGTGCCCGCGTCGGCGCTCACGTTGATGTTGAAGATGATCACGTCATCCGTCTTGCTGCACCCTCCCTCGGTTACCGTCCAGCGGAAGGTGTTCGAGCCCGGGGCAAGGTTGGAGACCGTGGAGTTGTAGAGCGACGGCGTCGTGATGCTGGCCGTGCCGCCCACGCGCGACCACTCGCCGCGACCGACACCAGCGCCCAGGGCGGGGTTGTTGCCGCTCAGCGTGGCCGTCGTTCCGCAAACCGTCTGGTCAGGTCCAGCCGTGGCCACGACCTCGTTGTTGGTCACGACCACGTCGTCGCTGAAAGTGCAGCCGTTGCGCGTAACGGTCCACGAGAACTTGTTCTCACCAGAGCCCATGTTCCCAACAGTGGTGTTGAACGACGTAACGTTCGAGATGACACCGGTTCCGCCTTCCACCGTCCAGAAACCAGTCCCCGCGCCTGGGTTGTCGCCCGTCAGGCTGGCCGTGTTCTGGCAGACAACCTGGTCAGCACCCGCGTAAACGGTGAAGGCCCTGTTGTTCACGATGACGTTGTCGAAAGAAGAGCAGCCGTTGTTGGTGATGGTCCAGCGGAACGTGTTCGCGCCAGATGCTAGGTTGGCCACTTGCGTGTTGTACTGGTTCGGAGTGGCGATCGTGCCGAAGCCACCTTGCAGCGACCAGGTTCCGACGCCAATCACCGGGTTGTTGGCCGACAGCGTGGCTGTGTTCACACAGACGTCGAAGTCGCTGCCTGCGTTGGCGACAGTCGGGCTGTCGTTGCGGACGATGACCAGGTCGCTGTCCGTGCAGCCGTTCGCGTTGACCGTCCAGCGGAAGGTGTTGATGCCGTTGCTCAGGCCCGTCACTCCCGTGTTGAACAGGTTCGGATTGGCGAACACGCCCGAGCCGTTGGCCACGGTCCAAGTACCCACGCCGGGAGTCGCATCGACAGCGGCCAGTGAAGAGTTGCTCCTGCAGATGACCTGGTCGAGACCAGCGTCGGCGTTCACCGAGTTGTTCGTGATGACGATGTCGTCGAACGACACGCATGCGTTGTTCGTGATGGTCCAGCGCAAGGTGTTCGTGCCGGGGCCGAGGTTGACGGCCGTGGTGTTCTCCTGCGCAGGGTTGGTGATGCTGCCAGAACCGCTTTCGATGGTCCAGAGGCCCGTGCCAATCACCGCCACGTTGGCGCTGATGTTCGTCGCGCTGTTGCAGATGGTCTGCGTGGCCAATGCGATGTCCGCCGTGGTCGGCAGGTCATTGGTGATGATCACGTCAGCCGAAGCGGTGCAGCCATTCTTGGTCATGGTCCAGCGGAAGGTGTTCGTGCCTGCGCTCAGACCCGTGACGTCCGTGTTGTAGAGCGTCGGGAAGGTCGGGACACCCGAACCGACGACCGTCGTCCAGAAGCCCGTGCCCGGAGTCGGGTTCGCGCCCGAGAGCACGGTCGTCGTCTCGCATACAGATTGCGGCAAGCCAGCGTTGGCCACGAACGAGTTGTTCGTGACGATGACATCGTCATTGGCCGAGCAGCCATTGGCGGCCACCGTCCAGCGGAAGGTGTTCGGACCGGCTGACAAACCATTGACCTGCGTGTTGTACAGGTTGGCGTTCACGAAGCTGCCAGTGCCACCCTGCACGGTCCACGTTCCACCAGCGGAGCCGGGGTTGTTGGCCTCGAGGTTGGTGCTGCTGCCACAAACCGACTGGGCATTGCCAGCATCGGCGGAAACCGTGTTGTTCGTGATGGTAACATCATCGAAATCAGAGCAACCGTTTTGCGTGATTGTCCAGCGGAACGTGTTCGTGCCCGGAGCCAGGCTTTGGACGACCGTGTTGAAGGACGTCGGGGACACGATTGTTCCGCCACCGCCCACCGGCGTCCAGGTACCCGTGCCAGGAGCGGGATTCACCGCCGCGAGGTTCGTCGAGTTCGCGCAAACGGCCCTGTCAACCCCAGCATCGGCGAACACCGAGTTGTTGGTGATCACAACCACTGCCGAAGCGCTGCAAGCACCTTCGGTAACCGTCCAGCGGAAAGTGTTAGCTCCCACGGCCAGACCGTTGACGATGGTGTTGTAAACAGAGGCGTTCGCGAACGCGCCAGCACCACCATCCACGCTCCAGGCACCAACACCCGAGTTGGGGTTGTTGCCAGCCAGGTTGGCCGTGATGCCACAGACGTTTTGCGGTGAACCCGCGTTGGCCGTCACCGCGTTGTTCTTCACGGTAACCTCATCCGAGGCCACGCACCCGTCCTTGGTAACCGTCCAGCGGAAAGTGCTGTTGCCCAGACCCAGGCTGGTCACGGTGCTGCCATAGAAGGTGGGCTGCGTAACCGTTCCCGAGCCGCCGACGACCGTCCAGACGCCCGTGCCGGGAACCGGATCGAGACCCGACAGCGTGACAGAGTTGGCGCAAACCGACACATCGGCGCCAGCGTTCACCGTGAACGAGCGGTTGTTGATGGTCAAGTCGGCCGAAGAGGAGCAGCCGTTGTTCATTACAGTCCAACGGAAGGTGTTCGCTCCTACCGCGAGGCTGCTGACCGTGGTCGTGAAAGCGGTGGGAGAGGCGATGTTGCCAGAGCCGCCCTCTACCGTCCACAGGCCGGTGCCAATCAGCGGCTCGACCGCCGACAGGTTGGCATTGTTGACGCAAATGTCCTGGTCGGCCCCGACGCTCGCGTTTGAAGGCAAGTTGTTGGTGATGTTGACCTCGTCGAAGGCGGAGCAGCCGTTGGCCGTTACCGTCCAGCGAAGGACGTTCAGACCAGCGTCCAGGCCCGATACCGTGGTGTTGAAGAGGCTCGGAGTGGCGATGGATCCGTTGCCCGATGCGAATGTCCACTGCCCAGAGGCGGGCGTCGCATCGACAGCCGAGAGCATCGTGCCGTTCGCGCAAATGGCCTGGTCAAGACCCGCCAGAGCGGAAACCTGGTTGTTGGTGATGACCATGACGTCGCTGGAGGTGCAACCGTTGTTGGTGATCGTCCAGCGGAAGGTGTTGCTACCCGCGCCCAAGTTGTTGACCTGGCTGTTGAAGAGGTTCAGGTTAACGATGGTGCCCGAACCGCCTTGAAGCGACCAGGTGCCCACGCCGACCGTCGGGTTGTTGGCCGACAAGGTGGTCGTGTTCTGGCACACGATCTTATCGGCGCCAGCCACTGCCGTGCTCGGCAGGTCGTTCACGATTGTCACGTCATCAAAGGCCGAGCAACCATCGCGGCTGACCTCCCAACGGAAGGTGTTCGTTCCCCGCTGCAAGTTCGACACGGCAGAGGTGTTCAAGGCATTGTTCGCGATAACACCGGTACCGACGATGGTAATCCAGTTGCCTACGCCCGTTCCCGCCGCCTCTGCGTCGAGGACAGAAGACGCAGCGCAGATGTTCTGATTGAGACCAGCGCTGACCGTGAACGAGTTGTTCGTTACCACCACGTCGTCAGAGCTGCTGCAACCGTTGCGCGTGACCGTCCAGCGGAAGGTGTTCGGCCCGACACCGAGGTTGGAGACGCCCGAATTGTAGAGGCTCGGGGTCGCGATGCTGGCCATGCCGCCAACGGCTACCCACGTTCCATTGCCAGCACCCGGGGCGTCGCCTGACAGCGAGGCGGTGCTGCCGCACACAGCCTGGTTAGAACCCGCGTTGATGGTGAACGAGTTGTTGGAGATGATCACGTCATCGGAATCGGAACAGCCGTTGAACGTGATGGTCCAGCTAAAGGCATTGGCGCCAGAACCAAGACCCGTCACGCCACTGTTGTAAAGCGTCGGGTTGGTGAAACTGCCCGAGCCGCTCGTAACCGTCCACAGACCGGTGCCAGAAGTCGGCTGGACCGCGGCCAAATTCGTGCTGCTCGCGCAGATGGCTTGGCCCAGTCCCGCGTCAGCGGTCACGGCGTTGTTGGTCACCACAACGTCATCGGCGCCGACGCAACCATTGTCCGTGATGGTCCAGCGGAAGGTGTTGCCACCCGCGCCAAGGTTGGACACGGTCGCGTTCGGTGAGTTCGGATTGGTGATGTTGGCGCTGCCGCCTACCGCTGTCCAGACACCTGTTCCCGAAGCCGGGGTGTTGCCGTCCAGAGTAGCATTCGGAGTGCAGACCGCGATGTCGATGCCAGCCTGGGCGATGACCTGGTTGTTCAGGATCACCACGTCGTCAGAATCCTCGCAGCCACTCATGTTCACCGTCCAACGGAGAATGTTCGAGCCGATGCCCAGATTCGTAACCTGGGTGTCGAAACGCGTGTTGTCAACGATGGTGCCAGTGCCGCCAACCACCGTCCAGACACCCGTGCCTGGCAGCGGGCTTGAACCAGCCAAAGTCGCGCTGGAGACGCAGACCGCCTGGTCGAAGCCAGCCTTGGCCTCGAACGCGTTGTTGGTAACCAGCACGTCGTCCTGCGAGGTGCAGGCGTTGTTCGTGATGGTCCAGCGGAAGGTGTTCGCGCCTGAACTCAGCGCGGTGACGGCAGAGTTGAACAACGCGGGGCTGCCTACTGTGCTCGTTCCGCCGACGACTGTCCACGCGCCCACGCCGATGGTCGGGATGTTGCCTGCCAGGTTGGTCGCGCTTCCGCAGACCGCGAAATCGGCGCCAGCGTTGGCTTGGCTGGGAGAATCGTTGGTGACGACCACGTTGTCAGATGCCGTGCATCCGTTGGCGCTCACCGTCCAACTGAACTCGTTCGGGCCTGCTACCAGGCCAGTCACCGCGGAGTTGAAGGCCCCCGCGTTCGTTACCGTGCCTGTGCCAACCTCAACGGCCCAGACACCCGACATCGGAGAAGGATCGACTGCGCCCAGGGTAGCGGTGGTTGAGCAGACGGACTGGTTAGAACCAGCGTTCGCTGAAACCGTGTTGTTGTTGATGACAACCAAATCAGAAGATGTGCAACCATTGTTCGCGATGGTCCAGCGCAAAGTGCTTGAGCCAGCTCCGAGAGCCGTCACCGTGCTGTTGAACTGGTTGGCGTTGGTGATGGTGCCCGCGCCACTTACCAACGACCAGCTACCGTTGCCGATAAGCGGCTGGTTGCCAGCGAGGATGGCGCTGTTGGAACACACGCTTTGATCCGTGCCCGCGGAGGCGGCTGTCGGAAGGTTGTTCGTCACTACGACCACGTCGCTGGCCGTGCAGCCATTGCGAGTCATCGTCCAGCGGAACTGGTTGGAACCCTGGTCAAGACCCGTTACGGCAGAGTTGAACAGGGTCGGGGTGGTCACCGTGGCCGCTCCCAGGACGACGCTCCAAACCCCGGTGCCCGGAGTCGGGTCAACGCCTGACAAGACAGACGTGGTGGCGCACAAGGTCTGGTCAACACCCGCATTGGCAGTGAAGCTGTTGTTGGTGATGACAACGTCATCATCAGAGCTGCATCCATTGTTGGTGATGGTCCACTTGAAGGCGTTGATGCCTGCGCTCAGGCCAGAAACGGTAGAGTTGAACAAGGCAGGACTGCCAATCGTGCCCAGGCCGCTGACCACTGACCACGCGCCCGTGCCAAACGAGGCCGGGTTGCCTGAAAGCGTCGCGCTGTTCGTGCAGACCGCGAAGTCAGAACCAGCGTCCGCGGTGGTCGGAAGGTCATTGGTGATGGTAACGTCAGCGAAAGAGGAGCAGCCGTTCCGCGTGATTGTCCAGCGGAAGATGTTCGCCCCTGGGTTCAAGCCAGCGACAGCCGTGTTGAACAAGGTCGGGGTCGTGATGGAGGCCGAGCCAACCACGTTCGTCCACAAGCCCGTGCCCGGAGTGGGGTTCTGGCCCGCCAAGACAACGCCGTTCGCGCACACGACCCTGTTGAGGCCCGCGCTGGCGACAAAGCTGTTGTTGGTCACGATGACATCATCCGTCAGGCTGCACGCGCTGTTGGTCACCGTCCAACGGAAGGTGTTCGGGCCGGAGTTCAGAGACGAAACCGAGGTGTTGAACAAGGTAGGCGTAGCGAGCACCGCTGAACCGCTCACCACTGACCACTGGCCTTGGCCGATGATCGGCGTGGTGGCGAACAATGAGGCGCTGCTGCTGCAAACCTGAAGGTCGGCACCCGCATTCGGAGAGCTCGGCAGGTTATTCACGATGGTGATCTGGTCGAACTCGGTGCAACCGTTCTGGACGACCGTCCAGCGGAAGGTGTTCACACCACGGTCAAGGTTGCTGACCGAGGAAGCGAAGTTGGTCGAGTTGGTCACCAAGGCGCCACCAATCAAGGTCGTCCAGGTTCCAACGCCAGGCGTAGGATCGACAGCCGACATCACGCTGCTGGCGGAGCAGACCGTCTGGTCAGCACCTGCGTTGGCCGTGAAGTCGTTGTTCACGATGGTAACGTCATCGCTCGAACTGCAAGCGTTGTTGGTCAAAGTCCAGACGAAGATGTTCGCCCCTGAGCTCAAATTCGAGACGGCGGAGTTGAAGAGCGTAAGGTTGTTGACGGTGGCCGAACCACTTGAAATCGTCCACAAGCCCGTGCCCACAACCGGCTGGTTGCCCGTCAGCGTGGCGGCGTTCACACAAATCGACTGGTCGCCACCCGCGTTGGCCGTGGTGGGCAAATCGTTGACGACGGTTACATCGTCGAATTTGGTGCAGCCATTCTGGGACACCGTCCAGCGGAAGGTGTTCACCCCTGCGCTGAGGTTCGACACGGAAGTGTTGTTCAGCGTAGTGTTGGCGAGCGACGAGGCACCAATCAAGCGCGTCCAGGTACCGATGCCTGCCGTGGGTGCGACAGCGGCCAAGGTCGTGCCCGTGGCGCAAAGCGTCTGGTCAGGACCAGCGCTGGCCGTGAAAGTGTTGTTGGTGATGACCAATTCGTCGCTCGACACGCAACCGTTGTTGGTGATGGTCCACTCGAAGGTGTTGATGCCCGAACTGAGGTTCGTCACCGTGGTGTTGAAGTTGTTCGGGTTGGTGATGGTCGCGAAACCAGAGGTGCGCACCCACAAGCCTGAGCCCACGACAGGGGCATTGCCAATCAAGGTGGCGTTGTTCACGCACACGCTCTGGTCAGAGCCCGCGGAGGCGGCCGTCGGAAGGTCGTTGACGATGCTCACGTCATCGAAGCTCGTGCAACCGTTGATGGTCATGGTCCAGCGGAAGTTGTTGAGCCCCCTGACCAAGCCAGAAACGTGAGAATTGAAGGCA
This sequence comes from Bacteroidota bacterium, assembly GCA_020048645.1. Classification (GTDB taxonomy): domain Bacteria; phylum Bacteroidota; class Bacteroidia; order Bacteroidales; family UBA6013; genus UBA6013. The sequence continues at coordinate 9,047 of JAIFMG010000103.1, read as the reverse complement.
GTCGGGGCCGCAACCACGGCGGAGCCTACCAGGGTCGTCCAAGTGCCTGTGCCCGGGGTCGGATCGGCAGCAGAGAAGGTGGCCGTCGTGGCACAGACCGTCTGGTCAACACCCGCGTTGGCCGTGAAGGCGTTGTTCGTGACCGTAACGTTGTCCTCAGACGTACAGCTATTGTTGGTAACCGTCCATTTGAAGATGTTCAGGCCGGAGCTGAGGCCCGTAACGGTCGAGTTGAACAGCGTGGCCGAAGCTAGGCTTCCGGTTCCGCTGACCACTGTCCACTGGCCAGTGCCCTTGGTCGGGGCCGTCGCCCCCAAGGTCGCCGCCGTCAGGCAGACGTCCTGGTCCGCGCCAGCATTCGACGCGCTGGGCAAATCGTTGACGATGGTAACCTCGTCGAACTCCGTGCAACCGTTCTGGGTCATGGTCCAGCGGTAGATGTTGGCCCCTGCAAGCAAGCCACTGGCAGAGGTGTTGTAGAGCGCGGGATTCGCGATCGAGGTTGAGCCCAAGACCGTGGTCCAAGTGCCGGTGCCAGGAACTGGGTCAGCGGCTGCGAAGGTAGCTGTGGTGCCACAGACCACCTGGTCAACACCCGCGTTGGCAACGAATGAGTTGTTCGTGATCGTAACGTCGTCGCTCAATACGCAGCCATTGTTGCTTATCGTCCAGCGGAAGGTGTTCGGGCCAGAGGTCAAGCCGGTTACGCCAGTGCTGAACACGCCGGGGCTCGTTATGCTGGCTCCGCCGCTGATTACGGTCCAAAGACCAGTGCCAACGTTAGGCTCGTTGCCGGTAACCGTCGCGGAAAGCGTGCAAACAGCATAATCGGTGCCCGCGTCTGGCGTGGTGGGCAAGTTGTTGGTGATGCTCACCTCGTCGAACTCGGTGCAACCATTCCGCTCGATGGTCCAGCGGAACACGTTGACGCCTTGGCCCAGGTTGCTCACCGTGGTGTTGAAGAGGTTGATGTCCGCGAAAGTGGCAGAACCAACCGGAGTGCTCCAGGTTCCCGTTCCGGTGCCAGGGTTGGCCCCCGTCAAGGTGGCCGTGGTCGAACACAGCACCTGGTCGATGCCAGCGCTCGCCGTGAAGGCGTTGTTCGTGATCACCACCTCGTCCTCGAGGGAGCAGGCATTGTTGGTGATGGCCCACTTGAAGCGGTTCGTGCCAGCGGAGAGGCTCGTAACCGTCGTAACGTTGCTCGTCGCGTTGGTTATCGTGCCCAACCCAGCAGTGCGCACCCATAGGCCAGAGCCTACCGACGGCGCGTTGCCCGCCAAGGTAACCGAATTCACACAAACGGACCGGTCAGCTCCCGCGTTGGGAACGGTCGGCAAGTCGTTCACGATAGTAACCTCGTCGAACTCCGTGCAAGCATTCTGCACGACAGTCCAACGATAGCGGTTCGTGCCTTGGAACAAGTTCGAGACCGTCGCGGTCGCGTTGTTCGTGTTCGAGATTGTGTTGGAGCCCACTACCGTGGACCAGGTTCCCACACCCGAAACATGGACACTCGCCGCGAAGGTGGTGGTGCTGGCGCAAATGGTCTGGTCTGCACCCGCATCGACAACGAAGTCGTTGTTCACGATCTCAACCTCATCCTCGCTCACGCAAGCATGGTTGGTGATGACCCACTTGAACACGTTGCTGCCAGCAGACAAGGAGGTAACCGTGGTGTTGAAAAGCGTCGGGGTCGTGATGGTTCCCAGACCGCTGATGCGCACCCACTGGCCACCGCCGATGGTCGCGTTGTTGCCCGCCAAGGTGGCGCTGTTCACGCATACGGCCTGGTCGGGCCCTGCGCTTGACGGCGTAGGCAAGTTGTTGGTGATGTTCACCTCATCGAAGGCGGTGCAACCATTGCGGGTCACCGTCCAACGGAAGGTGTTTGTGCCTGCGTTCAGGGCCGATACGGCCGAGTTGAAAAGGCCTGAGTTCGAGATGATCCCCGTCCCGACAGGAATAGACCATGTCCCAACGCCGACACCGGGGTTGTCACCGGCGAGCGTGGTGCCGCTGGCGCAAATCGTCTGGTCCACCCCGGCGCTGACCGTGAACTGGCTGTTCGTTACCACAACGTCGTCGCTGGTTGAGCAAGCGTTCTTGGCAATCGTCCAGCGGAAGGTGTTGATTCCCGAGCTCAGGTTGGTAACACCGCTGTTGAAGTCCGTGGCGGTCGTGATCAAGCCCAAGCCTGTAACCCTGGTCCACTGGCCGGCGCCAATGGCGGCCGAGTTGCCAGCCAAGGTCGTCGTCGTGCCACAGACGTTCTGGTCAGGGCCAGCGTTGGCCACGGTCGGCGAATCGTTCGTGATGACCACGTCATCCGAGAAGGTGCAACCGCTCTGGCTGACCGTCCAGCGATAGACGTTCGTGCCTGCGCTCACGCCGTTGACCGTCGCCGAGCTGTTGTTCTGGTTCGAGAACACACCCGTTCCCACGCCCACCGTCCAGGTGCCACCCGCAGGAGTGGCGGACAATGCCGCCGTGGTGGTGCAGATGCTCTGGCTTACACCAGCATCTACCACGAACTGGTTGTTCGTGACGACCACTTCGTCAGATGAAGAGCAACCATTCTTGGTGATGGTCCAACGGAAGGTGTTCGGCCCGGAGTTCAGGCCCGTAACCGTCGTGTTGAAGAGCAAAGCCTGGGAGATGGTCGCCAAACTGCTGACAACCGACCAGTTGCCCGTGCCAATCGTGGCAGGGGTAGCAGACAGGGTGGCGCTGTTTTGGCAAACGTTCTGGTCGCCACCAGCCGCGGCAGTGGTCGGCGTATCGTTGACCACGACAACGTCGTCGAACTCCGTGCAACCATTCTGAAGCACCGTCCAGCGGAAGATGTTCGTGCCTGCGCCGATGCCCGTGACGTTGCTGTTGAACAGCGCCGCGTTGGAGATGTTGGCCACGCCCACAACCACAGACCAAGTCCCAGCGCCCGAAGTCGGGTTCGTAGCGGACAAGGCCGTGAAGTTCTGGCAGAGCGTCTGGTCTGTGCCAGCGTTCGCCGTGAACGCGTTGTTGACAACAGCAACATCGTCGCTCCTGCTGCAACCGTTGTTCGTGATGGTCCAGCGGAAAGTGTTCGTGCCAGAACTCAGGGTGCTGACCGTCGTGTTGAACTTGGTCGGGTCGTTGACCGTGCCAAGCCCTGTGACCCGAGACCATACGCCCGAGCCGATTGATGGGTCGTTGCCAGCCAAAATCGTGTTGCTGACACACAAAGTCTGGTCAGACCCCGCGTTGGGAGTCGTGGGCAAGTTGTTCTCTACAGCAACCTCGTCCGACGCGGTGCAACCGTTTTTGGTAACCGTCCAGCGGAAGATGTTCGTGCCTTGGCTCAAGTTCACAACTTGGGTCGTGTTCAAGCCGCCGCTGACGAACGAGCCAGAACCGAGCACGGTGCTCCAGACACCCGTTCCGGGCGTCGGGTCCGCACCCGCCAGGGTGGTGTTGTCAGCACATACATTCTGGTCAGAACCAGCGCTGATGGTGAAGGTGTTGTTCAGGACGGTGATGTCGTCCTGCGAAGAGCAACCGTTGTTCGTGATGGTCCAGCGGAACGTGTTGGTGCCCGCGCTCAGGCCCGTGACGGTGGTGTTGAAATCGCCAGGGGTAACGACGCTGCCAGCGCCGCTGATCCGCGTCCAAACTCCCGTGCCAATGGCCGCCAGGTTGCCCGCGAGGGCAGTCGAGGTGCCGCATACGTTCTGGTCAACGCCCGCATCCGCAGCGGTGGGAGCGTTGTTGAGCAAGGTTACATCATCCTCGTCAACGCAGCCGTTTCGCGTAACTTCCCAGCGAAGGATGTTCGTCCCCGCGTCCAAGCCAGCCACTGCCGTGTTGAACAAAGTAGCGTTGGTGAAGGTGGCAGCTCCTGCTATCACACTCCAAATGCCTGAACCACCGAGTCCCGGAGCGGTAGCCGAAAGCGTGGTGCCGTCCACACACAAGGTCTGGTCGATGCCAGCATTGGTGGTGAAAGAGTTGTTCCTGACGACCACGTCCGAGCTAGAAGAGCATCCGTTGTTGGTGATGGTCCAACGGAAGCGGTTGGTTCCTGAACTCAGGTTCACAACCGTAGAGTTGAACAAGCCAGGGAAGCTGACCGTGCCCAGGCCGCTGACAACAGACCAAGACCCCACACCAACGGAAGGCTCATTGGCCGCCAAGGTGGAAGTGGTAGCGCAAACGTCCTGGTTAGCACCAGCTATCGCAGTGGTCGGCAGGTTGTTCGTTATCGTAACCTCGTCAGAAGAAACACATCCGTTACGGTTCACCGTCCAGCGATACACGTTCGCACCTTGGTTCAAGTTGCTCACCAGCGTGGTGTTCATGGCAGGTATGGCGATGCTGTTCGAGCCAACGATGGTCGTCCAAACACCGGTTCCCGGAGCTGGGTCACCACCAGCCAAGTTCGTGCTGCTCGCGCATATTGTCTGGTCAACACCCGCGTTCGCGTTGAACGAGTTGTTGGTAACCGTAACATCATCCTGAGACACACAACCATTGTTCGTGATAGTCCACAAGAACGTGTTCGTGCCCGTGCTCAGGTTCGTAATTGTCGAGTTGTACTGGGTCGAGTTGCTGACCATGCCCAAGCCGCTGACCGTGGTCCACAAGCCAGAGCCTATGGCAGGATTGTTTGCAGACAAGGTAGCCGTGGTGCCGCAAGTCGATTGGTCCAAACCGGCAGCCGCCACAGAAGGCAGGTTGTTCGTAACGTTCACCTCATCAAAGACCGTGCAGCCAGTACGGGTCACCGTCCAGCGGAACACGTTGGTGCCCGAGTTGAGGCCCGTCACGGCCGTGTTGAACAGCGCCGGATTCGCAAGCGTGGCCGAACCTACTGGAATCGTCCAGACTCCAGTTCCTGAAAGCGGATCAGTGCCATCGAGAGAACTGTTGGCCGCGCAAAGAACCTGGTCACCACCCGCGTTGACCGTGAAGGAGTTGTTCGTCACGACCAGTTCATCCGATGAAGAACATCCACTATTGGTGATTGTCCAGCGGAAGCGGTTCACTCCAGCGCTCAGGCCTGAAACGCTCGTGCTGAAGTTCATCGGAGAGGTGATCGTGCCCAAACCCGTTACCACAGACCACTGCCCACTTCCGTAAACAGGGTTGTTGGCCGAGATTGAAGCCGTGTTCGAACAAACCGGCTTGTCCGCCTCGGTGGCGGCGACTGTCGGCGAGTTGTTCGTGATGGTAACATCGTCGAAGTGATCGCAACCATCGCGCTGGACCGTCCAGCGGTAGATGTTGATTCCAGGGTTCAGGTTCGAGACCGCCGAATTGAACAAGTTAACGTTGACGATGTTCGTCGAGCCAATCACCGTGCTCCAGGTTCCTGTTCCTGTTCCAGGGCTGGTTCCTTCCAGATTCGTGGAGTTGGTGCAGAGGGTCTGGTCAACTCCAGCGCTGATGGTGAAGGAGTTGTTCAGGATGTTCACGTTGTCCGAAGAAGAGCATGCGCTGTTCGTGATGGTCCAGACCAACGTGTTGGTTCCGGCGCTCAGATTCGTGACAGCGGAGTTGAACTGCGAAGGAGTCGTCACGACCGCAAGGCCGCTCGCGACAGTCCAGAGACCCGAGCCATAGACAGGGCTGTTTGCTGCCAAGGTAGCAGTGGTTCCACAGGTTGACTGGTCAACGCCAGCGTTAGCGACCGTCGGCAAATCATTCACGATGGTGACTTCATCAGACGACTCGCATCCGTTCTTGCTGACTGTCCAGCGGAACACGTTGGTGCCATTGGCAAGGCTCGAGACAGTGGTGTTGAAACGAGTGTCTGAAGCGAATGCGCCAGACCCGAGCACTTGGCTCCAAACGCCCGTGCCGGGCACCGGATCCATGCCAGCCAGAGTCGCATTCGTCGAACATAGCGTCTGATCCGATCCCGCGCTAGCCGTGAAGGAGTTGTTGGTCACTACGACGGTGCTGTTGCTGCTGCAGGCGTTGTTCACGATGGTCCAACGGAACGTGTTCGAACCTTGGCTGAGACCCGATACGCTTGAGTTGAACAACGAGGCCGTGTTCACCACACCCGTTCCAGAAACGGTTGACCATGTTCCCACACCAACGGAAGGATTGTTCGCCGACAAGGTCGCGCTGCTTCCACAAACTGACTGGGCAGCACCCGCGACCGAAGGAGTCGGAAGATCGTTGCGCACCGTCACGTCATCGAAGGCCGTGCAGGCATTGCGCTGAACCGTCCAGCGGAAGATGTTTTCACCTTGCGTCAAGTTAGATACCAGAGTATTGAACAGCGTGTTGTTCGCGATGGTAGCGCTACCCAGCAGCCTTGTCCATACGCCAGTGCCAGCTCCAGGAGCCTCGCCTGCCAAGGTGGCAGACGAGTTGCAAAGAACCTGGTCGATTCCAGCAGAAATCGTGAAGGAGTTGTTCACGATGACGACCTCGTCCGCCGTCGAGCACGCATTATTGGTGATGGTCCACCTGAACGAGTTCGTTCCAATTGTCAAGCCTGTTACACCAGAGTTCGGAGTCAAAGGCGTAGTAATCGTGCCCAGACCCAACACCCGGCTCCAAGCACCCGTGCCGATGGTAGGGATGTTGGCAGCAAGAGTGGCAGTGTTTGCGCAGACATCCTGATCGGTGCCGGCATCCGCGGTCGATGGCGAATCGTTAGTGATGCTCACCTCGTCAAAGGCTGAGCAGCCATTGCGCGTTACAGTCCAACGCAACGTGTTGAGGCCAGGGTTGATGGCTGTGATTCCAGTGTTGAAGGCGGTAGGCTGGGTAATGCTGACCGCGCCCGCAACCGTGGTCCAAAGGCCCGTGCCTACACCCGGAGTTGTGCCTGCGAGCGTGGCAGTGGTGCTGCACAAAGTTTGGTCGAGTCCAGCCGTAACAACGAAGGCGTTGTTGTTCACCGTAACCTCGCTGATGTATGAACACGCGTTGTTGGTGATGGTCCAACGGAAGGTGTTGGCTCCAGCGCCAAGTCCTGTTACAGCAGAATTAAATGCCGTTGGAGCAGCAACCGTTCCCGAACCAATCAAGCGCGTCCAAACCCCGTTGCCGATTACTGCCTGATTGCCCGCCAAAGTGGCTGTCGTGCCACAAACCGTCTGGTCAGCTCCTGCGCTGGCGACAGTAGGCTCATCATTCGAAACAATCGTCTCGTCAGAGTAAGTGCAGCCATTTTGAGTCACTGACCAACGGAATGAGTTCGTGCCACTAGTCAAGTTAGTCAGCGTCGGGTTCGAAACCGCAGTCGATGAGAAGGTCGCGTTGCCTGCCGTTATGGTCCAAATGCCTGTACCAGTGCCGACAGACGAACCTGTCAGCGTGGTCGTATTGGTGCAAATCGCTTGGTCAGCACCAGCGTCCACAACAAATGAGTTGTTGGAAACGCTCACCTCGTCCGAACTGCTGCAGCCGTTGTTGGTGATGGTCCAGCGGAACGTGTTGGCACCCGTGCTCAGACCAGTTACGGAGGTCGTGGGGTTCGACGCTGCCGCGATGGTTCCAAGACCCGTCAAGCGAGTCCAGGCACCGGTTCCAATCACAGGCGCGTTGCCAGCAAGGTTGGCGCTGTTCGCGCAAACCGAGAAATCGGCACCTGCGTCGGCGACAGTAGGCACATTGTTGACCAAGAGGACATCGTCGAAAGACGTGCAACCATTCCGAGTCACGGTCCAGCGAAGCACGTTGTTGCCACTGGCAAGGTCAGAAACCCCTGTGGTGTTGAGCGTGTTGTCGGCGAACGTGGCATTGCCTACGCTGACAGACCAGGTTCCCATGCCACCAGTTCCAGCGGCAGTGGCAGAGAGCGTGGCAAAATCAACACAAAGATTCAGGTCGAGACCAGCGTTCGTAACGAAAGAGTTGTTCCGTATGGTAACGTCGTCGCTGCTCGTGCAAGAGTTGTTGGAAACCGTCCAACGGAACGTGTTCACACCGCTGCTCAAGCCAGTAACACCAGAGTTGAATACGCTCGCGCTGGTTACGCTGCCAGCACCAGAAACGGTTGTCCAAGAACCAGTTCCGACAGTGGGGTTGTTACCCGCAAGTGTGCCGACGGTCGAGCATACCGACTGATCCGAACCTGCATTCGCAGCCGTCGGAGAATCGTTCACGATTGAGACATCGCTGCTCGAAGTGCAGCCATTGCGGCTTACGGTCCAGCGGAAAGAGTTCGTGCCTTGTGCAAGATTGCTGACAGATGAATTGAACAAGCTGGGAGTCGCCACGATACCCGTGCCGAGCACAGAAGTCCAAACGCCTGTTCCGACACCAGGCTCCTCGCCCTCCAGCGTCGCAACACTACTGCATACGGTCTGGTTGGTTCCAGCAGAAATCGCAAAGGCGTTGTTCGTAACCACGACCTCATCCTCAAGGATACAGGCGTTGTTCGTGATGGTCCACTTGAAGGTGTTCGGTCCAGAGCTCAATGCTGTTACAGTCGTATTGAACTGACTAGAGGCCGTAATCGTAGCAGCACCAGTGACGCGCGTCCAGAGACCAGTGCCCACCGTCGGGATGTTGCCGGCCAGCGTGGCCGTCGCGCCGCAGACCGACTGGTCGGCGCCCGCGGTGGCCGCCGTAGGCAGGTCGTTCGTCACGTTCACCTCGTCGCTGGACGCGCAGCCGTTCTGCGTCACCGTCCAGCGCAGCGTGTTCAGGCCCGGGTTGACAGAGCCCAGCGCGCTGTTGAAGGCCGTCGGGGTCGAGATGCTCGCCGAGCCGACCACAATGGTCCAGAGGCCCGTGCCGGTGGTCGGGGCTGTCCCTGCCAAGGTGGCCGACGTGCTGCACACGGTCTGGTCAACCCCGGCCGTGACCGTGAAGGCGTTGTTGCTCACGACGACCTCGTCGAAGTACGAGCACGCGTTGTTCGTGATCGTCCAGCGGAACGTGTTCGTGCCGGAGCCCAGGCCCGTCACCGCCGAGTTGTACTGGGCGGGCACGGAGACCGTGCCAGAGCCGACAAGGCGGGTCCAGAGGCCCGCGCCGATCGTCGGCTCGTTGCCCCCCAGCGTGGCCGCCGTGCCGCAGACAACCTGGTCAGCGCCCGC
>JAIFMG010000060.1 GCA_020048645.1 Bacteroidota bacterium | reverse complement strand
CATCAAGGCCATCATCTACATCCTGACCGGAAAACTTGATTTTACACGTGTCAATCCTTTTTGCGCTACCCACACACTCTTATAAAGAACCCAGTTTTTGAATTCAATATCAAATGCTCGATTTCTTCCAATAAATCAAGATTATAGACTTGCGCAATTATCAAAATAAGTTGTATTTTCTTGCTTTCGATCAAACTCAAGTCGTTTGAAGTCGAGTGTGTCATAATCAGTATTTTTACAAATTTGGGCGCGGTCTAAAAAGGTCATTTCTAAAATTTCCTTTCAAAAGTTATCATTGATTATCAATGGGTTAGAAATAGAAAAATGCAATCTAATTTTGATTTCAAAAAAATTTCGTTCCCTTCGTGCCTTTCGTGGACAAATCCCCGGTTTTTATACTGGACTCAAATTTACAAAAATTGGACGAAGAAACGATTTTTCCTTTCTCCGCGGAGGCCAGGCTGGGGCTTGCGGCAAAAAAGCCCTTCTCGCTCGCCAGCCTTCCGCGAAGGCCGCCAAAGCTATCAATTTCGCCACAAAAAACATCGGTCTCCCCCCGTAGCTGTCGCGACGGAATCTTTTTTTTCAACACCCCATAGCTTTTAGGTTTATTTAAGAAAAGAAGGAGTCAAAATTGACGTGATGGACACTGCTTGAACATAATCCAAACCAACTTGACTATGAGAAAACTCCTTGTTACACTGGCCGCCACCCTGGCCACCCTCGCGGGCCAAGCCCAGACGACCCTCGACATCAACACGCCCTTCCCCTGCATGGTCAGCGTCATCAGCGAGGAGGAGGCCGCCGGCGCCGAGTGGGGATGGTGGAGCGTCTGGCACGAGCAGAAGACCTCCAACGACGTTTATGCCACCGCCGACAACGGAAGCGGCAGCTACTCCGCCCAAATTCTGGTCAGCCCAGGGTATTACACCATCGTGGTCTTTGACTTCGACGGATACGTCTATGACCTTTCCGACGGCGTCGTGCTCGAGAGCTACTACGTCGGCCCTTCCAAGTCCGCCAGCCAGCGCAAGATCATCCGCCTCCAGAAATCCGACTTCATCGAATGGAACTGCCTGAGCTGCCCCTGGCTCTACGTCTTCGACGGCCAGCAGTTCGTCCGACAGGAGGAGATCATCAAGGACGTGGCCGGCAAGAGCCGCGAGACCACCACCACCTGCTCCATCGACGCCCGCAACATCGTCAACGGCCAGCTCCGCCTGCGCGTGCAGGAAGAAAAGGAAGAGACCAGCTACCTCGACCGCATCACCCTGCTGGTCAACGGCCAGCCCCTGCAAGCCCGCGCCGAGGCCCAGTGCGCCGCCGACAAGCTCGCCACCCAGGACGAGCAGTACCTCGAGCTCCGCAAGGGCGAGCACATCGAGCTGGTCTTCGACATTCCCGCCGAAGCCGGAGCTACGCCCGAGCTGCGGCTCGAGTCCCGCGGCTTCTACGAGCCCGAGCAGGAGTACCTCGACCAGATCTACGAGACCTACCTGCGCCGCTAAGCCCGGCCCTCCGGGCCTGAGCACGAAGCCCCCTCCGCAGCCCTTGGGCCGCGGAGGGGGCTTCCGCTTTTGGAGCGCCCCGGCTCAGGGCGCCACCACCAGCCGCAGGGTCGAGACGCCCTGGGCGCTCTCCAGCCGCACGAAATAGACGCCGGCGCGCCCCAGCGCGTCCCAGTCGGGGCGGAAGCTGTGCTGGCCAGCCGACTGCCGCAGCCACGACGCCCGGCCCAGCACCTTGCCCGCGCTGTCGGCCAGGGTCAGCGCCACCCGCGAGGCGGCCTCCAGGCGGTAGCGCAGCTCCAGTTCGCCGTGGCTGGGGTTGGGCAGGGCCTCCAGCGCGTGGCCCGCCTCGGCCTGGCGCAGCCCGCCTCCGCCCGTGGGCGCCGAGCCGCGCACCAGCACCAGTTCGAAAACCTGCGCGCTGGCCGAGCTTTGCGTGCCGTCGTTCAGCCAGAAGATGTTCGCGTCGGTGCTGCTGATGCCCCCGAAGATGTGCCCCAGCCGCACGCTGTCGCCCTCGAGCTCGTCGAGCCGGAGCACGCCGTTGTCGTGGCGCGGCAGGCCCTCGTCGGGGATGAACTCGCCGCCCGCGCCCAGCAGGGCAGGCATCTGGGCAGGCAGGACCCACTCGCGCAGGCCGCCCTCGGCATCCCGCGTCACGCAGGCGATCGTCCGCACGAAGGGCACGTCGTCGTCGCGCAGCATCGTGCCGGCGCTGTCCACGACAAACTGGGCGATGCCGCCGAAGAAGATCGTGTGCATCTGCCCGGCGCTCTCCGAATGGAGCGGCACCACCGGGCAGTGGTAGTGGTTGTAGTGCTGCTCGAAGTCCGGCTCCACCGCGTGGCCGTCGCCGTCCACCGTTACGGCGGTCAGGAAAGGCAGGTCGGCCGTGGGCTGGAAGACGCCCGAGAACATCGTGATGGCCTGGCTGCCGTCGGGCAGGATCTGCGCCTCGGCGTTGTAGTCGCGCCGGTGCAGGTTGTCCGCATCGGTGAAGGCCTCCAGGTGCTCCACCGCGATTTCCTGGCCGTCGTCCGTCAGGCGGAAGCGGCGGACGGCGTCGGTGTACTCCTGGATGAAGCCGGGGCCGTGGTCGGGGCCCATCGGGTTGTAGCGCCCGATGAAGCGCTGGCCGCCCAGCAGGTGGTAGGTCTGCCCGATCGTCAGGAGCCTTCCGCCCGTAACCTGGAACTGCGGGTCCTCGATCTGCCGGATGTGCTGCGCGAAAGGCTCGCCCGCCACGATCGCCTCGATGACCCGCGGCACATCGAGCGCCGCCAGGTTCGCGAAAGTGGTGTGGTCGCCCTGGATGGCGCTGTAGCCGTAGCCGCCCAGGCAGTACAGGTAGTCGCCCTCCTGGTGGAAGTTCATGTTCGTCGAGCTGAGCTGCTCGCGGAGCGCCGCCGGCAGCTCGTCCAGGGGCGCCGACCAGGTGCTCCGCGCGGCGGGATCGACCACGATCAGGCGGTTGTTGTGCCCGGCCAGGTCGAAGGTCGCCCAAGGCTGCCGGCGGTGCAGCCCGTCGAGCCGCCCGCCCACCACCAGCCACTTGCCCTGGTGCTGTCCGAAGGCGAAAGACTGCAAGCCGCCCAGCCCCTCGATCGGCACCGCCTGCAAGGCCACGCCGAACGGAGCGTCCACCACTGGCTGCTGCTGGCCCAGGCCCAAGGCCGGCGACAAGAGCATGACTGCCACGAGAGTTTTCAATTTTGGGGTTTTCATGGGGATGTTTTTTGATCTTGTGCCAACGGTTGCGACCTGTTGGCTTCCGTGGTTTGGAAAAAGCCCAAAGGTAGGCCAATTCGGCCAAAGGTGTCCTGTCCTCGCGCCGGTGGCTGATGGATGCCTGGCTTGCGGACAAAGAAATCGCCCCAAGCCCTTGGCTTTTCACAAGCAAAGACCTAACTTGGCCCGCCAAACGAGGCCATTGGCTCGAAAAGGCTTCCACACCCTGCCATACACCGGCCCAGATTGCCAGGTCCAGCGGTTGGGCCTGGCCAAAAAGAGCAGGAGTCGGTATGGCAAATCGTGTATTTCAACAAATTGAAAGCGAATCAAGATTCATTAGAAGATGTTGATAGACAATTTATTACGAGTGATTACAAATACATTGGACGAGCAAAATGTTCCTTATATGCTTTCTGGAAGCTTGGCATTGACACTCTATGCCATTCCAAGAGCAACCAGAGACATCGACCTTATCGTGGAATTGCAAGACAAGCATGTCAATTCATTTGTTCAGGCAATAAAAGGCAAATTCTACTTTCATGAACCGACAATCAAAGACGAAATCAGACGTCAAGGGATGTTCAATATTATCCATCTTGACAGCAGCTATAAAATTGACTTCATCATTCGTTCAGAACAGCCTTTTGAGGTCGAAAAATTTCAAAGAAGACAACAAATTGATTTTTTGGGCGTAAAAGTATGGGTGATTACGCTTGAGGATTTGATAATCTCGAAATTGAATTGGATTCAACAGCTTGAAAGCGAATTGCAGAAGCGAGACATTCAAAGTCTTTTGGCGAATCCCGCTGCAGATAGGGGATACATTACGAAATGGTGCAAAAAATTGAACTTAAAAACCTATAATTTGATAGACCATGAATGACACCACAGAGGAAATGCGCCAATTCCAATACGATTTGATCATGGGGAAGACAAAAGCGGAGAGACTCGCCATGGGCCTAGAGATGATGGAGATGGGGCGAGAGCTGATGATCGCAGGAATCAAAAGCCAGAATCCAACACTGACAGAGAATGAGGTTTTGTTTCAACTCATATTGCGAAATCGAAAACACGATGAATCCTTGAGTTGGATTGACGAGACGATTGCCGGATTAAAAAAGGCCTACGGACTTTAGTCCTTTGGCCTCGCGCCTGGCCACCCCAAGCCCTTGGCTTTTCAAAAGCAAGGACCTAACCGTTCTTTGTCATTTCCACAGTAACAAAGGGGGATCTAGATTCCATCAAGTTGCAGCAAAAATGGGGAGAACCCAGGTGCGGGGCCCTGGTCAATTTTTTAGAGAATGTCGCCTACGTGAATATTCAAAACCAGAACGCTGATTTGATTGGCGCTTATGCCACGATTGATGCCTACTCCAACAGGAAAGTCGCGGACGCCAAGGGAAACTTGCTGCCAGGTTCCGCAAAGGCAATGGCGAAAAACGACTTGTGGATCGCCGCCACTGCGTATGCTTTGAATGTTCCACTCATGACCTTCGATAGGGACTTCGACCACCTGGACGGAACCCTGCTGAAGGTTCTCAAAGTGGCCTAAGGGGAAGACGAACGTCAGGTTTCTGCCTTGGATTGCGGCACAAGATCGGCAACCCTGACTTGCTGGATCCTATCGCGCGGGTGGGAAGAGTATTTTGCCAGAAACAAGACAAAAGCTTAGGCTCCCCCGCCCCTACTCCTCCAGCCGCCATTCGAGCTGGTTGGTCCATCCGGAGCGCATCTCGAAGGTCTCGGGGTAGAAGAAGACGGGCTCGGGCAGGCGGCGGCGGTCCCAGTCGCCGGGGGTCCAGAGGCCGTCCTGGTCGAGGTCGAGGAAGGCTTTGAGCTGGTACTTGGCGGGGCCGAGGAAGTCGAAGGCGGCGGTCTGCCCGACTTGGGCGGCCTGGCGGCGGAGCTCCTTGCCGCTTTCGTCGAGCAGGATGAGCAGGGCCGTCTGGCTGGGGCCGAGCAGGGCGACTTCGAGCCGGGCGTGGTGGTTGGCGGGCCGGGTGCTGAACTCGAGGCGGAGGCTGTCGTTGGCGCGGCCGTAGGCGTCGCGCAGGGCCCCGGGCATGAGCTCGAGCACGTAGTCGGTCTCGGGCAGCCAGGCGTGGGCGAGCTCGGCCTGGTCGAAGCGGCCCGCGCCGGGCAGCAGGGTCAGGGGCAGGGGCCGCGCCAGGGTGTCGGCGCGGAGGCTCAGGCGGACACTGTCGGCGACCATCGCGGCGATGGGCAGGCCGAGGTCGAAGAGCAGGGGCCGTCCGTTCTCCTTGAACTGGCCCTGGAGGTTGTGCTTGGCCAGGAAGGGCGGGGCCAGCACGGGCTCGGCCTTGTCGTAGTCGAACTGGAAGGTGTCGGTCTGGAGGGTCCACTGGCCGAGCGAGTCGCGCAGGGGGAAGCTGACGCGCAGGGTGAGACGGCTCTGGTTCCACAAGGTGCTGTCGATGAGCCAGATGTCGAGGGTGTCGCCGCCGGGGCTGAGCTGCTCGCGCCAGGCGAGGCCCGCGGGCGCGGAGTCGGACTCGAGGCGGAGCGGCAGGGGCCCGAGGGGCTTGTCGAAGAAGACGCGCAGGTGGGCCTGCTCGGGGCGGAGGTAGTCGGCCACCCGCTGCGGGGCCTTGTCTTCGGCGAAGAAGCCCAGGCGGAGGCTGTCGGGCAGGGCCCTTTGCGCCCGGCGGACGATGACGGTGTCCACCTGCCCGGGCAAGGAATCGGAGAAGAGGGTGTCGCGGCTGGTGGAAACCTCGAAGGAAGGGCTGACGAGGCTGTCGAGGAAGGCGACCTTTTCGGCGGGCAAGTCGAAGAGCAGGTTGCGGTTGAGGTCGGCGAAGGCCAGGAGCTGGTAGCTGCCTCGGGGGAGGTTGGCCAGGCGGAAGTTGCCCTTGGCGTCGGTCTTGGCCACGAAGCTGGGCACCAGCTCGCGGGGGCGGGGCAGGTCGGCCGGGTAGGCACCGACCCACATGGGGGCCTCGGGGGGCGTCCGGGTCCAGAGGTCGAAGAGCGAGCCGGCGATGGCGAAGCTGTCGATGTGGGCACCGGTGGAGAAGACCATCTGGAAATCCTGGAGGAGGTTGTTCTCGTGGAAGTCGCCGATGCCGCCGCCGAAGCTGAGGCTGTAGGTGGTGCTGTCGCGGGGCGGCTCGGGCAGTTCGACCACGAGGGTCCTGCCCTTGAGCGCGACCTTGGGGGCCGGGTCCATGGGCGGCGAAACGACGAGGTTCTCGGCGATGTTGTTGAGCTGGACGAACTCGTCGAACTCGACCCAGAGCTCCTGGCCCGCGAAGTTGGTTGCCCCCTGCTCGGGCCAGCGGGCCGCAAGGGTGGGCGCCAGGGTATCCTTCTGGCCCCCCGAGGGCATCCCGACCTTGGCGCAAGCATCTGCAAACAAGGAAATTAGCAGGGCCAGGATGGGGATTGAAATATTTCTGTGTCGAATAACAAAGCGGAAAGGCATGGGAATGTTTTACTTTGTGCACGGCAAAGTAAAGGAAATAAGGAAAACCGTGGAAAACAAGACTAGCTTTTCGAGCCAGGAGCGGGGCCGATGCCTCAAGCACCTGGAGGATTGGACGCATGACCTGTTGGTGGTGGGCGGTGGGCTCACTGGCGCGGCCCTCGCCCTGAAGGCTTCCGGCCGGGGGCTGAAGGTCGCCCTGGTGGAGCAAGGCGACTTCGCGAGCGGGGCGAGCGGGGCCCCTGTGCTGCCGTTCGAGGAGAGCCCGCAGGCCTTGTCCAGCTTCCGGCACATGGCCCCGCACCTGTTCCGGCCCGGTCCGTGGCTGGAGCTCGAGCGTCGGGCCGGAAGCTTCGGCAAGCTGTCCAAGAAGCTGGAGCTGGGCGCGCGCGGCCTGCTCAAAGGCCCGGGCGAGCTGGGCCCGGCGCATTGGGTCGAGCAGGCGGAGCTGCGCGCGCGCGAGCCGCTGCTGGCGGATTCGGACTTCACCTGCGGCGTCTCGGGCCCAGGCTACCAGATCAGCGCCCCGCGGCTGTGCCTGTCCATGCTGCGCGGCGCGGCCGAGAAAGGCGCCTCGGTGCTGAACTACCTGCGGGCGGAGACCCTGATCATGGAAGGCGGCCGCGTGTCGGGGGCCTGGGTGCGCGACCTGCTGGACCCCAAGGACGAAGACTTCGCCATCCACGCCCGCCACGTCGTGCTGGCCACGGGCGCCTGGGACCGGCTCTGGCCCGAGGCCCAGGAGCTGAAGGTGGCCACCAAGGCCATCCTGCTGAGCGTTCCGCGCGAGCGGCTGCCGCTGCGGGCGGCCCTTCGCCTGCCGGCCGAGACGCCCTGCCTGCCCTGGCTCTCGCCGCACGGGCAGGCGGTGGCCATAGGCGGCGTCCTGCCCTGCTCGGGCGAGGCCTCCGAAAGCGGCTCGGCCTCCGACGCCGAGGTGCGGGCGCTGCTGGCCCCCATCAACGAGGCCCTGCCCGCGTTGTCGCTCCAGGTCGAGCACGTGCAGGCCCGCTGGGCCGCCCCGCAAGCCCGGCGGGGCAAGGCCAGCTCGGGCTTCCGCAGCACGAGCGAGGGCCTCAGCCTGGCATGGCTCGGCTCACCCCGCGAACTGCCGGATCTGGCCCGGAAGATACTCGACAGCCTGGCCCGGCAGCAGAAGGCCGACGCCCGGCCCGAGCCGAGCCGCTGGGGGCAGGAGCAGCTCGCGGGCGGAGACTTCGACTTCGAGCCGATGGAGCACCTGCTCGACGAGATGGCCCGCTCGCTCTACGACCAGGCCAAGCCCCTGGGAGCCACGAGCTTGCAGAGCCACGAGCTGTTCCGCCGCCACGGCACGCAGACCGAGGCCATCGTAGAGCGGGCCTACGAGCTGTTCGACATCCGGCGCGACAAGCACCACCTCCTGGCCCGTGCCGAGCTGGCGCACTGCGTCGAAAGCGAGATGCTGTACCAGGAGCAGGACTTCCTGTGGCGCCGGACCGACCTGGCCTTCGCCCAGCCCGGACTGGCGCAGGAGATCGCCGGGGTGGCCCGGCAGGAGCTGCCCAGGCTTCTGGCCGAGGCCAAGCCTTCGCCGCAGCGGCACCCCAGCCTGGCGGAGGAATGATGGGGCCGCTGGCCCGCCCATGCCAAGCCGCGTTCGGACTTGTGCATATCCCAAATTTCGCCCGACGCTGACGATTGGCATTTGCCCCATCGACCAGGAGCTTGGCACAAAAACCGCGAGGCCTTCCCGGGGGTGGCAACCGGGAAGGCCTCGCGCTGGCTGGGGCGGGCGGGCTCAGAGGTAGGTCTTGAGCACCCGGCTCCGCGAGGCGCTCTTGAGCCGCTTGATGGCCTTTTCCTTGATCTGGCGCACGCGTTCGCGGGTGAGCATGAACTGCTCGCCGATTTCCTCGAGCGTGAGCGAGTGCTTGCCGCCCAGGCCGTAGTAGAGGCGGATGATGCTGGCCTCGCGGGGCGTGAGGGTGGCCAGCGAGCGCTCGATCTCCTTGCGAAGCGAGTCGTTGAGCAGCTCTCGGTCGGGGCTGGTGGTGTAGTCGAGGCTCTCCATCTTCTCCTGCATGACGGTGTCCTCGCCCTCGACGATGGGGGCGTCGATGGAGATGTGCTTGCCGGAGATGGTCACGGCGTCCTTGACGGCGCGGGGAGCCATCTCGATCTCGCGGGCGATCTCGTCCTCGGTGGGCACGCGCTCGTAGCGCTGCTCGAGGGTGGAGAAGACCTTCTGGATCTTGTTGATGGAGCCTATCTTGTTGAGGGGCAGGCGGACGATGCGGGCCTGTTCGGCCAGGGCCTGGAGGATGGACTGGCGGATCCACCAGACGGCGTAGGAGATGAACTTGAAGCCGCGGGTCTCGTCGAAACGCTTGGCGGCCTTGATCAGGCCCAGGTTGCCCTCGTTGATCAGGTCAATCAAGACCAGGCCCTGGTTTTGGTACTGCTTGGCCACGGAGACCACGAAGCGGAGGTTGGACCGGATGAGCAGGTCGAGCGCGGCCTGGTCGCCTTTCTTGATGCGCTTGGCCAGCTCGACCTCCTCCTCGGCCGAGATGAGCTTGACCTTGCCGATCTCTTGCAGGTACTTTTCCAGGGAAGGCGTGTCCCGGTTGGTTACCTGTTTGGTGATTTTCAGTTGTCGCATGGGTGTGGGTGTGCTAAAGTTGAAGGTAGTCCCAATTGTACGCAAAAACCGATGGAAAGGTTACGCGCGACAATCGGCCCCAATTTACGACAGAAAATCGTGCGGCTGGGCGAAATTGTCATTTTTTAACAGACATGGCCTTCGGGGGCCTTGGGAGCGTCAGGAGGCCATTTTCTTGGCGGCGTCGATCTTGTCCTGGACGTTGGCGTAGAGGCTGGGGGGCAGTCCGCAGATTTCGAGGTAGTCCTTCATGAGCTGCTCCTCGGCCTTCTCGATCTTGCCGTCGGCCAGGAGCACTTGGGCGGCCTGGCTGATGACCTCGAGGATGGCGTCGGTGGTCAGCAGTTGCTTGGCCTTGCGCAGGAGGGAATAGACGTAGGCGTCGGAGTGCTCCATCTCGCGGACGGTCTTGAGGGTCTGCGCGATGGCGGCCTTGTGGGCGGAGTGCTTCGCCATGGCGTCCTGGATGTACTGGACCTCGTCGTCGGCCACGTCGCCGTCCACCTTGGCCATGTGCATCATGCAGGCGGCGATGGTCACGGGGAAGAGCTCCTCGGCGTCGGTGAGCGCGTCGAGCTGCGAGCTGGCGCCCACCAGGGCGTCCATGGCTCCCTGCTTGAACGAGGCTCCGCAGTCTTGGCACTGGTAGAAGCTTTCGAGCTGCCTGATGGGGAAGATGGGCATGTCCAGGAGCACGAACCAGAGGCGCATGTCCGTCAGGGCCACGTCGCCCTTGCCACACTTGGGGCAGAAGTTCTCGAAGACGTCGAGGGCTTCGTTGATTTCGGTCCGTCCTTTTTTTCCGATGATGACCATGTCTGCTGGGTTGGGTTAGGAAGTTCGATTCTTGCGGGTAGGCTGGGGATGGGCTAGTCGGGCTCCATCGCCTGGGCCTCCTGGCTAGGCTCCGGCTTGGGGAAGGGGCGCCCGCAGCAGGGGCAGGCGTCCGGCTTCTTGGGCTGCGGCTCCGCGTCCAGCTCGTTGAGCTTTTTCCGGCTGAGCCTCTCCTCGGCCTTGAGCTTGCTGATCTCGTCGGAGAAGCCGGAGGCGAAGATGCCGGTGGGCAGGGCGAAGAGGCCCAGGCCCAGGATGGCCACGAAGCTGCCCAGGAACTTGCCCCAGGGGGTGATGGGGTAGATGTCGCCGTAGCCCACGCTGGTGACGGTGGCCACGCCCCACCACATGGTGGCCGGGATGCTGGTGTACTTGTCGGGCTGGGCGTCGTGCTCGATGAAGAACATGAAGCTGGAGACCAGCACCAGGGTGAAGAGGATGGCGAAGACGCTGATGACCATTTCCTCCTTCTTCTCGCGGAGCACACGGCTGATGATGGTGATGGCGCGCATGTAGCGGGCCACCTTGAGCAGCCGGAACACCCTGAAGAGGCGGATCATGCGCAGGAAGCGGAAGTCGATGACGATGGCCGGCAGGTAGAACGGCAGGATGGCCACCAGGTCGATCAGGGCGAAGGGCGTGAGCATGAAGCGCAGCCGGCCTCTTACGGGCCTGGCGAAGCGGGGGTTCTCGGTGATGGTCCAGAGCCGCAGGAGGTACTCGGTGGTGAAGAAGATGATGGAGAACAGCTCGAAGTAGTAGAAGACGGCCTGGTAGTCGTGGTGGAGCTGCTCGACCGACTCGAGGATGATGGCCACCAGGTTCAGCGAGATGACGGTGATGACGGCGGTGTCGAAGCGGTCGCTCCACTTGTTGTCGCCATCGGAGGTTTCGATGATCTCGTAAACTTTCCTTTTGAGTGACTTCATGCTGCTGGGCTTTGGGTCTGTCTTTCTCTGGGTTTGGCGAGGCGCTGGCCGCCTTCGCGGCGCGAAAGTACCATTCTCGGCCCAAATGGCAAGCGCCGGGCCTCAGACCGGGCCGGTGGGCGGGTTCTTGGGGCCTCCGCGGCCACTGGCAGGGGCCTGGGCCTCCCGCTCGGCGGCCCTCTCGGCGAGCTCCTTGAGCTTCCACTGCTGCACCTGCACCTGCTCGACCACCCGGTCGATGGTCTGGCTGAGCACCTGCTCGGCCAGCCGCCGGGCCTCGGGGCTGGTGGGCCTGGCCAGCAGCTCGTCCACCGACTGCCCGGCCAGCCCGCGGAGGTAGGCCTCGCCCGCGGGGCTCGCCGCGTCCCGGAACAGGCCGTCCACCACTTCGAAGACGATGTCGGAAATGGCCTTCTCGAGCACGTCGGTGGCCAGCCGGCCCACCAGGGGCGTGCGCTCGAGCCGGCGCACGTGCTCGCTGGCCTCGAGCGCGTGGGCCACCTTCCGGCCCAGGTAGTCGCGCAGCTCGGCGCGCCGGGGGGCGTAGCCCTGCCCGACCAGCTCGGCGGCGCGGCGCCAGAACAGCTCCACGGCCTGCTGGCTGTTGGGCAGCAGAACCTCCCGCACGATCCGCTCCGACATGGGCCCCCCCGAGCGGAGCTCCTGCTGCACGCCCCGCAGCACGTTCACAACCACCCGGTCCGAGATCTCCTCCACGACGATGTCCGTGTATTTCCGCACCACTTTGTAGAGGTAGAAGTCCCGGTAGTCCACGACGCCCATCCGCTTGAGCCGGCGCACGATGCCCACGGCCCGCAGCATCCGCAGCCATCGGAGGCCCGCCAGGGGCAGGCAGCCGAGCACGTCGTACCAGTGTATGAAGGGATAGAAGAACCAGCGGTGGTAGGTCCGACGCCGTATCGCCGCGGCCCAGCGGATGGCTATCTCGGCCATGAACACGAACACGAAGACCGAGTCGTAAACGATGAAGTCGGCGTGTACCGGCACGTAGAGCTCGTAGGCCGCCAGGCTCCAGCCCTTGACCAGGCCCTGGACGCTGGCGAACTGGAACAGCCAGTCGAAAGACATCCAGGCCAGGTTGGCCGAGAGCACGCCCAGCATGACCAGGTCGAGCACCACCAGCCGCAAAGTGCGGCCCCTTTTGACCTTCGAGAGGTCCAGCTTGAGGATTTTCATGCCCCCTAAGTTAAAAAAGATGCGGTCTTTCGCAGCCCCTCCTGGCAGCTTCCGGGCTTTTCCGCGGTGGCGCCGCCGCCGGTCGGCCTGCCCTGCCCACGCCTTCCCCGCAAGAAAGAGCGCGATTCGGCACGAAAGCCGCCGCGGGGCCCTTGCGCGGACGCCACATTGCCCCCGGATGCCTTATCTTCGCGCCCTGGCTATCAAAACCCATAAATCGGAAACATTGAAAGAGAAAATCGTCAACCTGTTCAAATTCCTGCTCTTCCTGGCCCTGGGCCTGGGCTTGTTCTGGCTGGCCTACAAGGACATGCAGTGGCAGGAGATACGCGAGGGGCTTCGCGGAGTGGACTACACCTGGGTCGGGGTGTCGTTTGGCCTGGGCATGCTGAGCCACGTCAGCAGGGCCATGCGGTGGAACATCCTGATCGAGACCCTGGGCCACAAGCCCCGGCTGGCCAACTCCTTCCTGTCGGTCATGGTCATGTACCTGACCAACTTCGCCATCCCGCGCATGGGCGAGATAACCCGCTGCACCCTGATGACCCGCTACGAGAAGGTGCCCTTCACCAAGCTGCTGGGCACGGTCTTCCTGGAGCGGATTGTGGACCTGGTCAGCCTGCTGCTGCTGCTGGGCCTGGTCATGGCCACGCAGCTCCACGTGGTGCGCGACTTCGTGGAGGCCAACCCCGGCGTCCGCGACTCCATCGACGGCCTGATGGGCTCGACGGCGCTGCTGGCGGCCCTGCTCCTGGGCGCGGGCGCCCTGGTCGGGGCGCTCTGGTTCATGCGCCACCTGTTCCGCCACCTGGGCGTCTATCAGAAGCTCAAGGGGCTTTTGGTGCAGTTCTGGGAAGGCCTGCTCACGATCTGGCGCATGGAGCGCAAGCTGGCCTTCCTGGCCCACTCGGTGTTCATCTTCGTGATCTACTACCTGTCTCTGTACGCGATGTTCAGCAGCTTCGAGGCCACGGAGCATCTGGGCTGGCTGGCCGGCCTGACGGTCTTCGTGATGTCGAGCTTCGGCATGGTGGCCCCGGTCAGCGGGGGGATGGGCGCCTGGCACTTCATGTGCATCGGCACGATGGTGCTCTACCAGGTGGGCAGCTTCGACGCCAGGATCTTCGCCCTGGTGGCCCACGGCTCGACCTCGATCCTGATGATCGTAGTGGGGGCCGTCGCGCTGCTGGTCCTGCCGGTTTACAACGCCCGCACGCGCCCCGCGCAGGAGGCAGGCGCTCCGCTGGCCGACTAGCCGGGCCCATGCGCAGGCGTGACACCTGGGGCGCGGTGGCGCTCAAGCTGGCGGTGCTGGCGCTGGCCTACGGCTACGTGGGCTTCAAGCTCTCGCGCTCGGGCGGCCTCTGGGAAAAGCTGTGGCCCTGGCAGGCGGGCCCCGCCGAGGCCGCCTGGCTGCTGCTGGCCCTTCTGCTCGCGGGCCTGAACTTCGTGCTCGAGGCCGGCAAGTGGCGGCTGCTGGTCAGCCCGCTCGAAAAGGTCGGCCTGGGCAAGGCCCTCAAGGCCTTCTTCTCGGGCATGGCCCTGGCCGTGGTCACGCCCAACCGCCTGGGCGACCTGGGCGGGCGCGTGGCCAGCCTGGCGCGGGCCAACCGCCTGCCGGGCGTCGCGGCCACGGCCGTGGGCAGCTACGCCCAGTTCCTGTGCACGCTGCTGCTGGGCCTGGCGTCGCTGGCGTGGATGGCCTGGGGGGGGAGGCACTTCTTCGCCCAGGCCGGCCCCTGGCGGGCGCTCTGGCCTGCGGCCTTCGCGCTGGCGGCGGCCCTGGCCCTCTGGCTCTACCTCCGGGTGGGGCGGCTGCGGGGCTGGATGCTGCGCCGGCCGCGGCTCGCCCCGAGGGCCGCGGCCCTCGGGGTGCTGGCCTCCTACTCGCGCGGGCAACTGCTTTCCGTGCTGGGCATCAGCCTGGCCCGCTACGCCGTTTTCAGCCTGCAGTACCTGCTGCTGCTCCGCTTCTTCGGGCTGGGCATCGCCCCTGGCGTGGCCCTGGCCGGCATCGCCGCCTCCTACCTGGCCAACGCCCTGGTGCCCTCCTTCGCCCTGAGCGAGCTGGGCGTGCGCGGCTCCAGCGCCATCTTCTTCCTTTCGGCCAGCCCGGCCCAGGCGCCCGCCGTGTTCATGGCCTCCAGCCTGCTCTGGCTGGTCAACCTTGGCGTGCCCGCGCTGCTGGGCGGCTACTTCTTCGCCCGCGCCCGGTGGGCGCCCGAGCCGGAATCAGTCGCCGAAAAGGAAATTTGATGACCCTTGGAGCATTCGCGCGGCGCGGCGCGCTAGCGTTCTGGCCTTTCATGCCAAGTTGCAATCCAACGTGATAAGTAAGACTTTGAAATTAGATTGTGTTAAATCTGAAATCAATGTTCGATTTTTTTCCACGAAAAACACGAAGAACACGAAATTTTTTTT
>JAIFMG010000222.1 GCA_020048645.1 Bacteroidota bacterium | reverse complement strand
TGTCGGAAGGAATGACCATGCGCTGCCGTGGATGTGGATTCGGAACCTGTTTTTTTTATACTAACGCAAATATACCTAAATAATTACAATCGGACGAAAAAAAATCCTTTCCGCCTTTTCGGAGGCATTTGGCCACATTTTTCTGAAATTCGCCCCCCAACCCAACCCCAATCACCAAAAACATGCTAGGAACCATCGTCAATGTCGTCGCGGTTGTCGTCGGCAGTGCCATTGGGCTGCTCGTGCGCTCGCGCCTGCCCCAGAAAATGGTCGAAATCGTCTTCCAGGCCTTCGGGCTTTTCACCATTTTCCTGGGCACCAAGATGGCCTTGGGCGGCGACAAAATAATTGTTCTGGTTTTTAGCCTGGCCCTCGGTGGCCTCCTCGGCCAGGCCTTCCGCCTCGATGAGCGCATCGACGGCATGGGCGATAGGCTCCGCAGGCTCTTCCATTCCAACAACGACAAGTTCACCCAGGGCATGACCACGGCCTTCCTGCTCTACTGCGTCGGGGCCATGACCATCCTCGGGGCCATTGAGGAAGGCCTCGGCAACCCTCCCACCCTGCTGCTCACCAAGTCGCTCATGGACGGCATCTCGTCCGTGGCCCTGGCCGCCGCGCTGGGCATCGGCGTCATGTTCTCGGCCCTGCCCCTGCTCATCTTCCAGGGCGGCATCACCCTGCTGGCCATGTGGCTCGGCGAGTTCTTCCCCCAGTACATGATCGTCGAGCTCAGCTCGCTGGGCGGCATCCTGCTCATCGGCCTGGGCTTCAACGTGCTCGAAATCAAGGAAGTGAAAGTCCTAAACATGCTGCCCAGCCTGCTGGTCGTCCTGCCCCTGGCCTGGCTGGCCGAGCATTTCGGCGGTGCCTTCGGCTGATGCCAAATCGCGTTCCATTGTGATGGAATGCCGCGAAGATGAGAACCCCGAAGGGGTGACATGATTGTAGAAAGCGGAGCCAAACCCAAAATAGAGCCCCGAAGGGGCGAAATTGTCCTCATGGATGATGGAATGCCGCGAAGCCTCGTCCAACCCCGAAAGGGTGGCATTATCTGGCCCTTGCTCCCTAGGAGGATAATGTCACCCCTTCGGGGTTCTCTTCTTTGGCCTGGATCCGCCTTCTACAATCATTACACCCCTTCGGGGTTGGGCGAGGCTTCCAGGCATTCCATCGCCTTTGAACGCAACTGGTAGGATGCCCGTCCCCCCCAAAAACAGCGACGGCCCTCGCCCGCAAGGGGCGAAGGCCGTCGTCGTTGGTGGGGGGGCGAAGGGATTGCCTTTTCCCGGTTCCGCCTCAGAACTCCAGCTCCGTGGACCAGGCGCCCGAGGAAAGCGTGGCGCTGCCATCGCAGGCGCCGTCGCCGAAATCGACCGTGAAGCTCCGGCCGTCGGAGAGCGTTACCAGCATCGAGCCGCTCACGTACTCCTGGCACTCGACCTTGTAGAGCAGAGGCGTCTGGATGGTCGTGGCGTAGCGGATGCCGTTGGGGTGGCTGCCCGTGGCGGTTCCGGTGAGGCTGTAGGCGTCGTCCCAGGGCTGGAAGGGCGTGTCGTCGCCCTCCACCCAGGTGGCCACGCGGTCCGAGCCATGCTCGAAGTTGCCCGAGGGAGTCGAGATCAGGAAATCGACCACTTTGAGCACGTACTCGGCTTGCTCCTGCTCGTTCAGGCCGAAGGTGGACTGCACGGAGCCCTCCAGGCCGATCTCGCCCACGGCGTAGCCCTGGAAGGTCGTGGTCTTGGAAGCGTCCAGGCTGCGGGGCAGGGCGCTCAGCACCGTGATGATCTTGCCCTTGCGGTACTGCCCGTCAGGGTCTTGGCAATCCTGCTCGGTGCCGAAGTCGATGGTGATGGTCTTCGGGAACTGGTTCCAGGGGATCAGCGGGCTGATGTCCACGGTGGCACAGCCCGTTATCAGGTCCTTCGAGAAGGCCCCATCGGTGATGGAGCTTTGGGCGAAGGCGTCGAAGGCGGCCTTGTCGGTGGCCATGACGGCCTGGCTGGCCGCCTTGAAGTCCGCCTCGCTTTCGGCAGGGTTCGCGTTGGGGTCTGCGTCCTTGTCCTTTTCGCAGGCGGCCAGCGAAAGGCCCAGCGTGGCGGCCACCAGCAGGTGGCGGAATCGAAATAGCTTTTCCATGATGCGATGGATTGTTTAGTCCCAGATGGGGCTGGGGTCGGATTTATCAGGTTCGGGCTGGGGCGGAGCGGAGGGCGGCAAGGGAGGAGGGCTTACCATGACCAGAGAAATCTCCGTATCCATTTCGATGACTTCTACAGTCGGCTTGACGTAGGGGCGGCGGGTCTCCGTTTGTTGTTGTTCTTTCATGTGCGGCCGTTTTTTCGTGGTCTTGGGAGTGGAAAAGGCATTTCCCTTGAAACAAGTTCAAATAAAATGCCAAATATAATCCATTCTCAATCAATCCAAATCTTGTGCGAGGAGACTTCTCCGCCTTGGCTGACCCGGACCAGGTAAACCCCGGTTACGACAGACAAGGGCAAGGCGTGGAAGCCTTCGGAAAGCCTAGTGTCCAAAACCTTGGAACCCAAGAGGTTGAAAACTTCGACCTGGGCCATGCCCCGGTTTTGCGGCAGAAGCACGTAAGCCGTCCGCTCGAAGCTGTGTACCCGGACCGGCTCGCCGGAGATTTCCGGGCTTTCGGTAACCACGGGAGCGAAGAAGTGCAGCAGGAAGCGGTTGGCGTTGTCCATGGCCGCCGTCTGGAACGTGTAAACCTCACCCGCGCCGAGGTCGGTCATGGCCCCGGTGTGGAGGTCTTCCAGGAAAACCATCGCGTCGCTGGGGAAGTTCTCGACCATGAAGCGGCTGACGCTGACCTCGCTGGCCACGCCGACGGTCAGGCCCAGCGGCACGCTGGTCTGCTCCTGCGGGCGCGGAAAGCCGTTGATGACCAGCCGGACGCCGTCCGCCGTGGTGAAGATTTCAGGCTTCTGCGGGTTGGCCGAGCTCCACATCTCGGAGTCGTAGCGGTCCAGGCTGAGCTTGGCTTCGGTGTTGAAATAGACCACGGCCTGCTGCTGGTGCCCGTTGGCAACGGCCTGGAGGCGGAAGATCTGGTTGCTCAGGCCGTTCTTGTAGAAGCCTTGCGTGCTGATGCTGCGGTGGCTGTTGTCGAACGACAGCGTGCCCGAGGCCTGGCCCGCGGTGGTGCGCAGCCAGAACGATTGCAGCGGCGGCAGTTGCGCCGTGGTGCCGGCGGGCGTGCCCACGGCCGAAGTCAGGTTGACGGTGCGGAAGCCGCCGTTTTCGTAGTACCACATCGTCTCGTCGAGGTTGGCGCGGGTGGCGGCCTGGATGTTGACGTGCGAGGGATACGGGTTGCCGATCAGGTTGTAGCCTTCCTTGTAGCCCGGCGAGGTGCGCGCCAGGGTGTAGCTTTGCGCGCCCGTGTTGAAGTTGCCCGTGAAAACCAGGGTGTTGTCGGCCCATTGGCGCGTCACGTAGCCCAGGCCCACTTGCAGGGCGTCGGCGGTGTTCGTTACCTGCGTCCACTGGTGCTGGGCCTCGTTCCAGAAGTGTACCCGGTTGGCGCTCGTGCCCGTGAGCGGCCCCAGCACGCTGGCCGTGGCCCCCGCGACCGGGCTTGAGAAGTGGTACGAGCGGCCCGTGGCCAGCGTGCCGTTGTTGCCGCCCGACATGAAGCGCTGCACCTGGATCGTGCCCGAGACACTCAGCGTGCCGAAGTCGAGGATCGAGCCCGTGAAGGCGCCGTCGGTGGCCGACATGAGCGTCAGGTTGCCGCCCACGGCCAGGCCGCCCGCGGCTTGCAGCTCAAGCCCGGTGTTCTCGCTGATGAAAAGGTCCTTGCATTCGGCGCCCGCGGCCGAGATGATCGGCTTGTTGGTCGTCAAGGGGATGTAGGCGTCGTCGGTGATGGTGGGCGCTCCGACCGGAGTCCAGTTGGTGCCCACGGCCCAGGCGGTGCTGGTGGCGCCCGTCCAGGTCTTCGGCATCCGGCGCACGATGGCCAGCTCGGTCTCGGCCAGCGTTACGGGCGAGCCTGTTACGCTGATGGCGCTGGTGCCCGTGCCGCTTTGGCCCGTGCTCGCGATGGCCGTCCAGTCGTCGGTGTCGTCCGTCCGCGAGGCCAGCTCGTGGTGGGTGGTCGTGGTCGATCCGTTGGTGTGCCCGCGGGAGGTCAGCGTTACGCTGGCCGTCAGGGTTCCGGCGTCGGGGACCAGGCTCCAGTGCCCGGCGTTGAGCAGCAGGCCGTAGGCCGGGGCCGCGCCGCCGCTGGGCGTGATGAAGCTGGCGTCGAGGTAGCTGAGGCCCGAGGAGCTGGTCAGGTTGACCGTGGCCAGCTCGTAGCGCGTGGCCGTGCCGATGGGGAAGGCGTAGCTGCCCGTGGCGGCCACGTGGCGGCGCAGCGTGCCCACCACGTAGCGGCTCATGCCCTGGCCGGTGATGGCCGCCGGGGCCGTGTTGCTCACCGTCAGCAGGTGGCCTTGCGTCCGGAGCAGGCCGTTGGTGAAGGTCAGCGTGCCCGCGATGGAGGTCGAGTCGCCCAGCGCGAGGCCGGCGGCGTTGTTCAGCGTCAGGTTCGCGAACTGCTCGAGGCCGTCGGCGGCTGCGGGCAGGATGTTCTGGGCCGTGGTGCCTTGGAACACCACCGTGGAGTTGCCCTCGGCGAAGCTCGCCTGGCCGCTCAGGTTGCGCCAGTGGCCGCCCAGGCGGATGGTGCCGTCGGCCGTCGCGTTGTTGCCGTCGTCGAAGTCCAGCGCTTCCGGGCCGCCGATGGTGATGTCCTGTTCGATCCGCAGCACGGCGGTGGCGCTGCCTTCGCCCTTGATGGAGCGGCCCGAGGTCGTGCCTTCCACGATCAGCTCTTTGCAGCGGGCCGTCTCGCCTGCCAACAGGACGATGTTGTTGAAGGTGTTGCCCGTTTCGGTGTTGAAAATCACGATTTTGGTCGCGTCAGGAACCCGGCGGGTGCTCCAGTTCGAGCAGTTGAACCAGTCGGTGTCCGTGCCGCCTTGCCAATAGACCGTGTCGCCCGTGGAGCTGAGGCCCCCGATGGGGAAGTCGATGTCCGTGGTCCTGTAAAGTGGCGTTCCCAAGTCAAATGCGCCGGAGGTCGCAAATCCCACCCAGTAGGCGCTGTTGTTGACCCGGTCCAGCCAGCCCGAGGTGCTGGTGATGGTCATGGGGCCATTGTACTTCACCTTGTCCTGGTTCGTAACGCCCGTAACGTTGGTGGACGAGCAGTCGCTGCCGGGGAAGATGGTGGAACCGGAGGTGGAAGCATAGTTGCACGTGTCCTTCCAGTCCGTCGCAGTCCAGCCGTAGAGCACCTTGCCTGTGTAGGAATCGTCATGGCTACCACTGCCCTGCACCCATTCGCCACCCTGCATCATCCAGATTTGGTCGCTGGCGTTCATGTTGAAGTTCTTGTCCCCGTTCAGGCTCTGGATGCTCCAGTTGGTATTGTCGTTGGCTCCGTTGACAAAAATGTTAAAGTCGGTTCCCAAAGCGGGGGTCGCTCCTCCGTCGTCCCCCGCGAAGGTTACGACGGTGCCGGCGGGGAGGGTCGGCCCTGTGCGGGTCCAGCGGAGCACCCCTTCGGTGTCGCCCCAAAGGCCGCAGGTTATCCTTTCGTAGCCGTTGTCCGTGAAGTCGATGGACGTGTTGGGCTTGACGTCCACGAAGCAGACGAAGCTGATTTCGTCACCCGCAGTCGCAGCCGTGTTGACGGCCACGATGACCAGGTCGCCATAGTCGAAGAGGGTGATCGAGGTGATTTCGAAGGAAGCGCTGGTGGCATCGGCCAGGCCCGCGGAGCTGGCCGTCAAGACCAGGCCCGTTCCCTCGGCCGTGTGCGTTACGCTGGAGAAGGTGGCCAGGCCGCTGCTGGCGTTGGCCGAAAGCGGGCTGCCCGTCAGGGTGCCGCTGGAAGTCAGCGAGACCGCGCTGGTGAAGCCGAGGTCGCGGTTGCCGCCTGCGTCCGTGGCCTGCACCGTGGGGGCAGGGTTCATGGCTTCGTCCTGGGCATAGTCGGTGGGCTGTTGCACGAAGCGCAGCTCCGTGGCCACCACGTCAAGGGCGTTCATGCCGTTGGTCGAGCTCGCCGCCGCGAAGGTGTCGCAGCGCGAGCTGGTGCCATTGGCCAGCGTGCTGGTGTTGGCGTTGCTCAGGCTGAAGACGAAGTCCTCGCCCTCGGCGTTGCTGCCCAGGCTGGCGTTGAGCGAAAGGCGCAGGCTCAGCACCTTCTGCCCGCCATCGGGCACCGAAATGCTCAAGCCCGTGAAAACGAGCTGGTTGGCCGAGACCGTCGCGCTGCCCGCCAGCGTGCCGCCGTCGAAAAGGGCCGCCGTCTTGATGGCCGCCGCCCAGGCGTCCGCGCTGTTGCCCGGATCTTGCGCCAGGGTGAAGCCCGTGAAGATGGTCGGCAGGTTGTCCGCGTCGTTCAGGCTGGCGCCGCCGTCGCGCAGGCGGATCTGCCAGACCTGCACGCCGTCGGTCGAGGCCAGCGGCGCGGGGTCGTTCTCCACCGACGAAATCGTGCTTTGCTCCGAGGCTGGCTCGGCCACCACGTCCGACAGCGCGCTCGGGCCGCCCGTGCCCGCGAAGTCGAGCAGGTAGGGGTTTTCGTCCGCATCATCGCTGGTGATGCTCAGCGATCCCGTTTCCGCGCCGACGCCTCCGGGCGTGAAGCGGACCGTGAAGCTCGTCGTGCCGCCCGAGGCGATTGTGCCCGCCGGAGCCGAAGTTACGGCGTAGTTGCCCGTGGTCGCCAGCGGCAGGGTCAGCGTCATGGGGCCCGAGCCCGTGTTCTCGATCGTGAAGGTCCTATCGGCCGAGCTGCCCCAGGCCACCGCGCCGAAGTCGAAGGTCTCGCCGCTGGCATAGCTGGTAACGCCCCATTTCAGGTTGATCTCCGGCACGGCGGCAAGCGTGGTAACGTTGGCCGTGGCCGCCGTGGCCATGTACTCGGTGCATTTGTACTCGAAGACCGCGAAGTGGTAGGTGGTCGCGGGGACGAGGCTCGTAACCGCCACGCTGCTTCCGGTGCCGTTGAAGACCACGAAGTTGCCCGTGCCGCGCTCGGTGCCACTGCCGAAGGAGGCGTTGGCCGCGTAGGTCTGGCCGTCCACTGGGCTCCAGTCCACTGCCGAGCCCAACTTGGCCACCACGATGCGGTTCGTGCCGTTGCCGTTGGTCCAGTTCAGCGTCGTGGCCAGGTCCGTCGTGCCCGTGAAGTTCAGGCCCGTGGCCACCTGCGTCGGGTCCAGGCAGCAGTTCATCACGCCTGGAGTGCCATTGCCGGAGCCCAGGTCAACCCAGTTCGCCACCGGCTGGTTGTCGGCTGAGCAGTTCGTGAACTCGTAGTTCTTGGTATCGGTGAACTTGCTTCCGCTGGTCCCGGCCTGGTCCATGACCACGACCGAGGCGTTTTCCAAGACGATGTAGAAGTTGTTGTTGATGCTGAAACTGCTCCCCGGCACGAAGTCCGGCACGAGCGCTGCCGTGTGCGTAGTCCTTACCGCGATGACGTAGGCGTCGTTGTCGGCCAGGGTTCCCGTCAGTGTCAGCGTGGCCTCCAGGGCGCTTTCGTAATACTTGAGCTTCCAGCCTGTCAGGTCCACGTCGAAGCCGCTCAGGTTGCTCAGCTCGATGTACTCGTCGTTAGCGTCGCCTGCGATGCCCGCGCCAGCGGCCTCGGTGATGACGATCTTGGGCTGGAGCGTGATGGCGAAGGTGCCGCTGGTCGCGCTGGTCAGGCCGGAGGCCGCCGCCGTGAGCTGGAGGCCCGTGCCCGTGGCCGTGTGCGTGACGCCCGCGAAGGTGGCCAGGCCGCTGCTGGCGGTGGCCGAAAGCGGGCTGCCCGTCAGGGTTCCGCTGGAAGTCAGCGAGACCGCGCCCGCGAAGCCCAGGTCGCGGTTGCCGTTGGCGTCCGTGGCCTGCACCGTGGGCGAGGGGCTCATCGCGGTGTTGGTGGCCGTGCTGGTGGGCTGCTGCACGAAGCGCAGCTCCGTGGCCACAACGGCGATCGCGATCGTGTTGGAGGCCGTGGCCGCGCCGAAGCTGGTCGCGAACTGCGAGCCCGCGGCGTCGGCCGTGAAGCCGTGGCTCGTGGCCGGGATCTGGAAGTGCAGCACCCCGCCGTCCGTCAGGCCCGTGCTGGGCAGGTGGACGAACAGCGAGGCCGTGGCCGTGCCGCCGTCGGCGATGTCCAGGTTGCCCGCCGCGATCGGGAAGCTGATCTGGCTGGCCGTGATGACCGGAGTGCCCGTGGTTACGAAGCTCGTGCCGCCGTCCAGCGACAGCCGCGCCCCGGCCAGTTGCGTGGTCCAGTTGGCCGTGTTGCTGGCTCCGGCCTTGATCACCACTTGCGTCACCTTCGTGGCCAGGCCGTCGGCGGTGCCGTAGTCCCGGATCGTGAAGTCGAACACCCGCACCTGCTCCGCCTGCGTGTCCGCCAGCGAGGAGACCGTGCCCGGGTTCGGCTGCGAGCCCAGCGCCGGGCCGTCCACCTTGCTGTCCCTGTCGTTCGAAGAGCAGGTCATGGTGTGGGAGCCCAGCCAAGGAGTGCTTCCGCCTGCATAAGCGCTAAAGGTCCATTCGCTGGCCGTGTAGGTGGTGGTGGCAGCCGTGATGGCCTCGTTGCGGATCGCGCTTTGGTCTGCGTACCAGTCCGCTGAGGTCCCTATCGTGCCGAAAACGTCGATGTTTGCGCCAGACTTCCTCAACGCGACAACATCGTTGCCATTGATTTGGAGAGAAGCCGAAACCTGGTCTGTAACACCCGCCAAAGCCGCAGCGCCCAAGACCCAGACATCTTGGTCGGGGATGCTTGACGCGTCCGTCAAGTCGATGGTGTAAGAGACACTTGTTCCACCGTTGGCGTAAAAAACCAAATTGTAATTGGCCAAGCTCACGGCCGCTCCTGTGTAGTTGGCGATTTCGACAAACTTGCTTGCTGCGTTCTCGCTCACCTGCGAGATGATCAGATCCGTGGCGCAAGCCAGCGGGGCGGCCGGGGTTGTCGCGGAAGCCGTGGGCACGGTTCCATCGGTCTTGAAGTCGATGGTGCTGCTGGAGTTGGCGTAGGGCCAGATTTTGAAGTGGTAGGTGGTGCTGGCGGTCAGGCCCGTGAAGGAAGCCGTGGCTCCTGCGCCGTGCGCGACCTTGATCAGGGCGCTGCCATCGCCGAGGATGGTGTCGGTGGCCGGGTCGGTGCCGTCGGTGGGCGCCGTGAAGGTTCCGGTGGTGTTGGCCATGACCAGGTAGCCGTCGGGCAGGTTGGTGCCCGTGGCGTCCGTCCAGCTCAGGTTGATCTGCGTGGAGCTGGCCGCCGTGGCCGCGAAGGCCGTAACGTGGTTGCTCGGCTCGGGATTGACGGTAGCGCTCCAGATCTGGGTGGCGTAGCTGGGGTTGTCGATGAAGGGGTTGCGGTTGTCTTGGATCAGGAAGATGGCGTCGTTGCGGTTGCGTTCCTTCTGGTCCACGGGGTCGGCCGCGTGCCAGGCCAGGAGCATCTCCAGCGCCCAGGCCTCGAACGACGAGCCGTCGGCATCGGCCAGGTCGCCGTCCACCATGGGCGAGCTGGCCCATGCGTCGATCTTGTTGGCGTAGCGAGTGGCCATGTAGAGGTAGGCCCGCGCGAAGTCGCCCTTGTACTCGTCCACCGGCTCGAAGGCTACGGCGCCCGAAGAGCCCGGATAGACGTTCGGGCCCAGCTTGCCCCCGTTCCGGGAAGTCCACGTGGGCGAACTGACCTGGCCAAACTCGTAGCTGCTGCGCATCCCGTTGACCTTGCCGTCGGTGGGCACCAGGTGGAACAGGTCGGTGTACATGGTATCAGTTGAACCGCCCCACCACGACTTCGGAAAACTGTGCTCGCGGTTGTAGCAGTCGCCCTCAATGCCGTAAGAACCACATTGCTCTGTAATAAAGGTAAATTCGTAAGGGTCGGCGCTGCAAACCTCGTCGGAGTACATGTCCCACACGGTTCCGTCGGGGCGCTTGTCCGTGGTTTGGAAGTCCGTCCAGAGGTCGTCGTAGCCGCGCTTGGTGTGCCCGTTGACAATCTGGTGGAGCTGGTTCAGCAAGGCGCGGCCCGTGCCCGTGGCGGTGCTGTAGTAGCTGCCCGGCAGGTTGGTGGCCGTGTTGGTCTCGTTCACGGTGATGTTCTGCGTGGTGGCCCCGGAGGCGCTGTGCGCGATGCTGCCCGAGAAGCTGCCCGTGCTGCCCGGCGCGAAGCGGGCGTAGATCGTGGTGCTCGAAACCGTGCCCGCGCTGGGCGTCAGCGCCAGGCTGCTGGCGTAGCCCGAGCCGCAGGTCGTCGAAACCTGGAAGCCCGTGGGCGCCGCGATGCTCAGGTTGCCCGTCAGGCCCGTGGCCGAGACCGTGTAGAGCGCCGGCTCCGACTGCCCGCCCGCGTACACGTTGTCGAAGTTGATTGTGCTCGGCGATACCGTGATGGTGGCCGTGGCGGCCCCCGTTACCGTGTAGCTTTGCTCGGCGCTGGTGGTCTCGACGGCTTCGCCGTCGAGGGCATAGACTTCGTAGTAAACCGTCGTTCCCGCCGTCTGGGCCGGGATGTTGGCGTCGGTGGTGTAGGTATTGCCCGAAGCCTGGCTCATGTTGATGGTGTTGGTCAGGCTGCCCGAGGTCGTCCCCCAATGCAGCTCCGCGCCGCCGATGCCGTCGGCTGCGTCCGCGATGTCCGCCGAAACCGAGACCGTCTGGGCCGACGTGGGGCTGGCGGGGCTGTGCGCGATGTTCGTGATGCTCGGGCCTATGCCCGCCGCCCCGGTGACGGCCACCGCCTCGCCGTCCGTGTCGCCCCCGCCGCTGATCGTTACGTTGCCGCTGTAGTAGTTCGCCGAAAGGCCGCTCGCCAGCCGCACGTAAACCGTCTGGCTGCTGCCGTTGTAGGCCGCGTAGGTCAGCGAGCCCGTCGTGAAGCCGCTGCCCGAAGTCTTGGAAATCTCGAAAGATGCTGGCGCCGTTACCGTTACGTCCATGCCATTCAGGTCAGCCCCCGTAAGCGCGAAGCTCTGCTCCGCCGAAGGCCCGCTGCCCACCGTGTACGCTAAGCCCGTCAGGGACGGGGGGGTGACGGCCAGTGTGGGGGTGGCCGAAGCAGGTTTCCGCTCAACAAGAAAACCATCTATCCTTAATTTCACGTCAGAACCATTACCTGTTGTCACCACTATTTTCAGATAATAGGAATTTCCGTCCCCAGCAATCTCGTTTGAACTGAGTTGATCGCCAGCCACGCTCCCCCCCCTTTGTGGAGGTGTAAATGCCGAAGAGGCGTCTGTTCCTGCTGTTCCAACAGATGCATCGTACCTTAGTGTAAGTGCGCAAGTTGCAGCATTGGCTCTTTTCGCCATATAGCTAAAACGATAAGTGTAGCCTGCTTCCAGCGTAATTTGTTTGGATACATAACCCGTTGGAGATGCCCCCACATTAGCGTCATAGGCAGACCAATCGGACGTGCCGCCCGTCTCAGCTCCATATGACTGTATGGTAAAGCCTGATTGAGAGAAACCGGTAGGAAAATTGTCAAAATTGTCGGAAGCAACGGTGGTCCATTGTCCCCACCCAACTTGGCTTATTCCGAGGAAAAGCCAAGCGAGGATCAGCGGTTGAAGGATGCGTTTGAATGTCGTAGAGTTTTTCATCTGCCAAAGGTTTGAGGTGAGAAAGCGAGTGGGAGAAGCGAGCGATGGATTCAGAGCAAGCGGAACGCTTGGGCCATGATAGGGCCTAAACTATCACGGCGCGAAATTAGCTTTTTTTAATAAGTAGAAACACGTGCTCCGAGACTTAACCCAAAGATAATCTTGGCGAAAAGCATGAAAGCCAGCGCGAAAGCCTTACAGCGTCCTTCAAAATCCTTTGGGGATTCGTCCCAAGCCCAGGAGGGTCCTCCACAAACCCCTTGAAAGCATTGCCCTACAAAAGGCCAAGTCGTTCAGGCCGCATTTTGTTTGGGCAAAGAAACAGATTTCGGAACCATTTTCAGGCCCAACTTCGTTCGATGGTGGAACATGCAAACCGCCAGCGGCGGGCCAAATTTGGGTTGAAATGGGCGCTGAGGACACGCATGGGGCGGATTTGCACGGCCAAGTCCTTGAAATCCAAGTCCTTTTTTCGATCCTGCTCGCCTTTGGTCTGCGTGTTCTTGGCTCCCATCAAAAACAAGATGTTCCCAGTACGCTTGAGCAGGGCTTCGCATGAAAACGCAATCTTCCTGCTGGAAATCAATAACTTGAAAGCTTACCAGGAAGCAAGCGGGGCCAACCCCTTCGAGCGCAGAAAAGATGGTGCAGGCGCTTGCTTTTCCAAGGTATAGTTTGTAGATTTGGGCATCGCCAATTCACCCGCGCCCGATGAACAAGCAGTCCTTCAAAATTGCGGATTTCCAGGGGCAAAGCTGGCGGATGCTCGCCTACGGCGTCCCTAGGCTCAAAACATTCCCAATCTGTCGATTCGAAAGTTTGACGGATTGGCGCGGCTCCAGGAGGTGCGCATTGGATTCGCACTTGCGCAAGGGTGCTTTGGGGAAGAAATTGGGGAGGGTGGAAGTCATGACGTTGTAGGCAATGCTAAAAAGACGGAGACCTAATGATTTGACAACAATTTTAACGACATTTGAGCTATGCAGACAAACCTATTCGGTGAAATAGAAACACTCGGAGTTACAATAGAACAAGCGGCAAAAACCGTTCATGTATCAACTGCAACAATTCGGAATTGGATCAAGACAGGTTACTTAATTCAATCTGGCAAGGGAATTATTTCTCAAAAGTCTTTAGAAAAATTTCTTGTTGAGGTAGCTGGCAAAGAAAAATTAAATTCAAGAGCTAACAAATTACTGAAAGACGAACACGACCACAAAGAGGCATCGGATAAAGTTAGTGGGCTGATAAAAAAACTCAAAGGGGAAAGTATAGGTATTGAATACGAAAGTTCACTCTCAGATTCGCATCGAAACAAAGAGGGGGTATATTACACGCCTTCATGGATTGTGAAAGATTTGTTTAAGAACATAAAAATTATTCCCGATTTAAGATTTTTAGACCCCTGCTGCGGTTCAGGAAATTTTCTAATTGAAGCCATCAGACAAGGAGTTGCACCTGAAAACGTGTATGGATTTGACATAGATGAAAATGCTGTTTTGATCGCCAAGCAGAGAATAGCAGATGAGTTCGGCTATGAAACAGAAAATATAAAAGTTGGCGACTTTTTGCAAGAAGCAATCAAATTGGGTAGAGAAAACAATTCTTTTGACCTGATCTTCACCAATCCACCTTGGGGCAAGAAAATTGAAAAGACTTCCAAAGAAATGTACTCAACATGGTATGGATGCGGAAACAGTTTGGATACGACTTCTTTATTCTTTGGAGCAAGTTTGTCGATACTCAAACCCAATGGATTCTTGGGATTTTTAATTCAAGAGGCGTTTTTCAATATTACTACTTTTGAAGATATTAGAAGAAAGGTAGTATCAAAAAGAATTTTACGCTTTGTAGATTACGGCAAAGCATTCAAAGGTTTAGTAACCAAAGCACAGGCTATTGTGGTAGAGAACAAACCATCCAATTCACTCGACCTCATAGAATGTTGTTTAGAAGATAAAGTATTCAATAGAACCTTAGCATCATTTATCGAGAATCCCAAAAGCATATTCAACTTTCGGACCCATGAAACAGAAGCACAAGTAATCCATCAACTCTATGCAATACAGCATATTACGCTCAAAGATAGAGCGAATTGGGCATTAGGAATTGTAACTGGCAATAACGATAGGTTTTGTATTGATGAACCCCAAGAGGGTTACATCCCGATTTACAAAGGCTCAGATATTACAAAATCTGGATTGAAAGAACCAGGCACGTTCATCTTGAATGATTTTTCTAATTTTCAACAGGTTGCACCCTTGGAAATGTATCTTTCAAAAGAGAAAATCATTTACAAGTTTATCTCTTCTGATTTGTGCTTCTTTTGTGATGATCAACAACGATACATATTAAACAGTGCCAATCTTCTCATTCCTGTAAACCTTGAAATAACTGCCAAACAGCTAACAATGCTATTGAATAGTGAAATCATCAACTGGCTTTTCAAGAAACTATTTTCAACCCACAAGGTTCTTAGGGGAGACCTTGAGTTGCTTCCCATTCACATCGGCTACTTTTCAAGCAAGCAAGAATTTACTGAAACGGACTACTTAAACTACTTGCAAATAATCAAAACAAGCGATGGAACTTACTGCGTTAAAAGCTAAAATTATTGAATTATTTTCTGGTTCAGCCAGCGACCTTGAAGAAGTTCTTCAAATGGTTGATGATGACCAATCTATTTTCCCTTTTAATGAATATGAACATTTGATTTGCAATCTAATAGAAAGAGGCGGGTTAACCAATGAGCAATACAGAGATATTAGAACCGAATACATCAGTGCCAATCCAAATCTTTGGATCTTTGAGCTGTCAGCGCCCAGAGGGTTCGGTGAAAAATTTGCCCAAACGTATGTTCAGGGAAAATGTTCCAAGCTAAAACGCCCAAGTAAAAAACTTGACCCAAGCTATTCAGGGGACTACGACTTATGGCTGGACGGAATAAGAATTGAAGTGAAGGCTTCAAGAGCGGTTGACAGCGAAAGTGATGAACCTTTGTACATGAAAGCCCTAAGTAAGACTTTGAAATTAGATTGTGTTAAATCTGAAATCAATGTTCGATTTTTTTCCACGAAAAACACGAAGAACACGAAATTTTTTT
>JAIFMG010000124.1 GCA_020048645.1 Bacteroidota bacterium | reverse complement strand
GTCTTTCAATTCTTGTTTCCCAGTTTTCTGGTTGACGATCAAATGCCGGGTCAGATAGTTTTCGCCTTCAAAGAAGTTGAAATTCAGGATGCCGATGAAAATCACCTGGTTCAGCTTGGGGTAATCCTCCCCAACATGGATTTGGGAAGCGTACTGCTTCGCGGTGTAGTACTGGACCCTTTTGTCGAAGCCATCGCGTCCGTGACCCTCACATCCAGGATGGAGCTTTTCAAGCCCTTGATCTCGGGCATCAGGAAAGGGTTCTTGATTTCTACCTCCGATATTTTTTTCCCATCGGGCAATTCCAGCACGGCATTCAGGAATGAAATGAGGATCTCTTTCTTGTTCTCGTTGCCAAAAACCTTCCGGAAAGCAATGTCGTTCTTTACGTCAACAAACTTCATGGGATATGGATTTTTGTTGTTTCAAGGATGACGCGCGGTGGTCAGCGCCTTCGCGAAGATAGATGAAAACGCGGTTCCAAGGCCGTCGCCCAGCAGCCAACCGCCAGCTTGGCCTTGCGCCTATCCAATCTCGAAGCGATGCCCGCTCGTCAGGTGCGACAAGTCAGGCCAAGACCCAATCTACGAACGTAATTTTGGAAAGCCAAGTGCCCAGGCGCTTTTCATTCCAAGCCGCGTTCAAAGGTGATGGATTGCCTTGCAGCCGAGCCCAGCCCCTAAGGGGTAAAATTGTCCTCAATGGGAGAAAAGGCCATTTTTCGCAACGACAATCATTTTGGTGTTTTACCCACACACTCTTATGAAGAAGCACTTTATTCAATCGCCATTATTCTTTTCGCTTTTTTATTCCAAAGTATTATTCTTTGTTCCATACTTGACGTAATTATTCTGTTTCCTTTTTTATTCCACGAAACTCCCCATAAATAGTCTTTGGAATTACCTTCTGAAATAAGGTTTCCATTTGTGTCCCAAATTCTTAATGCGTCACTTGCTGATGCAAGTCTGTCGCCCTTTTTATTCCAAGCCAAATTTCTATATTCCCCTATGCTGATGTCAATGGTTTTCAAAAGCTCGCCATTTTCACTCCAATATTGAAGTAATGATTTGTCTTTTTCGTCTCCATAATCTCCTGTAACAAAAAAGTCACCGGACTTATGCCAAGCAATACTTAATAACATAACTTCTTCTTGTCTATGCTTTATAGATTTTAATAAATTCCCTTCAATGTCAAAAAAGCGTATTTTGTCACTTACGGTTGTAAGGATATTTTTTTCAGGATGCCAATCAACAGCAGTTATGCTCTTAGTGTTTTCGTTAATAAATTTTCTGATTAATTTACCTTTTAAATCGTAAATCAAAATTTGTCCATCATTGTCTGCAACTGCTAAATATTCACCTGTAAAGTTCCAATCCACTCCTCTTGCACCATCTGGTGAAATGTCATTTAACTCAATTTTCTCATTTGTTTCTAAATTGAGAATAAAAGATTTTTCTTCAGACATTTGTGTTGTTACGGCAATGATATTGAATGAAGGATGCCATTTTATTCGTGTAATTGTATTCTTTACTGGAAAAGATGCGTACGGGTGTAAATTTCTTTCACTATAAATTTTTAGCGTATCAATGTTTCCCGCAATAGCTATGTACTTCCCATTCGGACTCCAATCTGTTGTCCAAAGGATTTCCTTTGTTATAGTATTTTGTCCAATAATCTGATTGGATAAAACCATAATCAGAAAATTTAGAATTACTAATATTTTATTTCCTTTCGTCATTTCGTACGTTGTCTTTTAGGGTTGCCACTAACGTTTTCGGGCTTTGCGTTCAGGCGGGGTTCGGAGCACAAAACTGCCAACTAGCACAGAAGTTGAATAGAAGCACAAAGCCCCAAGTTCGCACGTCAGCCCGCCTGACGCAAACCCGTGTTATGTGCCGTTTTTATTGTCAAGTAGTGTAATTAGTTTATTATTAAAATCTTTTGTTTCGTTGTCAAGTGTGCCGAAAAACTTTTTGTCAAATTGTTCAACTGTATTGATTGCTTGTTTAACATTTTCAAGTCCAATTTCAGTCAGTCCAACAGTTTTTGCTCTTGTGTCTGTCTCGTGTTCTTTCCGTTTAATAAGTCCTTTTGTTTGTAAAGTTCTCAAAACGGTCGAAGTTGTCATAGGATCAATTTTAGTGTATTTAGATAGCAGAATTTGTGTTACGTTTTGTTGGTCTAATGTCAGCCAATGAATACTTGCAAGTAGTACAAATTGAGAATGCGTCAATTCGTATTTCTCTAATGCTTTTTTTATTTCTCGTTGCCACAAATTTGTTACTTGCCACAATAAAAATCCTGTACTTTCTTCGGCCTTTTCAAAACTAAAATCTGTTTTTGTCATTTTTTTTAGTTTTTTCCGCAAGTTCAATTAGGTTTTCAACAGCAACAGGAAGTCCGACTTTGATTTTGCTTCCCATTACTTTTGAAAATAGAAAAGTCAGAAGGCCTGTCATCACTACCTTGTGCGTAATTTCAAGCCCGTCTTTGGTTTCCGTCATTGTATGGATAAAGTCCATTTTACAAAGGGGCAAAAAACTTCTGTCCGTAAATGACTTGAATTTAGTGCATTCAGTCATTTCAAATTTTGTTTTTGGACCACCTGCTGGTTTCAAAATTCCTTTTGTTCCCGTTTGGAATTCTCCAAACAGTTCAGCGGTATCAACTTCTGCGTCCCAAACATTCCAATTAGGAACGTCTGCCCAAAGTTTCCAAATTTGTTCTTTTGTCGCTGTCGTTTTGCGACTTACTTCTGTTGTCCACATACTAAAATTGTTTACTTGACGAAATTGTCGGTGCAAATATAATACGTGTGCTTATAATAAACAAATTTATTTTCGTTTCCTTTCGGTTGATTGTTGGTTGGGTATCTCGGTGAAATGGCACATAGCGTCATTACTTCCACCATCCTCAATTCCTACCCAAAGACAACATTGTGCAAGCAAGAATCAAACGGTAGGATAGCTTGTTCGTCGGGTGCGGGTGGATAGACCATGTCCAAATCCACAAACTATACCTTGGAAAAGCAAGCGCCTGGGCGATCTATCCTGGCGCTCGAACGGCTTGGCTTTGCGTGCTCTCTGGCAAAGTTTCAAGTCCTTGATTCGGGATTCGCCCGGAATCCCCTGCGCCTCTCGCGAACCGGGCGTTCCCAAACCGCGTTCGGACATGAATGCGACTTCCGAATTTCGCAGGATGCTGACCATTTGTATCTATTGCCATCGAAAGCGACTTGGGCGGAGCCCTTCAAGGGTTGGCGGCTTGCGGTTGGCAAAGTTTTGTCGCGCGCAGGCGCTTGGGGGTTCGCCCCGTCGCGGTCGAAAGGCAGAAGGCGCCCAGCCCGCGGGCTCAGGCCTTCCACTCGATCTCGAAGCGCTCGGGCGGGTTGCCTTGGCTGTAGCGGTCCCACATCTTCTCGTAGGCCTGCTCGAACCAGCGGCACATCCAGTCGGTGCGGAAGAAGGGCAGCTTGTCGCGGTCGCGGAGCGTGCGCTGGCGGATGGCGGCCAGCTCGTGGGGGTTGTGGGCATAGTGGATGGCCTTGGCCTCGAACTCCTCCAGGCTCTGGCAGACCATCTCCTCCATGCCAGCGGAGCGGACGATGCTCATGGCCATGCGGGAGGAATTGGTGGCCTGCGGGAAGGTCAGCAAGGGCGTGCCCGTCTCGACGACGTTGAGCGCGGTGGAGCAGGCGCTGAAGTTGAGCGTGTCGAGGAAGAAGTCGAGGCTGGCGTTGCGGGCGATGAACTCGTGCGTGGGCAGCTTGGGCAGGAAGCGGATGCGCTCGGGGGCGACACCCCGGTCCGCGGCCTCGCGGAGGATGTTGTCGCGCAGGGCCTTGTCGCTGCTTTCGAGGAAGCAGAAGTCGGCCTGCGGGCAAGCCTTGAGCACCCGCATCCAGATGTCGAACATCTTCGGCTCGAACTTGTAAACGGAGTTGAAGCTAAAAAACAGGAAGCGGTCTTGCGGGAGGCCCCAGCCGGCGCGGTCGCGGCGGTGCTTCTGCCACTCGAAATCGGCCCAGAGGAAAGAGAAGGGCAGCAGGGCGCCCCGCTCGCGGTAGTGCTCCTGCAAGGCGGGCGGCAGGATGTGCGGGTCTGCGATGACGTAGTCGATGAACTCGGCGCCCATGTTGTCGGCGAAGCCGTAGTACTGGCACTGCACGGGGGCGGGGCGCATGGCGGCCACCTCGTTGCGCCCGTGGGCGGTGTAGCCGGCGCAGTCCACCAGGATGTCGATGCGGTCGGCGTGGATCCGCTCGGCCACTTCGATCGAGCTCAGCCGCGAGACCTCGTGGAAATGGTCAACCGTCTCGCGGATCTTCTTGCGGGTGGCGTCGTCGTCGGGGGCGTCCAAGAGCGAGTAGGCGAACACCTCGAAGCGTCCGCGGTCGTGATGCTGGAAAAAGTCCTTGAGCTGCCGCCCCACGGGGTGGTTGCGGAAGTCCGGGGAGATGTAGCCGATGCGCAGGCGCTCCCTGGGGCCGGGCTGGTGCTCGAAGCGCTTGCCCGCCAGCATCCGCAGGGCTACCTTCGCGATGGACGCCGCGTTGGAGCGGGCGGCGCGGTCGTGCAGCTCCAGGGGAACTTCCAAGTAGTTGAAGTTCAGCAGCGGAAAGTTCTCGGCCTTCTCGCCCTTGTCGAGCTCCTCGCGGACGGTCTGGACGAACAGGGCCTCGTCTTCGGCGCGCTGGCTCCAGTCGCAGAGGTTCATGCGGGCGCGCACGATGTTCAGTTTGAGGCCCGAGGACTTGTCGCCCAACCCGCGGGCCGTTTCGAAGGCTTGCAAGGCGGCTTCGTTGTGGCTTTGCTCCAGCAGGATGCTTCCCTTGTAGTTCCAGTGCCGGGCCGTCTTGGGTTCGAGGGCGATCAGCTTTTCGGCCACCTCGAGGGCTTGGTCGAGGCCGCCGACGGAGTGCAAGCAATTGCGCAGGTAGGCAAGGGCCTCGATTTCATCCGGCTCGTGCTTGAGGTATTCGCGCAGCAGCACGATGGCCTGGTC
Source organism: Bacteroidota bacterium (assembly GCA_020048645.1). Lineage (GTDB taxonomy): Bacteria > Bacteroidota > Bacteroidia > Bacteroidales > UBA6013 > UBA6013. Next base: position 10,017 of record JAIFMG010000124.1, on the reverse strand, counting down.
GTGGCGTTGCCGGGACATGGCGATCATGGCCTTGGCCTTGGTGTGCTCGGGCAGGTTGGGGAACGACTCGGCCCAGCTCTTGAGCGCGCCGGCGGCCTTGCGGAACTGGAAGTTGCTCAGGCAGGCTTCGATGAAGGCCAGCCAGGTGGCGGGCTGCTGGGGCGCCAGCCGCACGGCGTTCTCGAGCAGCGAGAGGGGCTGCGGGTCCTCGGGGTCCATCTTGCGCAGGGTCTTGGCCAGGTTGATGTAGCCCTGGGTCATGCCCGGAGCCCGCTGGATGACACTGCTGAAGCGCTCGGAAGCCTCGGAATCCTTGTCGCGCTTGGAAAGCAGCTTGCCCCACTCGTTCTCGAGGGCGGGCGTCCCCGGCGACATTTCCTGCGCCCGGGCCAGCGCGCGCTCGGCCTCGTCGAGCCGCTCGAGCTGGGTGAGCAGCCGCCCGTGGAGCCGCCAGTAGGGCTCGGGCGCGCCCTCGACCACCAGGGGCGCCAGGGCGTCCTCGGCCTGCTCGAACTGTCCGCGCTCGCCCAGGCACTTGGCCAGGGCGTAGCGGACGCCCTCGTTGTCGGGCGACAGGGCGTAGGCCTGGCGCAGGAGCGGCTCGGCCTCCTTGGGCTTGCCGTTCTTGAGCCAGAGGAGCCCTTCGAGGTGATGCCCCATCCACGAACGTGGAGCGGCCTTCTGGATCTGCTTGGCCGCCTGGTAGGCGTCGTTGAAACGGTTTTGACGGAACAAGGCGATGCCTTGCTGGTAGAATTGCTCGATCATGGGGCTAGGGCTTCAAAGTTCGCGGGAAGTAACGAGGATCTGGTTCTGCTGCTGGATGGCGCCGCGGCTGGACATGAAGTCGAACAGCGGCCTGGCCCAAGGCAGTTGGGGGGCCATGGAAAACACGCAGGCCGAGACCCGCTGCCGTGTGGCCTGCTGGGCGAAGGCCGCGAGCAGGCCGGGCAGGGCGGCGCCGGCCGACGGATGCAGGGCCAGTGCCTTGACGCGGGCGGCCTCGGTGCGCAGCTTGGCCACGACCATCCAGGCCACGGGAGCCTTGCCCTGGAAGATGAACTGGCTCAGGTTCGGGTCGGCCTCGGCCAGGTGCGGCGCGGGCTGCTCGTCGGCGGGCGCCCAGGCCACGGCCTGCCGGAGCGACTCCAGCTCGCGGGCGTCCAACTGGTGCAGGCTGCGGACAGCGGCCACGGGCTGGAGGTCCTGCCAGCGGGCCACCAAGGTCTTGATGATCAGGCGCTGCGGAAAAGCCTGGGGCCAGCCAGCCCCGCTAAGGAGCGCAAGCAGCTCGGGCGTCTCCACATCCTTGCTCTGCATGACAGCGTTCAGCCGCTTGGCGCTTTCGAGCCGCTGCTGGGCCTCCGTGGCGTCGAGCAGGCGGCGCAGCAGGGCCTCCGGCTTGGCCAGGCCGCTCTGGACCTTGATCGAGAGCAGGCTGGCGTCCAGACCGTTGGTGTTGGACTTGACCACTGACAGGCCGAGGACCTTCTCGTCCTTGACCAGGCGCACCACCGAAAGCGGAAGGTTGGGAGCGATGGTTTCGACGCGGTGGGCGAAGTGCTTGACCAACAGGTCGGGATGATGCTCCTGCAGGTCCTTCCAGCCCGCGCGGGTAACGTCGGTGGTCGTGCCCTCCAGGCTCTCGTCGCGCAGCTTGCCCCAGTAGGCGAAGCCCTCGATGGCCACGGCCGACTTGCACTGCTCGTCCTCGCTGGTGAGCAGGTTGGGGCGGCGCAGCCCGCGCAGCAAGCGGACCTCATAGACCTCGTCGAGGTAGTCGGAGTACTCGAGCTGGGCCACGAGCTTGCCCGAGGCGAGCTCCACCACGCAGATGCCCGGCAAGTAGTCGCGCTGGGCGGTGGGCAGCTCCGAGAACTCGCCGCCCATGTGCCGCATCTTCGACAGGCCGATGAAGGCGTATCCCTCCACGATGTCCATGCCCCGGGCGAAGCCGCCCAGCTCGGCCACGACGCGGATGCTGCCGTCGCGCAGGTCCATCTCGACCAACTGGCCAATGGCCGAAAGCAGCAGGAACAGGCGCCCCTGCCACAACCTGGGCGAGTGCGGCATGGCCAGGCCCTGGGCCAGCACCTTGCCCGACGGGTACTCGAGCACCACGCCGCCCTTGAGCTTGTCCTGGCGCCAGCCGCCGGGCGTGTCCTGCGTGCCCAAGGCCGTCAGGTAGCGCACCTGGCCCTGGTCGAAGGCCATGCCGTTGAGGTGGCAGCGGTCTTCGGGCACCACATCGCTCACGAAGGGCGGCTTCCACACCACGCGGAAGTTGTCCTGCCCGTCCGTCAGGCAAAGGCACGAAAAGGCCGTGTTGACGCCCAGCACCGAGCCATCCTCGAGCAGCTCGATATCGTGCATGTGGACGGAGCCAGTCTGGAACCGGGTCCGGGGCAGGAACATCGCGTCGTAGGTGTCGGGCTTCTTCGGGTAGCTGGCGGCCAGCACGGGCACGTTGCGGAAAAGCTGTATGGAGTCGATGTCGCCCAAGGCCAGCATGTCGCCCCGCAGGGCCAGCCCCATCGGGTTGCTGAAAGTGCGCAGCAACTGCGTCGTCGCGCCCGTCTTGGGATCGGTGCCGACGAAAAAGATCTTGCCGGCCTGGTAAGTGGTGAAGGCCACCGTGGCGTCGAGCCGGTCGATGATTTCTTGGAATTGGCCATGCACAATGCAGCTTTGCAGGTGGATCTGGGCCTCGTTCTTGGGTGCGCTCATGGCTTGGGTTGGATTCTGTGGATGGATGGAAATTCCTGGGAGGAGGGCTTTGCCGGTGATTTTTTTCGAAATATCGCGAAGTCTCGACAGTCTGATAAAGCGGAAAGCGGGATTTCAGCCAAAGGCGAAAGCCAAAAGTAAACATCTTGGCCAAAACACGAACTGGAAAATCGACGGGATGGAAGCCGCGAAAAGACACAAAGGCCTGCCCCCGCGGAAACGGGACAGGCCCTGTAAAGAACCAATTGGAACAAAATCCTCAAGTGGCGGATTTCTTCCCCATGTCTTTCAGCACCTTGACCGACAGCCCGACCAGCAGTGCCCCGACAGCGGCCAGGGTCAGCCAGATGAAGGCCTTGGGCAGCTCCTCGGCGGGAGCAGGCTCGGGCGGGGCAGACAAGGCGCGGAGCGGCTGGGCCGAAAGCCGGGGCAGCTCGGCCCGGAGGCTGTCGCTGAAGTGGACCAGGTCGTAGCGCGGGGCGGGCGTCCCGGGCGCGGCGAAGGCCAGGCGGCAGGCCTGCCCGGCGGCGCACTCGGCCACGACCCAGCGGCGCAACATCCGGGCCTGGGCCGAATCGAGGCGCAGGGGCGGGTTGTCGAGGTTTTCGAGCCGCAGCTCGAGCCACTGGGCGCGGACGCCGTCGAGGCTGAGGTCGTTGTCGCTGCTGGAGGCCACGGCCAGGCTGGCGACCTGGCGCCGCAGGCTGTCGCCCGCCGGGCCTAGCTCGCCAGCCCAGAGCGTCGCTTGGCGGAGGAAGTGCGTGGCCCCGGAAAAGCGCAGCCGCAGGCGGTCGAGCACGACGGGCTGGCCGTAGTCGAGCAGGAAGAGGCTCTGGCTACCCTCCTGGCGGCTGGCGACGCGGGGCTCGGGCAGGTCGCGGTAGCGGCCCTGCTCCCAGCGGGTGTCGATGTGGCCGACCTGGAGGATCTGCAGCGGATTGTCGGGCCAGTCGTAAAAGAGCAGCTCGTAGTAGGCGTAGTCGGAGCGCGGGATGTCGATGATGCGGATCTCGGAGGTGCCGTCGCTCTGGGGCAGGGTATGGAAGAAGTAGTCGTTCTTGAGGGCGAAGAAGGTCTTGTTGTCGTCGCTCCCGCTGAGTTTCAAGGTCTTGCGCAGGTCGGCGTTGCGGATCTGCACCGTGAGCGACTCGATGGGCCCGCCTTCCGGGGCTCGGACCACGAGGCGGTTGGTGCTGCCGCTGGCCTGCTGGCTGACGATTTCGTAAGGCACAAAGGCCGAGCGGGTCGCCAAGGCCTCCTCCACGAAGAAAATGTAGGGCAGCGCGGTGCCTTCGGGGGCGAGCCAGCGCAGGTTGGCGGCCTGGGGCTCGAGGCGTCCGGCCATTTCGGGCGAAAGCTCCACCTGGTGGAAGCCGTCGGCCTTGGGCGCGTCGAGCGGGGCCTCCCAGCGGAAATCCTGGGCCAGGGCCAGGGCCGGCCAAAGCAGGCCCAGCAAGGGCGCGAAAAGTCGAATCTTGGCGAAGGGTATGCTCATATCCAGCTTTTTGGTTCGCCCCAAAGTTAGAGGTTCTTGGCTTATGGCCGTCGGGCGGCGCCCCAAGATGGCAAAACGTGCTGGCCAAGCTGGGGAAAGCCAGAAGAAGGCCGGGCCACCAGCGGACTCGACCCGAAGATCGGTCGCGGGCGGCCGCGCCTGCAAAAATTGGGCTAGTTTTGTTTTTTTAAGTAAAAAAAAGGCCTTCTTGTGCAGAAAATGCCTTAAATTGGTCTTTGGCCAAGGCGCCAGGCGGCTGAAAGTTCTACTTTTGTGGCCCCCGACCTCCATAAAAAGAAAAAACCAAGATCCATCCTCGTCTAGAATATGAAACCAACCACCAACGTCAAGCAACTGCTCAAAAGCAAGGCCGAAGGCCAGCCCGTAACCCTGATGGGCTGGGTGCGCACCAACCGGGGCAACAAGCACGTCCGCTTCCTGGCCGTCAACGATGGCTCGTGCCAGGCCAGCATCCAAGTGGTGGCCGAGACCCAGGGCATTGACGCCGAGCTGCTGAAGCGGGCCACCACGGGCTCGTGCGTGGGCATCCAGGGCGTGCTCGTGCCCTCGCAGGGCCAGGGCCAGGCCGTCGAGATCAAGGCCCAGGAGCTGCGCGTGCTGGGCGATGCCGACCCGGAGGAGTACCCCTTGCAGAAGAAGGGCCACTCGATGGAGTTCCTCCGCGAGATAGCGCACCTGCGCCCGCGGACCAACACCTTCGGGGCGATCTTCCGCATCCGGCACGCCCTGTCGTTCGCCATCCACAAGTACTTCAACGACAACGGCTTCTGCTACGTCCACACGCCCATCATCACCGGCTCGGACGCCGAGGGCGCCGGGGCCATGTTCCGGGTCAGCACGCTGGACGCCGCCAAGCCGCCCATGCGCCCCGACGGCCACGTGGACTTCAGCCAGGACTTCTTCGGCAAGGAGACCAACCTGACGGTCTCGGGGCAGCTCGAGGCAGAGCTGGCGGCCATGGGCCTGGGCCTGGTCTATACCTTCGGGCCCACCTTCCGGGCCGAGAACTCCAACACGCCCCGGCACCTGGCCGAGTTCTGGATGATCGAGCCCGAAATGGCCTTCTACGACATCCACGACAACATGGACCTGGCCGAGGACTTCCTGAAATACCTGGTGCTCTACGCCCTGGAGAACTGCGCCGACGACCTGGAGTTCCTGGGCCAGATGTACGACAAGGAGCTGCTGGACCGCCTGCACTTCGTGGTGGAGAACCCCTTCCGGCGCATCACCTACACCGAGGCCGTCGAAATCCTCCTGGCCTCGGGCCAGAAGTTCGAGTACCCCGTCGCGTGGGGCAACGACCTCCAGGCCGAGCACGAGCGCTACCTCGTGGAGAAGCATTTCCAGTGCCCGGTCACGGTGACCGGCTACCCCAAGGGCATCAAGGCCTTCTACATGAAGCTGAACGAGGACGGGCGCACGGTGCGGGCCATGGACGTGCTCTTCCCCAAGATCGGCGAGATCATCGGCGGCTCGCAGCGCGAGGAAGACCTGGAGACGCTCCGCGGGCGCGTGGCCGAGATGGGCATCCCCGAGAAGGACATGTGGTGGTACCTCGACACCCGCCGCTGGGGGACCTGCCCGCACAGCGGCTTCGGGCTGGGCTTCGAGCGGCTGGTGATGTTCATCACGGGCATGGCCAACATCCGCGACGTGATCCCCTTCCCCCGCACCCCGAAAAACGCCGAGTTCTGACCCTATCACGAAGCTCCCAACTCCTCCACGCCTAAACCCTCCCCCGCGAAATGCTCAAACAAGGATTGCAACAGAAGCTCCAGCAGAAGCTTTCCCCGCAGCAGATCCAACTGATCAAGCTACTGGAGGTGCCCACGATCGAGCTGGAGCAGCGCATCAAGAAGGAAATCGAGGAGAACCCGGTCCTCGAGGAGGGCTATGCCGAAGAGGACGGCTACTCGGAGCAGGAACAGCAGGACGACGGACCCGACGAGGCCCCCGACATCGACGAGTTCTCGCTGGAGGACTACATGGACGAGGACGAGCCGCCCTCGTACCGGCTCAACGCGAACAACCACTCGAAGGACGACAAGCGGGTGGAGATCCCCTTCTCGGAAGGCTCATCGTTCTACGAGCACCTGCGCACCCAGCTCGGCCTGCGCGACCTGACCGACCGGCAGCTCATGCTGGCCGACTACCTGCTGGGCAACCTCGACGAGGACGGCTACCTGCGGCGCGAGCTGGACGCCATCGCCGACGACCTGGCCTTCAACCAGGGCATCTCCACCGAGGAGGCCGAGCTCGTGCCGCTGCTCAAGGCCATCCAGACGCTGGAGCCGGCCGGCGTGGGCGCCCGCGACCTCCAGGAGTGCCTGGTGCTCCAGGTCGAGCGCCGCAGCGAGAACCTCCGCAACGAGCTCCAGCAACTGGCCACCACGCCCCCGCCCAAGGGGCAGGAGGCCAGCCGCGACGCCCACAGGCGCTGGCTCGAGGACAAGGCCCTGGCCGCCGAGCGCGCCCACGCCATCCTGAGCAAATGCTTCCAGGAGTTCGCCAAGAAGCACTACAGCAAGATCGTCGGGCGGCTGCGCATCACCGAGGCCGACCTCAAAGAAGCCGTCGAGATGATCCTCAAGCTCAACCCCAAGCCCGGCTCTTCGTTCGGCAGCGGCGTGGCCCGCAACCTCCAGCAGATCGTGCCCGACTTCATCCTCGAGTCGAGCGAAGGCGAGCTCAAGGTCAGCCTCAACTCCAAGAACGCACCGGAGCTGCGCATCAGCTCCACCTACCGGCACATGCTGGAGGGATACAGCAAGAAGAAGGGCAAGGACCGCAGCAAGGAGGAGCGCGACACCATCGTCTTCGTCAAGCAGAAGCTCGACTCGGCCAAATGGTTCATCGACGCCATCAAGCAGCGCCAGAACACCCTGATGAAGACCATCGAGGCCATCCTCGAGTACCAGAAGGAGTATTTCCGCGAAGGCGACGAGACCCAGCTCAAACCCATGATCCTCAAGGACATCGCCGAGGAGACCGGGCTCGACATCTCCACCATCTCGCGGGTGGCCAACAGCAAGTACATCCAGACGCACTTCGGCATCCACCCGCTGAAGTACTTCTTCTCGGAAGGGATGCAGACCGACTCGGGCGAGGAGGTATCGACCCGCGAAATCAAGAGCATCCTGCAGACCTGCATCGAGAGCGAGAGCAAGAAGCGCCCGCTGACCGACAACAAGCTCTCGGAAATCCTCAAGGAGAAAGGCTACCGCATCGCCCGCCGGACGGTGGCCAAGTACCGCGAGCAGATGAACATCCCCGTGGCCAGGCTGCGGATCGAGCTCTGATGCCCATGCGCGCGCTGTCCCGGACGCTGAACCTGGCCCTGCACCCGATGCTGGCCCCGACCTACGCGGTGCTGCTGACCTTCAACACGGGCAGCTTCTGGGCGCTGACGCCCCTGCCCGAGCAGCTCCGGGTGCTGGCCTACACGCTCTCGGCCACGCTGCTCATCCCCTTCGCGGCCTTCAAGCTGAGCATGAGGCTGTTCCCGCCCGAGCAGGTCGAGCCGGGGCCCTGGCGGCGGCAGTTGGGGGCGATGGTCTTCGCCTTCTGCCTGCTGGCCGGCTACTGGGGCCTGGGCCAGCAGGCGGGGCCCTACCACCTGGCCCTGTTCATGCTGACGCTGGCCTTCCCGGTGCTGCTGGTCTCGCGGCTGCGCGAGGGGCTGTCGAGCCTGCACCTTACGGCCATGGGCGCACTCGTGGGCTTCGTCTTCGTCAACGGGATGCTCTACGGCGGGCACTCGCTCTTCTGGCTCTCGACGCTGGTGGGCTTCTCGGGCCTGCTGGCCAGCGCGCGCATCCACCTGCTCAAGGACGAGCCGGCGGCGGCCTACCTGGGCTTCGCCATCGGCCTGGCGATGGTGCTGCTGCTGATGCCGGCCTTCCTGTTCCTGCCCGAGTGGCTTGCATTTGTGGGCAATCTTGGTAAATTTGCCCCACCCTGGCCCCTGGCCTGACGCGAGCCCCCTGAGCCGCAAGCCCGAACTTTCCCCAGAGAATTTCCTCCCTAAAAGCACAACCCATGGTAGAGCAAGTGATCGTGAACGGAAAGGCCAAGCGGCGCATCAAGCCCGACTGGCTCAAGATTTCCTTGCCCAAGGGCAACACCTTCATCAAGACCAACAACCTGATCAAGAACGAGCACGCCCTGAACACCATCTGCGTGAGCGGGCGCTGCCCCAACCTGGCCGAATGCTGGGGCCGCGGCACGGCAACCTTCATGATTGGCGGCGACACCTGCACGCGCTCCTGCGGGTTCTGCGCCGTCAAGACCGGCACGCCCGACGCCCTCGACCCCTTCGAGCCGGCCAAGGTCGCGCAGTCCATCAAGACCATGGGCATCAAGCATTGCGTGATCACGTCGGTGGACCGCGACGACCTGCGCGACGGCGGGGCCCAGCACTGGGTCAACACCATCCGCACCGTCAAGGCCGTCAGCCCGGGCACAACGCTGGAGACCCTGATCCCCGACTTTCTGGGCGACATGGAGCTGGTGCAGATGCTCGTCGAGGCCAAGCCCGAGATCATCTCGCACAACATGGAGACCGTGCGGCGCCTGACGCCCCAGGTCCGCAGCAGGGCCAAGTACGACCGCAGCCTGGCCGTGCTCAAGTACCTCGGCCAAGCCGGGGCCACCGCCAAGACCGGCATCATGCTGGGCCTGGGCGAGACCGAGCAGGAGGTGCTCGAGCTCATGGACGACGTGCTGGCCGTGGGCTGCCGCATCCTGACCATCGGGCAGTACCTGCAACCCACCCACAAGCACCTGCCCGTGCAGGAGTACGTCGATCCCGAGGTCTTCGAGCGGCTCAAGCAGGCCGGGCTGGCCAAAGGCTTCCGCTTCGTGGAGAGCGGCCCGCTGGTGCGCTCGTCCTACTTCGCCGAGAAGCACGTCGATCTGGCCGAAAAGTGAGCGCCATGCAGCAGCTTGTCGAGACGGAGTTCATCGACCTGGGCCTGGCCGAGTATGTCGAGGTCTGGCGCCGGCAGGAAGAGGTCTTCCAACGAAACATCGAGGCCAAAGGGCATGAGCCGCCATTGCCCACGCACCCGGTCCTGTTCTTCTGCGAGCATCCTCCGGTTTACACCCTGGGCAAGAGCGGCGACGCGGGCAACCTGCTGGCGAGCGAGGCCTTCCTGGCGCGGATCGGAGCCACCTGCCACCGCTCCGACCGCGGCGGCGACATCACCTTCCACGGCCCGGGACAGCTCGTGGGCTACCCGATCTTCGACCTCGACGCCCTGGGCATGGGCACCCGCGCCTACGTCAGCGGCCTGGAGGAGGCCATCATCCGCGCCCTGGCCACCTGGGGCCTGCGGGGCGAGCGCCTCGAAGGGGCCGCCGGCGTCTGGCTCGACCCGCAGGGAAGCCGCCCCAGGAAGGTCTGCGCCATCGGCGTCCGGGCCAGCCGCGGCGTCACCATGCACGGCTTCGCCCTGAACGTCAACACCGACCTGGGCTTCTTCGCGCACATCAACCCCTGCGGCTTCACCGACAAGGGCGTCAGCTCGCTGGCCCAGGAGCTGGGCCACGCCGTGCCCATGGAGCAGGCCAAGCGCCGCGTGCTCGAGGCCCTGGCCGAGGTCTTCCCCATCAGCACCAACGGCTGATCGCCACTCGAAGGCGGGGCGGAAGATTGCCAGAAAAGGGCTAAATTCGCGGGAAAAGCCCCACGACCATGTACCTCGCCCCGCTCAACTTCGACCGCTACTTCCGGAAGGTCTTCTCCGAGACCCGCATCGCCAAGCGGTTCC
>JAIFMG010000012.1 GCA_020048645.1 Bacteroidota bacterium | reverse complement strand
GACAAGAATATTTTTCGTGTTTTTCGTGCATTTCGTGGAAAAAATCTTTTCGTATTGATAATGCAAACTGAATCTAGCCTTTTACTTAGGCGCCAGAAGGATAATGAAAATAATTTCAGACACTTACTCCCTTGAAAGCAACTTGGTGTTTGACTTGGAGCTCCAACACGTTTGAGGACTACGGCGCCTGCGAAGAGGTGGGCAAGACGATTCTCCCATCATCTTGCCCGCAGAAATGGTCCGCCGGGGGCGGTATGAGCAGGAGATTTTTTTTGGTTTTTTATGAAATGCTCAAGCCTTCTGGCGTTTCAACTTGTTTTTTGTTGAATTTAAGTTCTTGATTGTCATAGAGATGAAAAATTCAAAAAGAACAGGGGAATCGAAAGACGCGCAATTTTTTTTGATTTTTTTACAAAAGACAACAATTTGGGCCTTCCATGCTTCCATTTTCCTATATTTGTCCAACAAAACCAAGCCATGAAGCCGTTCCACCGATTCAGCCTGCTTTGCTCATTATTGCTGTTTCCGCTCGCGGCGCTTGGCCAGACCGACAGGCTCGCGGGCGTGCAGACCATGCAGACCTACTGGCCCTCGAGGAGCTCGGTGGGGACGCAGAACTGGGCCATAACGCGGGATGCGCAGGGCAACATCTTGGTTGGCAGTGACATAGGCCTCTCGATCTACGATGGCGCGCGCTGGCGGGTTCTCGAGGTGGCGAACCTTACGGCCGTGCGCTCGCTGTGCCGGGCGCCCGACAAGCGGGTCTGCTACGGCGCCAGCACCGATTTCGGCTACCTCGACCGCGACTCGCTTGGGGGGCCGGCGCTGGTCTCGCTGCTGCCGCTCTTGCCCGAGTCGGACCGTTCTTTCGGCGAGGTCTTCGACTGCCTGGCTTTCGCGGACGAGGTGGTTTACGTGGCTTCCGACCGCTACTTCGTGCATGTGGGCGACAGTGTGCGGGTTTTTCGCCAGCGGCTGGCCCCGCAGTATGGCTTCGCCTTCCAGGACAAGGCCTTCGCCTTCGCCGACAGCGCCGGGCTGTACCACTTGGGCGCCGATGGGCCGCGCCTGGTGGAAGGTTCGGAGGGTTTCAGCACCTGGGACAAGGGCCGGCTCCTGGCGCTTCCCTACGACTCGCAGCGGCTTCTGGTGATGAGCTCCTCGGGCGGCTTCTACCTGTTCGACATGCAGTTGCCGGAACGAGGTTTCGTGCCATTCGCGCACGAGGCCCAGGAGTACCTGGGGCGCTTCAAGCTCTACGAGGCCACCCAGGTGGACCGCGATCGCTACGCCTTGGCCACGCTCTTTGGCGGGGTTCTGCTGATGGACCGGCAGGGGAATGTTTCGCAGGTGTTCCGGGAGGAATTCGGCCTCTCGAACAACACCGTTACGAGCCTTTGGCGGGACGGGCATGGCAACCTGTGGCTGGGCACGCTCAAGGGGCTCACGCAGGTGATGCTCAGCTCGCCCGTAAGCTGGATCAACGACCGCTTCGGCTTCGAGTCGAACCCCATCTCGACCATCGAGCACCAGGGGCGGCGCTACCTGGGCACGCTCGAAGGCATCTTCCGGATGCGCTGGGACTCGGCCGCCCGGCTCGAAAGCCGCCTGGGCTTCGAGCGCCTGGGGCCCGAAAGGGTCTCGGGCTGGGATTTCCGGGTCATGGATGGCAGCCTGCTGGTGGGCACCAACCAGGGGCTGGCCCAGGTGGTGGGCGACGAGCTGCGGGTTGTCCACGAGAGCGACGTGGTCTATCGGCTGGCCGAGTCGCACCAGATGCCCGGCTACCTCTTCCTGGGCCAGCGCGACGGCCTGCGGGCGCTGCGGGTGCTCAATCCGGAGCGGGTTTCGGGCGAGTCGCTCCGGGTCGAGCTGGCCCAGGATTTCCCCGAACTGGGCGAAAGCGTCCGCGTGATCGAGGTGGATCGCGAGGGAAACATTTGGCTCAACACCAGAAGTTTCAGCGTGTTGGTGCTCCGCTTCGAGGGGGCATCGCCCCAAAGCTACCGGATGAGCCGCCTGGGCCTGGCGCAAGGCCTTCCGAGCGACCACGGCAACACGCTGTTCAACCTTGGCGATGCCATCCTGGTCCTGAGTGGCCGCCAGCTTTTCCAGGCGGTCCGCCTGCCCGACGGGCAATTCGGCTTCGTGCCCGAGACCCGCTTCACGAGCCTGGCGCAGCGGCAAGGCTTCCAGCTCGACAAGCTCTACAAGGACAACCAGGGCAACATCTGGGTGCTCACGCCCGACGATCTGGGCATGTTGGGGACGACCGCCGACGGAAGGGACAGCGTGTTTTTTGGACAATACCGAAGCATCCGCGCCGTACACTACCACAAGCAAGAAATGGACGCCAAGGGCAACATCTTCGGCCATACCGAAGAGCAGATCTTCCTTTTCAACGCCGAGATGGAAAGCCGCCCCGCGCTGGACCTGCGGACGCATTTCAGCGAGATCCGGGTGCGCGGCGACTCGGTCCTCTTCGAGGGATACGCATGGCCGCCCAAGCGCTACGACGGGCGCGAGGGCTTCGTCCTGCAAACCGAGCTGAACAACCTGGAGGTGAGGGCCGGCCTGGCCTTTTTCCAGATGGAGGGCCTGACACAGTACCGGTTCCGCCTGGAGGGCATCGAGCAGGACTGGTCAGCCTGGACGTCCAACAACCTGCGCCAGCTCTCGAACCTAGAGCCGGGGCGCTACCGCCTCTGGGCGCAGGCCCGCACGGCCACCGGGCAACTGGCCGTGCCTGCCAGCTTCAACTTCATGATCCTGACGCCCTGGTACCGCACGAGCTTCTTCTTCACTTTCCTGTTCATCTTGGCGGGTCTGCTGGTCGCGCTCTCGATACGGTTTTACTCCAACCGCCTGCGGCGCCAAAACCGGAAGTTGGAATACACCATCCTGGACCGCACCCGCGAGATCCTGAACAAGAACGAGGAAATCGAGAAGCAGCGCGACGACCTGCTCCAGCTCAACCACGAGATGGGCCAGCAGACCGAGGAAATCCAGGCCCAGGCCGACTCGCTCAAGGCCGCCAACGAGCGCGTGCGCCGCAAGAACAAGGAGGTGCTGGCCCAGAAGGCCGAGCTGCACCGCGTCATCCAGAACGTCCAGATGCTCAGCGACCTGGGCCGCAAGATCATCTCCAGCCTCTCGCCGCCGGTCATCGCCGAGACCGTTTACGAGAGCATCAACCGGATCATGGACGCCAGCGTGTTCGCCATCGGCATCTTCAACCCCGTCAAGGCCGTGCTCGAGTTTTCGGGCGCCCGCGAAAATGGCAAGGAGCTCGAATACTTCGAGATCGGGGTCGAGGAGCAGGGCCGGCTGGCCATCTGGTGCTTCAACCACAACCGCCACGTCTTGATCAACGACTTCGAGCGCCAGCACAGCCAGTACCTGCCCATCGCCTACCGGGCCGTGGTGGGCGAGGACACGCAGTCGGTCATCTACCTGCCCCTGCACAACAAGCAGCACCGGGCCGGGGTGCTCACGGTGCAGAGCTTCCAGAAGAACGCCTACGACCAGCGGCACTTCAACCTGGTCGAGCACCTCGCGGTCTATGTCTCCATCGCCCTGGAAAACGCCCAGACCTACCAGCGCATCGAGACCCAGAACGAGGAGCTCACGCACAAGAACGACCTGATCAACGGGCAAAACCGCGAAATCAAGGACAGCATCCAGTACGCCAGCTTCATCCAGCGGGCCGTGCTGCCGCCCGAGGCCCTCTTCGCCAGCCTCTTCCGCGACCACATGATCTTCTGGCTTCCCCGCGACATCGTCAGCGGCGACTTCTTCTGGTGCCAGCGCATCGGCCGCCAGATTGTGCTGGTGGTGGCCGACTGCACCGGCCACGGCGTCCCGGGGGCCATGATGTCCGTCATGGGCGTCTCCTTCCTCAACGAAGTGGTCTCCAGCGGAAAGAAGCTCGACGCCGCAGAGATCCTCGAGGAGCTGCGCCGAAAGGTCAAGGTCTCGCTGCGCCAGACTGGCGCCGAGGGCGAGCAGCAGGACGGCATGGACATGGCCCTCTGCCTGATCGACACCACAAGCCTGGTGCTCCAGTTCGCCGGAGCCAACAACCCGCTGCTGCTCATCCGCGAAACCGAGCGCGATCCCTACGCCTCCATCGGCGGCCTTTCGGAGAAGATGGCCCGCCGCAACCACGCCTTCGACCAGAAGTACCTCTACGTCCTGCCCGCCGACAAGATGCCCATCGGCATTTACCGCCAGGAGAAGCCATTCACCAAGCACGAGGTACAGCTTTTCCCCTCCGACAGGCTCTACCTGTTCACCGACGGCTTCATCGACCAGTTCGGGGGCCCCGACGGGCGCAAGTTCCTGAGCGGAAACTTCAAGCAGTTGCTGCTCAGCCTCAGCTCCTTGCCGCTCTCGGCCCAGCGCGAGAGCATGGCCCGGGTCTTCGACGAGTGGCGCGGCCAGTACGAGCAGGTGGACGACGTGCTGGTGGTGGGCATACAGGTCTGATCCTCGCCCGCGCGGCAGGAGCTTTCGTCCCCGAAAATCCTACCTTTGTCCACCAACGGGCTTTTTTTCAAAACAAAGAATGAACTTCAAAAATGGGGCTGATGAAAAAATACATGGTCGTAGGCGGAAGCACAGGCATCGGTCTGGAAATCACCAAGATGCTTGCGGAAAAGGGCCACTCGGTCGTGGTCTTGAGCCGTTCGGTCGGCGGCCTGGCCGTGGGCGGAAGGCTGGCGCACGAGCCATTCGACGCGATGGCCGCGCCGCCGAGCTTCCCGAAGCTGGACGGCCCGCTCGACGGCCTGGCCTACTGCCCGGGCAGCATCAACCTCAAGCCGTTCCACCGCCTCAAGCCCGAGGAGTTCGAGCAGGATTTCGCGCTCAACGTGACCGGCTGGGTGCGGGTCTTGCAGCAGTACCTGCCCAACCTCAAGAAGAGCCCGCAGGCCAGCGTGGTGGCTTTCAGCACGGTGGCCGTGGCCCAAGGCATGACCTTCCACGCCAGCGTTGCCGCCTCGAAGGGCGCTGTCGAGAGCCTGGCCCGCTCGCTGGCGGCCGAGTGGGCTCCGGGCATCCGGGTGAACGTCGTGGCACCGTCCTTGACGGACACGCCGCTGGCCGAGAAGCTGCTGAACACCGACGCCAAGCGCCAGAACTCCGCCGAGCGCCACCCCCTCAAGCGCGTAGGCACTCCCCGCGACCTGGCCGAGGCCGCCGTCTTCCTGCTGGAGCCCACCTCCTCGTGGATGACAGGCCAGGTGCTGCACGTCGATGGCGGCATGTCGTCGGTGCGGGCGCTCTGAGGCGTGGCTCAGCCGAACTCGTCGTACAAGGACTTGAGCGAGCTGACGTAGGCGCTCAAGTCCTTGGTCTTTTGCTGGAACTCTTCCTGGACGCGGCGGCCTTCCATCTGCTGGCTGATGCTGTCGAGTTTCAGGAGCTTGAGCTTGAGGTCTTTGAGCGAAAGCCCGATGTTGTTGAGCCTGACGCGGTTGATCTCGCGCTGCTGCTTGAGCTTCTCGGTGCCCTTCTTGAGCTCGTCCATGCCGCTGAGGTTCTCGATGTATTGCCGCTTGAGCTCCGGGTCGGTCGTGCTCTGGGCGAGCTGGCGCACCTGCGCGATCTGGCTTTCGAGCTGCGGGATGTCGTTCTGGCGCAGGGCGCTGATGAACTGGCGGTCTCGGTCCACCAGGTTTTCGGCCACGCTCATGTACTCTGCCAGCATGGGCTTGAGCTCGTCGAGGTCGGGGTTGTGCTGGCGGTGCAGTTGTATCTCGCGGTCGATTTCGTCGCGGATCAGGTAGAGCTTGTCGAGGAAGTCCTGGTGGGCGTCGCGGCGCCCTTGTCGCCGTTGGGTGGGGGCGGGGTTGGCCGGCATGGCGTCCTGGGCTCCGAGGCTGTTCTCGGCCAGGGTCTTGAGGTAGGTGTCGCGGATGCTGAATCCGTGGATGATGGAGGCCAGCCAAAGGCCCATCAGGCTGATGACGAACCAGTCGGGCGGCACGACGTAGAAGGGGACGATCGTGAACATGCCGAACACCGGCAGGGCGTAGAATGCCGAGAAGAGGGTCCACTTCCTTACCTTGGCCGAGCTTCCGGCGTAGAGGAAGGCCACCCAGTTGAAAAAGGGGACGAAGAGCAGCGCCAGCCAGAGCGAGTGCAGCAGCTTCCAAGAGCCAGTTTTTCCTTGCGGCATGGTGTTCGGGCTAGGGTTGCGGTTCTATTCTTCCTCCAGTTTCTTGACGCGGGTCAAGAGCGATTCTTGCAGCCTGCGCTGGCGCGTGACGTCCACTCCCAGGAAGAGGACCTTCTGGGGCACGCCCTTGCGGTCGCGCACCAGGGTGTAGGTTCCGTAGATCCAGACTTCGCCGGTCTTGGTCAGGTAGAGCATCTCGCGCTCGATGTGGCGTCCGCCCTTGGCCAGGATCTCCCAGTTGCGCATGAAGTCCTCGCGCTCTTCGCCCGGCAGGAACTGCGAGATGTGCTTGCCGACCACTTCGCGGGAGACGAAGTCCACCAGCTCGAGGAAGCGGGTGTTGGCGTAGAGCAGCGTCCCGTTGAGCTCGTAGTCGGCGCGCAGGGTGGAGTGGTTCATGGCGTTGAGGAAGCTGGCCGATTCCTCCTCCTTCTCGATGAGCTCGTTCTGGATGCGGGCGTTGATCTCCTTCTGCTTGGAGATGTCGATGGCCAGGAACAGGACGCGCACCACCTCGCCGCGGTTGGACTTGATGGCGGTGTAGGTGGCCAGCAGCCAGATGTAGCCTTTCTTGGTCTTGTAGCGGACTTCGTCCTCGTAGTTTCCGCCGCTTTCGGCGATGTTCTTCCAGATCTGGGAGAAGCGCTTTTCTTCCTCCTGGTCCATGAAGATGGAGAAATGCCGCCCTTGCAGCTCGCTGTTGTCGTAGCTGAACTTGCGCATGAGCATGGCGTTGGAGTAGAGGATGCGCCCGGAGGTGTCGAAGTCGGCCCGGATGATGGAGCGGTTGACGGCATCCACGAAGCTCGATGCGACGGCCTCTTTCTGTTCGGCCTGCTCCTGCATCTGCTTGAGGTTCTCCATGTGGTCGCGCATGTCTTCCTCCTTGCGGCGCAGCTCCTGGGCTTGCTCTTGCGACTGGGCCAGGAGCCTTGCCGTGCGCTCGTTGATCTTGGTGACCGAGAGGGTCGAGGCCATGTTCTCGGCGATGCGCTCGACGAACTTGACCTCGTGCTCCTCGATGGGCCTGAAGGAGGCGATCTCGAGCACGCCGAGCACCTGGCCCTCGTTCTTCAGGGGCACGAGCAGCAAGTGGTTGGGCGTGGCCTCGCCGAGGCCGGAGGTGATGGTGATGTATCCGTCGGGGACGTTGCTCATGTAAACGGTCTCCTTCTCCTTGGCGCACGAGCCCACGAGCGACTCCTTGAGCCGCACCTTCTTGTCGAGCATCTTCTTCCGGTTGAAGGCGTAGGTCGAGACCAGCTCGAGGTACGGGTCGTTGGGGTCGTTGTCGTTGAAGAGGAACACGCCTCCGAGGTTGGCGCCCAGGTAGTGGACCATGTTGCGGATGACCTCGTCGCTCAGGGCCTGGATGTCGTTGTTGTTCTCGCGGAGGATGTCTCCGAAGGTGGCCAGGCCTTTGGTGGTCCAGTTGAGCTTCTGGTCCTCCACGCGGCGGATGTCCTCTTTCTCCTTGGCCTGCTTGAAGCTCTGGCGCATTTCGAGCAGGGCGTTGCCCAGCTCGTCCTTCTTGCTGAGGGTCTGGAAGTCGGACTCGAAGTTGCCGTTGCCGATCTGGCGGGCGAACTCGGTGGCCTGCTTGCGCGACATGACCATCTTGTTGAGGCCCTCGGCGATCTTGCCGATTTCGTCCTCGCGCTTCATGGCGAACAGGGACGTCGGGGCCCCGGTGCTGATCTGCTTGACCTTTTCGCTGATGACGCGCAGGGGCGCCGAGAGCAGCCGGTTGAGCATGAACCAGAAAACGAGCAGGGCCAGGGCGTAGAAGACGAACAGGTTGGTCATGAGCTTTCGGGAGATTCCGCCCAGCTCGCGCAGGGTCTCCGAGTAGTCGATCTGGACCACCACGTAGCCGATGTTCTGCTTCTGGTAGTTCTTCAGGGGCAGCGCGCCGATGATGAAGTCGTCTTTGCGCTGGATGGCCATGCCGTCGAGGTTGACGTTGACGAACAGGACGGAGTCGATCAGGTCGGGCAGGAACTCGGGCGAGGTGTAGTCGTGCAGGCTGAAGCTGCCCTCGGCGGCCTCCGTGCCGAGGCTGTCGGCGGCAAAGGCGATGGGGTTGCCCTCCGCGCTGGCTTGGGCGCCTTCCGCTTGGGTGCCGGCCGTTCCGGCGCGCAGGAAAACGCCCATCTCCTGCTTTTCGACCTTGGCGTAGCTGTCGAGCAGCGTCGCGAAGGGGAAATAGACCTCCACGGAGCCCATCAGGCTTAGGTTGTCGGAATAGACCGGGCAGACTCCTCGGATGGAGAGCTGCTGGTCGATGACCTCCAGCCCGCTGATGTTCTTCCCCCGGGAAATCACCTCGCGGAGGCTCCCGCGGTGGCCCAGGTCGTCGCCCGAGAGGTAGCTCCAGCTCCGGTAGAAGGATCGGTGGTCGGCGTGGTGGAAGTGGATGCGCTCCTGGTATTCGGTCTGGTCGCTCAGCCGCTCCTTGAAGCGCTGCAGGCCGGACTCGATCAGGGCGGCTCCTCCTTGGGTGTTGTCCATGTAGCGGTGCAGCTCGTAGGCCTCCTTGACGAAGGGCATCTCGGCGCAGGCCAAGGCCGTGATGGTGGCCTGCTGGCTCATCAAGTCCATCTTGTTCTGGAATTCCTGCAATTCGAGGCGGATGGTCCTTTCGGTCTCCTTGTCGAAGAAGTCCGAGAAGACGTTCTGCCCATTGAAGAAGACCACCAGCGAGGGCAGCAGGGCCATCAGGATGGTGATCAGCAGGAGCTTGTTGCCAATGCGCATTGTTCTCATTGAAGAAGCACTTTTTCGCCAAACATCTGCCCAAGATAAAAAAAGAAAGCGGATTTGCGTCCCCTCCGCTAGGCCTGTGGCATGGCCTTGGGGGCATTCGCTTGTTTTTCAGGCCATTGGCCCTTGTTTGTCTCTCAAAAAAGCCCTTGGGGCGCATGGGCGCGCCAGCCTGCGCGCGGCGCTCAGGCCACCGGGGCCCCCTTGGCCAGGTCTTGGGTGAAGCTTTTCCAGTCGCGGGCGACAAGGTCGGCGTACTCGAGGGCCACCTGGAGGACCTGCTCGCCCAGCGGGCCGGTCATGACGGTGGTCTCGAGGATGTGCTGGTGGTCGAACTCGGGCGAGCCTTTGCGGTGGTTGGTGGCCACCAGGCTGCCCCAGTAGTGTGCCATTTGCCAGAGGGCCTCGCGGCTGTCGAGCTTCTTGAGGTTGAAGTCCTCCTTGTAGGGCGAGCGTTCGCGGACCAGGTGCCGCTGGCCTCCGATCTTGCTCCAGCCCAGGAACAGGTCCGACTCGCCGAGGATGGCCTTCTGGGCGGCGAAGTGCGCGTGGGCGTCGTGCTTGTAGCTCTTGTCGTAGAGTTTCCGCAGGGGTTCGCGCAGGTAGGGGTAGGCCGTGGGCTTGCGGGCCAGCTTCATGTCCAGGATGTGCAGGCTGCTCTGCTGGTCGTCGCTCCACTCCACCAGGGCGTAGTGCCGGGGTTCGCCGATGGACCCCGTGCCGGCCTGGAGCCGGGCCACGGCGTCGAGCACCCGGAGGTGGAAGCCCTTTTCGAGCCAGGGGCCCAGGAATTTCAGGGCGTACTTCTCGAGGGCCCCGTCGAGCTCGTCGCGCACGGGGGCCGCCAGCGGGCCGACTTTCGGGGAGTCGCGGTCGAAGTGGGTCTTGCCGTCGGTGGTCTTGGTCCATTTGCGCAGCATCTTCTCTCGGCTTTCCTTTTCCTTGACCTTCTGGAGGGCCTTCAGCAGCACTCCGTCGGAGTTGTCCTGGTGGTAGCCGAAGAACTTGGCGGGCTTGAGGTCGGCGCGGGCCAGGGTCTCGCGGTAGGAGCGCACGATGCGGCGCACCCCTTCGGAGATGAAGTCGATGTTGTTGGAGATGCGGTTCTCTTGGGCGGCCAGCACCCAACTGACCGAAAGGCGCCAGAGGTCGTACTGGAAATCGGCCACGATGCTGTCGTCGAAGTCGTTGAAATTGAAGACGACTTGGCCCTGCTGGTTGTGGAAGAACCCGATGTTCTCGATGTGCAGGTCGCCTTGCAGCAGGGTGTTGGTCTGGGGGTTGCCGAAGCGCTCCAGGCGCTTGTCTTGCGTGAGGTCTTCCCAGAAGAGGTGGTTCGTCCCCCGGAGGAAAGCCAGCGGCGAGGCGCTCATCTTCTTGAATTTCAGCGCTCTGTCCTCTGGTTGAAGCTCGGCGTTTCGGAGCTTGATCTGCTCCAGGACGCGCGCGCTTCGTTGCGCGGGGCTTTCGTTGGTTCGGCTGTTCGGGACAAACTTCTCGAGCATCGTTCGTGGTTTTTCGTGGTCTTGGTGGCTTTGGCGCTGGGTCCGCGCGTCCGCCGTGGCCTTTGGGCCCTTGTGGCCTTCACGCGAATGTATCAAAAAAATCCGCCACGATTTTTTCACTGAAAAAAACGCCGCCTTTTCCGCGGGTGGCAAAACCGACATGGCCACCATGTTTGGGCGCCAGGATGCGGAGCTTGGGATTGCGCCCGGCGGCGTCCCAGGGGAAGCAGTTGGGGCCGAGGAAAGGGTCGTCCTGGGCGCTCAGCAGCAGGCTGGGGAGGGTGATGCCGTCCAGCCGGCCCAGGCAGGAGCAGCGCCGGTAGTAGTCGTCGGCCGACTCGAAGCCGTGCAGGGGGGCCGTGAAATGGTGGTCGAACTCCCGGAAGGTGCGCAGGCGCCCGAAGCGCTGCCAGTCGTGCGCATGGGGGAACATCTGGGCCTTGAGCTCCACCTTCCGGGCGAAGTCGCGGAAGAAGTTGGCCTTGTAGAGCCGGTTGGCGGGCAGTTCCATGCGGGCAGAGCTCTCGGCCAGGTCGCAGGGGGCCGAGACGGCCGCCACGGCGCGCAGTTGCGGGGGCAGTCCGCCGGCGCCGCGCTCGCCCGCGTACTGAAGGGCCAGGTTCCCTCCGAGGCTGAACCCGGCCAAGGCCACGCGTCCGTACCCCTTCGCGGCCACGTGCCGCACCACCAGGTCCAGGTCGCCCGTGGCGCCGCTGTGGTAGCTGCCGGGCAGACGGTTGGGCCGGCCTCCGCAGCCCCGGTAGTTCATGGCCACCACGTCCCAGCCGCGGGCGCGGAGGTGGCGGGCCATGCCGCGCATGTAGGGCCTGGCCGCGCTGCCTTCGAGGCCGTGGCAGAGCACCACGGCGCGGTCGTTGCCTCCCAGGGCCAGGTCCAGGTCGAGGAAGTCTCCGTCGGGCGTCTCCAGGCTGCGCCGGAGGTAGTCGGGGCCCTCCACCCGCCTGGAGAGCGCGGGCAGCACCGTGGCCAGGTGGCCGTTGCCCAGGGGGAAGGGCGGTTCGTAGGTCGGGTCTTCTTGCCACATGGCGCTTCGCGGTTGGGCCGGCGCCCGGGGCTTTGCCCGGGCATGGCCAGAAAGCCAAGTTAGCCAGATTTTGCCAGAATCGGTCGCCCTGCCCGTGAAAATCGGGTGGGGGCGGGGGAAGCCGGCCGCCCCAAGGCCGCCCGGCGCGGGCTTGGCGCAGGGCGGAGGCGCCGCGCCGGCCTGCCCCCGCGCGGGAAGCGCCGGGGCGGGTGGATTTTGGCCAAGATGCTGGTGCAAAGCGTTTTGGGGGATGCTGGCGTCCCGTTGTTGCCCGGCCTGGCGCGGCCGATCGGCCCTGGCTTTTCGGTTTTTGAATTGAAAGCCTATCTTCAAAGCCACAAACCAAAGCGAATGCGGCATGGCGAACTTTAGGGAAATCCTCCGGGACAAGCTGGTCCCGGTGTCCTTCGAGCGGACGATCGGGATGTTCGGGGCGACGACCATCGGCGTGGGGGCCTTGATGGGGGCGGGCGTTTACGTGCTCATCGGCATGGCGGCCGACGCGGCCGGGCCTTCGGTCTGGATGTCGTACATGATCTGTGGCGGCCTGGCCTTCCTGACGACCCTGCTCTACGCGGAGCTGGCCCGGCTGGTGCCGACCTCGGGCGGCGGCTACGCCTACGCCTACGACGCGCTCGGCAGCTTCGGCGGTTTCATCACGGGCTGGTTCCTAGCCCTGGGCAGTGTCTTCGCCTGCGGCCTCTACGCTGTCGGCTTCGCCGAGTATTTCGTTACCTTCATCAACCCGGACATTGACCGCTGGGTCGTGGTGGCCGTGGCCGTGGGCCTGGTCCTGCTCTCCACCCTGGTCAACTCGCTGGGCGCGGGGGGCGACAGGCTGCAGATGGTGCTGACCTGGGGCAACCTGCTGATCCTGCTGGTCCTGGTCCTCTTCGCCGCGCCCAAGGCCGAGGCGCACCGGCTGGAGCCGCTCTTCCCGAACGGTTTCGGGGGGACGCTCGGGGCCATTTCGATCATCTACATCTCCTTCTTCGGCTACCAGATGGTGGCCAACAACACCGACGAGATCATCCGCCCCAAGCAGACCGTGCCCCGGTCGATGGTTTACTCGATGCTGATCAGCTTCGTGGTTTACCTGGCCATCGCGCTGGTGGCCATCACGGTCATCGACTGGCGCAGCCTCGCGGCGTCGAAGGCTCCGCTGGTGATGCTGGCCAACGCCAGCTTCGGCAGCCAGGGCTGGCTGCTCATCTCGACGGGCGGGGTGCTGGCGGCCGCGGGCGCGCTCAACAGCACGCTGCTCTCGCAGGGGCGGCAGCTCTACGCGATGGGCAAGAACCGCTTCGTGCCCGACTTCGTGGGCAAGATCCACCCCACGCGCAAGACGCCCATGGCCGCCATCGCCGTCGGCGGCGGGCTGGTGGTGCTGGTGGTGCTGGGCCTGGAGCTGGAGTTCATCGCCAAGTCGGCCAACTTCTGCCTGCTGGCCTCGCTCCTGCCCGTGTCGCTGGCCCTGCGCAAGGTCTATCGCTCGAAGCCCGAGAACCGCCCCAAGGCCCGGTGGAAGCTGGTCCTGCCGGAGCTGACGCTGCTGGCCAACCTTTCGCTGCTGCTGACCCTCGACTGGCTCTCGCTGGCCTTTGGGATGCAACTGGGCCTCCTGGGCCTGGCCCTCTATTTCTTCTATTCCCGCAAAAGGGAGAAGCGCTCGCAGTTCGGCCTGCACATCGTCCTGGACCAGCACACCAAGGGCTTCCTCAGCCGCGGCTCCCGCATCTTGATGCCCACGGCCAACCCGAACACCCAGAAGGCCCTGTTCAACCTCTCGAACGCCCTGCTCGAGCGCGACGGCGGCGAGATCGTCAGCCTCTCGGTGGTGCTGGCGCCCCGGCAGACCGACTTCGCCACGGCCCTGGCCGAGGCCGACGAGGCCTCCGTGCGCATCATCGAGGCCTCGTCGGCCCTGGCCAGGCTCTCCGAGGTGCCCATCGTGCCCGTCATCCGGGCCGCCCACAGCCTCCACAAGGGCATCGTGGACGCCGCCGAGGAGGAAAGCTGCGACCTGATCGTGATGGGATACGCCGGCTCGGCGTCCGAGTTCTCCCGAGACCTGGCCCAGAAGGTCATCCACCTGGCCCCCACCGACGTCATCTTCCTGAAGCTGCTCTCCACGATCGACGAGTTCGCGCCCCGCCGGGTGGCCGTCTCGATGGGCGGGCGGGTCAACCTCGAGCTGATGGTCAAGGTCGGGGCCGCGCTGGCCGACCGCTTCGGCGGAGAGCTGACCTTCCTGAGCGTCCTGCCCACGCAGTACAGCCCCGAGCAGAAGGCCTACGCCGACCGCAACGTCATGGAAGCCATCGAGCTGAACAAGTCCGCCGGCCTCTACAACGTCCGCCTGCTGGCCAGCGACCAGCCCCTGGATACCCTGGTCCGCCTCTCGGCCGAGTTCGACCTGCTCATCATCGGCACCACCAAGGTCGGGCTGCTCCAGCGCGGCACCCTGGGCGACTTCGCCACCAGCCTGGCCGACCGCGCCGCCTGCTCGGTGGCCATCGTCAGGGCCGTCAGCAACGCCAAGAAGATCATCAGCAAAATCTAAGCTCCGCATGAACCTGCCCCTGCTCTGGAACCGCGTCCGCTACACCCTCTACCGCCCTTTCTACGACCTTGTCGCGGCCTTGCTGCGGCCCTATCGGCGGGCTTCGCTCGAAAGCGTCGCGCCAAAGCCTGACGAGCGGGTGCTGCTCATCGGCGCCGGCACGGGCCTCGACCTGCCCTACCTCCGGCACCTGCGCCACATCACGGCCATCGACCTCACCCCGGCCATGGTCGCCCGCTTGCGCCGCCGCGCCATCGACCTCGACCTCCCCGTCGAGGCCCTGGTCATGGATGCCCAGGACCTGCGCTTCGCGGATGCTTCCTTCGACGTGGTGGTCCTGCACATCGTCCTCAACGTGGTGCCCGACCCGGACGCCTGCCTGGCCGAGGCCTTCCGCGTCCTGCGCCCCGGCGGGCGGTTCACCCTGCTCGACAAGTTCCTGCCCGATGCCCGCCCGCCCGCCCTCTGGCGCCGCCTGCTCAATCCGCTGGCCCGGCTCGTCTTCTCGCGCATCAGCCTGCCCCTGCCCGCCATGCTCGAAAAGCTAGGGCAGAAGGCCGACTTCCGGCACATGGCCTCCATCCTCTGGCTGGCCCAGGGGACAAAGGCAGCGTGATGCCCAGTGGCTTTCACACCAAGTTGCTTTCGACGGTGAAATATCCGAAGCATCAGTTTCCGACAAAAAATGGGCTGTTCAGCCCATCCCGGAGGGATGGGATGTTCATACCAAGTTGCGTTCAAATGTGATGGAATCCCTTGAAACTCGCTCAACCCCGAAGGGGTACCATGATTGTAGGAAGCGGAGCCCAGGCGATGAAGAGAGCCCCGAAGGGGGCGAAATTGTCCTCATGTGTGATGAAAGGCCAGATTCCAGTGCCACGCCCTTCGCCTGATCATTTCGTCCCTTCAGGGCTTTCGCGGCGATGCCAGCTCGTTCGAAGGGCGCGCTGCCCTGCCATCTTATGACAGCTTTCTTTCGGATAAGTAACCCAACTTGGAAAAAAATGCTCCAAAAAAAGCCAATTTTGAACAAAAATAGGAGAAAATCAAAAATGTCAAAATTTTAAGTGTCTGA
>JAIFMG010000188.1 GCA_020048645.1 Bacteroidota bacterium | reverse complement strand
GGAGCATATCCAAGGCACAGAAACACATTCGAAACCTACAAGAATTACAACACATTACAGCCAAATCACATCTTTAAGGAATAGAACAATTGCCAATAATCTCAAGAAATACTTTCTTGGTGGAAATTCGGTCATTGAGTGCGTTTTTTGCGCTAATATTTACAAATTGTATCGCGAAATTTCAGAAGATCCTGACTTGGATATTTTCCAGCTTCTCAAGGAAATACCTCAGAATAAGGAACTTCTATCGGCTTACAAGAGAAATGATTTCGCTGAAATTTACATGTTTTTCGACTATGATGGCCATGATAGCCTTGCGGACGACAGCAAAGCGCGCACAATTGTAAACTTCTTTCGAGAAGAAACAGAAAATGGAAAAATCTACATCAGCTATCCGATGGTCGAGTCGTTGAAACACTACTCAGAATCAATAGACTTTAAGAATCTGAAGGTCAAGGCAAAAGACAACATTAGATACAAACAAAATGTTGATGCTGAAGCAAAAAGCGATTTGAAACAGTTTTCAAAATATACGCAAGAAACATGGATAACGCTGATTGATGCCCACCTCCGAAAAGCAAATTTTATCACAAGCAATAGTTATTCGATACCAAAGAAAAACAGTATTCAGCAAAATGCGATTTTGTCAAATCAAATTGAAAAATACATCAGCAATGACTCTACTGTTGCTGTATTGAGCTCATTTCCTGCGTTCCTATTTGAATATCATGGGTATGATTACATCTGTAAATTCCTTGATGTTCAACAATAAGTGTTTCCATAGCATCACGACAGCAAATTTTCCCCGGGTTTAGTCCGCTGCGTTAGGGCTTGTGCAAATTGAAAGCCGACCCTCAAAGCGTGTGTTGCCCCCAAGAAAGCAACTCGGCAAAGGATTTCCAGGTTTTGCAACTTTTGCTGTAATTTTGGGTCCACCCATTGGCAGAAACGTTTTCTCGGCTGGGCAGCAGCATATTTCCGAAGAAAAATGGACGAAACGCAAATCCTTGTAGGCGGCTATCGCTTCACTAGCCTCGAAGCCAAGGCGGCCTTTTGTCGGCGGATGATCCACGCGCACAGCAACTCGCCCGAGCACAACGACCTTTGGCGGCATTATCCGATGCTCTACGACCATGCCGAGGAGGCGTTCCTGATCTTTCCCTTCATTCCGGGCATCAGCGGCGAGCTTTCGCGGCATGAGACTTTCCTGCCCCACAGCCGCGCCCTTACGGACCTGCTGAGCCTGCGCGACCGCGACCTGCTGGCCAGCATGAAGCGCCACAGCCTGGCACTCTGGAACGAGCTTGGCCCCGAAGACGCCCTGAGCTGGAAATCCGACTTCCACATCCGCCTGGGCGCCCAAGAGGGCGATCGCCACTGGGTCAACATGGAAGTGCGTCCACTGGCCTTCGACCTCGGCGAAAGGGTCTGGCTTACCTTGGGCATGTTGCGGATGCGCCAACCCCGCGGCCTTTCCTTCCCGCATTTCCGCGACACGCAGACCGAGCAGGCCGCCTTGGTCGATACGGCCACCGGCCAGCTCCAAAGGGTCAGCAAGCTGGAACTGCAAATCATCTACTACGCCAGCCTGGGCAGCAATTTCAGCACCATGTCGCGGCAGCTTGGCCTGAACCGCAAGGTCCTTTCGAGCGCCGGGCAGGAGCTGGCCGAGCGCCTGGGCTACGCCGACCTGCGCGCCTTGCTCCTGGCGCTGGAGTTCTGAGCCTAGCCGAGGCTGCCCAAGCGCAGGCTTCCGTCCCGGGCGATGCGTGCGGCCATGTCGGCCGCCCAGGCCTGGTAGGCTTGTCGCGAAGGGTGGACTCCATCGCTGAAAAGCTCGGCGACGCGGCCCGGGCTGGCGTCCGCGCCCAGCCAGTCGCCCAGGCGGATCGGCTCTTCGACGAAGCGGAAATCGCCCCGGCGCGCGGCCAGCTCCTGCGTGGCACGGCCCAGCGAGCCGACCCAGCGGCCCAGCACGAAGCGCAACAGCGCCGGAAAAGCCGGAAACTCGCCGATCGGCGGCAGGGCGCAGAAGAGCACGGGCACGCCCGGCAGACGCACGCCCAGCGCGTCGAGCAGGCGCCCGACGGCGGCCTTCCAGCGGGCGGGGCGGCGCAGCGCGAAGGCGTCGTTGGCGCCCAGGCCCAGCACCACCAGGTCGAAGGGCTCGGCACCGAGCGCTGGCAGGACCTCGCGGCGCAGGCTTTCGGCCGTGCTGCCGCTCCGGGCGAGGACCTGCCAGCGCACCGGCCTCCGCAGCCGGCGCGCCAGCTCGTGGGCCAGGCTACCCGCGAAGCCCTCCTCGTGCGTGCGTACCCCGACGCCCGCCATGGTGCTCTCGCCCGCGACCAGCAGCCGCAGCTCGGGGCGGGCAGGCTCCGGGCCGGGCGCGAAGCCGCTCGGATGCTCCGCCTCGGGCAGGCGGGGCACCTGCCGGCGCACTTTCAAGGCCTGCAAAAGCAGCACGGGCAGAAGCGGAATCGCCAGCAAAGTCAGCAGCGCGTGTCTCATGGCAGTGGGTTATCGTTGATCAGAAAGGGCACAAAAAGCGTCCGGGCGCGGAGAGGCATCTCCCGAAAATGCCTTTCAATCCTCCTCCGGCTCGGGCGGGGCGGAGCGCAGGCCCTCGAAGACGACCTTGGCCTTGGCCATGCCGATCTGCTCGGCGATCTGCTCTAGGCTTGCCTGGCGGATGGCTTCGACGGATTGGAAAAAGGTCAGGAGCTTTTCCTGGGTCTTGTCCCCTACCCCTTTGATGCTGGCCAGTTGCGAGCGGACCAGGGCCTTGGAGCGCTGGTCGCGGTGGAAGGTGATGCCGAAGCGGTGGGCCTCGTTGCGCAGTTGCTGGATGAGCTTGAGCGACTCGGAGTTCTTGTCGAGGTAGAGCGGCACGGGGTCACTGGGGAAGTAGATTTCCTCGAGGCGCTTGGCGATGCCGATGACGGCGATCTGGCCGCGGATGCCCAGCTCGTCGAGGGCCTGCATGGCGGCGCCGAGCTGGCCTTTGCCGCCGTCGATGATGATGAGCTGCGGAAAGGAGACGCCCTTGGAGAGCAGCCTTTTGTATCGGCGATAGACGACCTCGTGCATGGAGGCGAAGTCGTCGATTCCCTCGACGGTCTTGACGTTGAAGTGGCGGTAGTCGGCCTTGCTGGGCTTGGCGTTCTTGAAGACGACGCAGGAAGAGACGGGGAAACTGCCCTGAAAGTTGGAGTTGTCGAAGCACTCGATGTGGACGGGCTTCTCGGCCATGCGCAAGTCTTTCTGGAGGGTGGCCATGATGCGTTCGGCTGCGGTGTCGGTCTTGGCCTTTTCGCGCTGGCGTTCGCGCTCCAGCTTGAAGTACTTGGCGTTGCGGGTCGAGAGGTCGAGCAGGGTCTTCTTGTCGCCGATCTTGGGCACGATGGCGCGGGCGTCGGCCACGGGGTAGTCGAGCTCGAAGGGCACGATGATTTCGGGGGACTGGCTGGCGAAGCGCTGGCGAAGCTCGAAAATGGCCGTCGGGAGGACTTCCTCGATGGTCTCGTCGAGGCGGATCTGGATTTCGACGGTATGGGCCTGGATGATGGCGCCGTCCACGACGCGGAGGTAGTTGACGTAGGCCCTCTCCTGCCCTTCGACGATGGAAAAGACATCGACGTTGTGGATCTTGGGGTTGACAATGGCCGATTTGCTCCGGTAGTTTTCGAGCAGTTGCAGGCGTTCTTTGTAGGCCTGGGCCTGTTCGAACTCGAGGGCTTCGGCGGCTGCGGCCATTTTCTCCTTGAGGAAGGCCATCAGGGAAGAGATGTTTCCCTTGAGGATGCGCCGGATTTCGTCCACCTTTTCCAGGTAGTCTTTCTCGGATTGCTTGCCCACGCAGGGAGCCAGGCAGTTGCCGATGTGGTATTCGAGGCAGACCTTGAACTTTCCGGCCTCGATGTTGGCGGGCAGCAGGTCGAGGCGGCAGGTGCGGGGCTTGTAGAGTTGCCGGACGAGCTCGAGCACGGCGTGCATCATCCGGCCCGAGGTGTAGGGGCCGAAGTACTCGGAGCCGTCCTTGGTGGGATTTCGGGTGGAGAAGACCCGCGGGAAGCTCTCGTTCTTGAGGCAGATCCAGGGGAAGCTCTTGTCATCTTTGAGCAGGACGTTGTAGCGGGGCTGGTACTTTTTGATGAGGTTGTTTTCGAGCAGAAGGGCGTCCGATTCGGTCTCGACGACCAGGTGCGAGAGGTCGGTGATCTGGCGGACCAGAATTCGGAGCTTGGCGCTGTCGTGGCTCTTGCTGAAATAGGAGGTAACCCGTCGCTTGAGCCGCTTGGCTTTGCCGACGTAAATGACCGTGCCTTCCTTGTCGCGGAAGAGATAGACGCCCGGCAGTTCGGGCAGGCCCTGGACCTTGTCGCGGAGTTGCTCGTTTTCAATCATGCCCAACAGTTGTTTTTCCTGCCGCGAAAGTGTCGATTCGCACCCAGACCTCCAAAGGTTTCACGTGGAACAATTCCAGGCCACCCTCCCCCACCCCGGCCAGGCGCCGAGCTCGCATCTGCCCAAAAAAAACAAAACGTCGGGACGGAAGAAGCGCCGCCCAGACGATCGTTCCACGTGGAACCAGCCTGCGCAAGCCGCCGAGCAGGAGCATCCACCAAAAAAAAACCGCGCCCGAAAAGGCGCGGCAAAGAGGATGCAGAGCATCGGCGAAATGTTCCACATGGAACTAACGGCCCATGTGGACCAGCAGCACGTTGATGTCGGAGGGAGAAACGCCCGTGATGCGGGACGCCTGGCCGATGGTCTGCGGGCGGATGTTCGAGAGCTTCTGCCGGGCCTCGGTCGAAAGCGAGAGCAGGCGGGCGTAGTCGATCTTGGGGTCGATCTTCACGCCTTCGAGGCGGCTGAGCTTGGCGGCAATCTCGCGCTCGCGGTCGATGTAACCTTCGTACTTGATCAGCACTTCGGCCGCCTCAATGACTTCCTCGCGCAGGTCGCCGAACTGTTCCGCAAGGGCGGACAGGTCGGGCAACAGGGCCAGGAGCTTCGCGAAATCCAACTCGGGGCGGAGCAGCAGCTTGCGAAGGCGCAGGGCATGCTTGAGCGAAGCACTACCCAGGCTCTCCAGGAAAGGATCGACCTCCTCGGGCTTGACGCTCCGCTCGTCGGCGAAGTTGAGCAAGGCCTGGACGTGGGCCTGCTTAGTCAGGAAGCGCTCGTAGCGCTCGCGACTGGCCAGGCCCAGGCGGTAGGATTTCTCGGTCAGGCGGGCGTCGGCGTTGTCTTGGCGGAGCAGGATCCGGTACTCGGCCCGCGAGGTGAACATGCGGTACGGCTCATCGACGCCCTTGGTAACGAGGTCGTCGATCAGCACGCCGATATACGCCTCGTCGCGGCTGAGCACGAAAGGCTCCTGGCCGTTGATCTTGAGGTGGGCATTGACGCCCGCCATCAGGCCCTGCGCGGCGGCTTCCTCGTAGCCGGTCGTGCCGTTGATCTGGCCGGCGAAAAACAGGTTCTCGATGCGCTTGGTCTCCAGGCTGTGGTAGAGCTGCGTGGGCTGGAAGAAGTCGTACTCGATGGCGTAACCGGGGCGGAAGATGCGCACCTTTTCGAGGCCGCGGATCTTGCGCAGGCCTTCCAACTGCACCTCCAAAGGCAAGGACGAAGAAAAGCCGTTGATGTAATACTCGACCGTGTCGCGGCCTTCCGGCTCCAGGAAAAGCTGGTGCTTGTCCTTCGACGCGAAGGTTACGACCTTGTCCTCGATGCTGGGGCAGTAGCGCGGACCGATGCTCTTGATGGTTCCGTTGAACATGGGCGAATCGACGAAGCCTAGGCGCAAGGTCTCATGGACCTGGGGGCTGGTGTAGCCGATGTAGCAAGGCCGATGGACGCCCAGGGTCTCCGTCTGGGGCATGAAGGAAAAATGGCCCGGCTTGGGATCGCCCGCTTGTTCCTCAAGTTGGCTGAAGTCGATGGAGCGACCGTCGAGGCGGGCCGGGGTGCCGGTCTTCATGCGGCCCGTCTCGAAGCCCGCGGCCAGGAGCTGCTCGCTCAGGCCGAAGGAGGCCGGCTGCGAGGCCCGCCCGCCGGACGACTGCTTGCGGCCCACGTGCATCAGGCCGTTGAGGAAGGTTCCGTTGGTCAGGACGAGCGATTTGCAATGCAGGCGCGTGCCCATGCTGGTAACGACGCCCTTGGCCTTGCCGTCTTCGAGGATCAGCTTGGTAACGGTATCTTGCCAGAACTCGAGGTTGGGAGTGCTTTCGAGCAGGCGCCGCCAGGCGATGGGGAACAGTTCGCGATCGCATTGCGAGCGGGGGCTCCACATGGCGGGGCCTTTGGATTTGTTGAGCATCCGGAACTGGATGCTGGTCATGTCCGTAACCAGGGCGGTGTAGCCCCCCAGGGCGTCGATCTCGCGGACGATCTGGCCCTTGGCGATTCCGCCGACAGCCGGGTTGCACGACATGCTGCCGAACTTGTGCATGTCCATCGTTACCAGCAGCACCCTCGAACCGAGGTTGGCGGCGGCGGCAGCAGCTTCGCAGCCCGCATGTCCACCCCCAACGACGATGACGTCATAGACTTCTTGCTCCATCATAAGGCTTCAAACGAATAAGTTATGGCCGCGAAAGTAGCCATTATTCATTTCGGACTTTCAAGTCCAGATAAAAATCCTCCTTGGCCCGCATGGCCTTTTCCTCGGCCGGAGTCTTGTCGCCATAGCCGCAAAGATGCAGCACCCCGTGGGCCATGACGCGGGCCAGCTCGTCGTCGAAAGGCAGGCCCAACTGGCGGGCGTTGTCGGCCACGCGGTCGATGCTGATGAACAGGTCGCCCGAAACGCGCGCCTCGGTGCCGTAGTCGAAGGTGATGATGTCGGTGTAGAAATCGTGCTGGAGGAACTGCTGGTTGGTGCGCAGCAGGGCCTCATCGGATGTGAAGATGAGGTTGACGGGCCCCGGCTCAAAGCCCTCGTGCCGGACGAGGGCCTCCAGCCAAAGCGCTTGACTCTGGTGGCCGCGCAAGACGAAATCCACCTCCTGGCTATGGAACTGGAAAAGGCTCATCGCTTGAATTGGATCATCAGGGTGCTGCCCCCATCTTCAAAATCCACGTAGTCGGCCAATTTGCGCATCAGGAAGACGCCGCGGCCGTTGGGTTTCTCGATGTTCTCGGAAGTGGTCGGGTCGGGAACGTGCGAGTAATCGAAGCCAGGGCCTTGGTCCCTGACGATGAAGACGACATGGTCCGGATTGACCTTGCAACTGACGAAGACCTTCAGGGCCGGATTGGACCGGTTGCCGTGCATGATGGCATTGGCCACGGCCTCGATGATCGTCACGAGCATGTTGCCATAGACCTCTTTGCTCAAGGAGCAGTACTCGGCGACCTCGTCAACCAAATTCTCGGCGATGGAAATGTTCCGCTTCTCCGAAGCGAACTCGACCTGTTTGAACATGGGCATCACTGGTTTAGATTGAGCATGTACTCTTTGTACATTTCCTTGTAGTAGTTGTGGAATTTCAGGGAATTGAAGTCGAGGTTTTCGCGGAAGATGTCGCCCTCGCCCAACTCCTGGAAGATTTCCTCGGGGTTGGAAAGCGGATGCTCCTGCGGACGCTCGGCCTGGCGCTGTTCCGAGAACTCGCGCTTCTCTTCCGATTCCTGGGCCTCGAGCAGACGCGTGAGGATCTGCTGCTGGCGGAACAGGGTCTCGGGGGTGATTTGTCGGTTGATGATGTCGTTCTCGTTCTGCTCGATCATGTCCTGGGCCTCCTCCATCAGTTCGCGGGCCTGGTCTCCCACCCCGCCGTTCTGCATGAGCTGGCGCATCATCTGGTTGTACATTTCCTGCTGGCGCATCATCTCGCCGAGCTGCTGGTTCATCTGCTGTCCGCCGGGCATCTGGCCCTGCTCCAGCATCTGCAACATCTGCTGCATCTGGTCTTGCAGGCGCTGCTGCATGTCGCGCATCTCGCCGATCTCGCCGCCCGAGCCTTCGCCCGGCTTCGGGTTGGGCTTGCCGCTGCCGCTTCCGCTCGACGAAGCCGAAGACTCCATGTTCTCAAGCGACTCGGCCAGAAGCAGAGCCAGGTCGTTGGCCGAGGTCATGATGAACTGCTGGCGCATCAGGGCCTGGGGCTTGTTGCGGCTGTCGAGTTCGCGCTGGGCGCCCTTGATGTCGCGCTGGATCTTGAGGAGCAGCTCGTTGACGTAGGAGCTGACCTCGGGCGCCCGCTTCGACAAGGCCACGAGCGAGTCGTTGATGACCTTGAAGTTGTTTTCGAGCGTCGTCTGCCGGTCAATCGCCTCAACGTACTTGGGGTCGCTGCTGGCCAGCGGCTCGATGGATTTCATCAGGTCCTCCTGGTCGAACGAAAAGCGCACCAGGTTGTCGAGGATCTGCCGGAGCGTCTCGGCGTTCTCGCCCTGTTGCTGCTGGATGTTCTGCGACATCATCTGTTGCATCTGCTCCGAGAGCTGTTGCAGGTTCTGCGAGTTGTTCTGCTGGTTCTCCGAGGCCTTGTTGTTCTTGTTCTGCTGCAAATTCTCTTGTCCCTCTTGGAACTCCTGCTCGATCTGCTCGCGCTGTTCTTGGAACTCCTGAAGGTCCATGGGCTGCGAAAGCTCCTCGTTCATCTCCTGGGTCTGCTCGTATTCTTCCATGAGCTGCTCGAAGCGCTCTTGCTGCTCTTGCTGCATCTGCTCAAGGTCTTGCTGGGGAAGTTCCTCTTCTTCGGTCATTTCCGCAAGGCGCTCCTGCTCCTCCGACAACTGCTGCAAATCCTGGCTGAGCTGCTCCATGCGCTGCTCCATCTCGTAGCGCTCCAGCATCTCCATGTTGCGGTCCAACTGGTTCGAGAAGTTCTCGAAAGACATTTCCATCTCTTGCGAAAGGTCGTTGAGCTTTTGCGGGTCGAACTGCTCTTGCAGCTCTCGGATGCGCTCCATCATCTCCTTCATCTCGTCCGTGAGCAGGTTGTCCATCATCTCCTGCAACTGCTTCTGCTTTTCCAAGAGCTCCTGCGTCTGCTCGTCGAAGGCCTGCATCAGCTCGTCGCGCTGCTCGTTCTCCTCGGCGATTTCTTCCAAGAGCTCCTCAAGTTGCTGCTGCTTCTTCAAAATTTCGTTCAAGGTGGCCGACTGCTCCCACGAGGAGGTGTTCTGGTTGATGACGTTCTGCTGGAGGTCGGAGATGCTGTTCTGGATTTCCTGCACCAGGGTCTGGCTCTGCTGGAGTTTCTCGCGGATGTTCGAGTTGCTTTGCTGGGCCTGCTCGTTAAGCTCGGCCGAAGACGGAACCGTGAAGTCGAACTCCTGCGAGCGGGCCGACTTCGCGCCGTTGACCTGGTCGTTGTCCCAGACCTCGAAGAAGTAGCGCAAATCGCCGTTGCCCTGCGGGTCGAGCTGCGAGAAGTCCACGGCGTGGTAGAACTGCTGGGCCGTCTGCGCGGGCGACATTTGCAGCGCGACGCTCTTGATGTCTTGCGGCTTGTCGGCCTGGTAGTAGCGGAAGGCCAGGCGGCTGAAGCCGTAGTCGTCGGTGATGCGCCCGTTGAAGTAGAAGACCGAAGGGCGGAGGCTGTCGCGCACCATGCGCAGGTCGATGGTCGGATGCACGTCGGGAATGACGTTGAGCTTGTAGCTCACGACCTTCTCGCGGGTGAAATGCCGGTTGGCCACCGACACATCGTAGCGCAGCGACTGCATGGCCCGGCGCTCCAGCTCGATGCCGCCCTCGTGCAGCGGGCCCGAGAGCGTGGTCGAATCGGAAAAGAAGAACCACAGGCTGTCGAGGTCGCGCGTGTCGAAGTGCCAGGTGATGCGGCTGCCCACCGGAACCGTCAGGTCGCCGACGTTTTCGAGCACGCGGTCGCGCTCGCCCGTGTATTCAGGCACATCGACTTTCAGGCTGAAGTTCAGGATAAGCGGCGTGGGCAGGACCTTGATCTTGTAGTCCGCCGACTGGTATTGCTCGGCGCTGAAGCGGATGTCGATGCTGTTGTTGATGCTCTTGAACTGGTAGGCGAAGCGCGAGTTGCCCCTGCGCTCCATCACGAACGCGTTGCCGCCGTACTCGACCCGAACCTCGGCCGGCACGTAGCTTCCGGTGATCTGAAGCTCAACTTCAAAATCCCCACCCTTTTCCACTACCAACGAATCCGTTAGCAGGTTAAAGGCAAAAGGCGCCGGAGGCTGGAAATGCGTCTGGTAGTTCACCAGGCGGCCCGTCCCCTCGGTCAGGATAGAAGGGAAGAAGAAATAGATGAGCGTCACCATGCCCAGGACTCCGCCCAGGATCTTGGCGTATTTGCCATTGTCGCGGGTGTTGATGGCCGAGGGGAACGGAAGCGACTCCAGGCTGCGCGCCCGCTGTTCGATGCTCGCCATCACCAGCTCGTAGGAACTGCCGCCCGACTGGCCCTTCGCCGCCAACTCCAAGGTATTGAGCAGCTTGTCCTCGACATGTGAAAAATGCCTTGAAATGATGGTCGCCGCCTGGCGGTGGCTGATGACCGGGCCAATCTTCGCGAACTTCATCACCGGCAACACCACGTAGTAGATCAGCACCACCGAAGCCAGGCTCAGGCTGGCGAAGAACAAGACCGTCCGGACAGGCACCGAGAAGTTCCCGAAATACTCCAGCATGGCCAAGACCGTGAAATAGCTCACCAGGATCAGCAAGGTCAGCAAGGCCCCTTTGATGATCTGGTTCTTGTAGTATTTCTTGATGAAATCATCAAGCTTTTGTATCAGTCTTTCGTATTGGCTCATAACGGTTCGCTTTGGGCGTCCAAATATACGTGAACCTTCCGCTTTGGTTTTCCGCCTGAAAAACGGACAAAGAAGGCCACGAGATTTGAACAAATTGATTTTCAGGGCATTGAATTGAAAAAACGAGAGAAAAGGACGGATGTTAAAAATGATTAACGGCAATCAGGCCCTCCGATGGGCCCATTTCAGGGAACCGGGGCCAGCCAGAGCAGCGGATCGAGCTTCTCTTGGCGGTGCCAGACCTGGAATTTCAGCAGGCTGTTGTCGCCCGGCTCGGCGTGGATCGTCCCCAGGATATGCCCCGGGGCGACTTGCTGCCCTTTGACCACCGAGACGGCCGAAAGGTTTGAATAGAGCGTGTAAAACTCTCCGTGCGCCAGCAGGATGGCCTTGTTGGCCCCCGGCACGGCCACCACGTCCGAGACCCGCCCGGCGAACACGGCCCGCGCCTGGGCGCCCGCCTCGGCCCGGATGTCGATGCCGTTGTTGGCCACGAAGATGCCCGCCAAGACCGGATGCTCGCTCACGCCGAAGCGGCCGCTGACCACGCCCCGCTGGACAGGCCAGGGCAGACGCCCGCGCTGCTCGCCAAAGTCCGCGCCCGCGGCGGCCGATGTCGGCAGACTGGGCAAGGGAGCCGACGACGCGCTCGCCTGCTCGGCGGCCTCAGCCATGCGGCGCAGCTCCTCGGCGATGCGCTCCACCACCGCGCGATCCAGGCCTTCGGCCTCCGCCTTCTGCGCCTCCAGCGCGCGCCGCAGCTCCGCCACCCGGCGCACCAGCTCCGCCTGCATCGTTTCCTGGCGCTGCCGTTGCTGGCGCAGGCGCTCGGCCTCCTGGCGGCGCTCCTCCATCAGCCGCTCCTTCTGGTGCGAAAGTAGCGCCAGGCCGCCCAGCTTCGCGTTCAGCTCGGCCCGCTTGCGCAGCAGGAGCTCCGCCTGCCGCTGCCGGTACTCGGCCAGTTGCGAAAAGTACAGCATCCGCGCGTAGGCCTGGTTGAACGACTCCGCCGACAGGATGAACAGCAGCTTGTCGTGGCTGTGGTCGTAGCGGCTCGCTTGGACGATCAGCGCGGCATACTCGGCCCGCTGGCTCTCGATTTCGCCCTGGAGCTGCGCGATGGCGCCCCGGGCCTGCTCCATCTGGATGTTGATCTGCAGCACCTCGTCGTTGTAGGCCCCGATCATCGCCTCGCGGTCGGCGATCTGCGCGCCCAGCAGCTCCAAGGCCGCCACGCTCGCCTCCAGCTCGGCGCCTGACTTTTCGAGCAGCCGCTCCGTCGTGGCGATGCGCACCGCCAGGATCTCCATGCGCTGCCGCGCGCTGCTGCCCGCCTGGCCGAAGACCAGCAAGGGCATCACAAGAAAAGCAAGAAGGTAGAAAGCGCGCTTCATGGTCGCACGATGGGTTGGTAGTGGCTCGGAATCTCGAACGGAAACGTCAGCCCGCGGTCCAGCTCCAGGCGCAGCACCTCGAGCTCCGTCCGGCTTTCGCCGTCCCGGTCGCGGGTCGTGAGCGTGAGGCCCGACACAAAGGGGATGCCGTCCACCTCGGTGGGAAGACCGTAAAGCACCGACAACACTTTCGCATTCTGGTAGTCCTTTAATTCCATGCTCCTGGGCCAACAGTCTTGAAATTCGTAGCGATGCCCTATCATTCCATCCCGAATGGCGGTCAGCAACTGCTCGTCGGTGTAAGAACGAAGCACTTGGGAAGAATCTTCGGACATGAACAGGTAGCGAGAAAATGGCTTTTCCGCGTCGCGGAGAGCCGGATATTCGGCCACGACGCCCGTGAGCAGGGCCTCAAGGTTGCGGTAATCGATCGCGAGGCCGTAAACCTGCTGGAAATAAGCGTAATCGCCCGCGAAATAGCTCTGCTGGATCTTGTTCATGAAGAACAGGCTGTCGGGCCGAAGCAGCACCCGGACCAGCTCGATGCCCAAACCGGGGCTAAGGGTGAGCCAGACGGCGCTATCCCGCACGATGCGGCTGACGCCCGTGAAATGGATTTCCTGTCGATTGGAAAAGTTCGTGGCCCGGAACTTCATGGTCATGCTGTGGAAATTGGGCTGCCTCGACGCGACGCAGCGCAGAAAATCGGCACGTGAATCGACCAGCACGATCGAATCTTCCCCCGAAGGCAAAATCTGCCGGCCTTTGCACGATGAAAACCCGAAGGCCATGAGCAGCATGAACAAGAAGGCCAGGATCCACGACCAGTAGAACTGCCTGGCCGGACATGACCCTCCCCCACCCTTTCGGCAAGTTGGGCTCATTCGACGATCCTTTCCTCAACGATTTTGCG
Source organism: Bacteroidota bacterium (assembly GCA_020048645.1). Classification (GTDB taxonomy): domain Bacteria; phylum Bacteroidota; class Bacteroidia; order Bacteroidales; family UBA6013; genus UBA6013. The sequence continues at coordinate 2,751 of JAIFMG010000188.1, read as the reverse complement.
CTGCACGGCCTCCGAGGCTCCGCCTTCCGAAAGCGCCTTGCGCCACTGCCGCAGGGCCAACTCCTTCTCGCCCAGGGTGAAAAGGATGTCGCCATAGTGCTCGTAGGCCGGTCCGCCCGAAAGGCCGTTGCGGAACGCCTGCTCCATGAGGCCCCGGGCCTCCTGGCTCTTGCCTTGGCGGTGCATCACCCAGGCCTTGGCGTGCAGCAAGACCGGCTGCCCCGGATGCTCGGCCAGGGCCTCGTCCACCAGGCGGGTGGCCAGGTCGAGGCGCTGGCCGCGGTCGGCCAGGAACAGGGCGTAGTCCTTCTTGGCCACCAGGTGCGCCGGGTCCAGGTCCAGGCAGTCGGCGTAAGCCTTCTCGGCCTTGTCGTACTGGCCCAGTTGGTCGAGGGCGTGGGCCATGAGGAAGCTGAACTCCGCCATCATCGCCGGGTCGAACGAGATGCCCAGGCCCATGCGCGCCCAGTCGAGGGCCTGCTGCGCCTGCTTGAGCTCCAGCGCGCCACTGACGGCGTACAGGTAGAGGATCGGCTCGTTCGGGAAGAGCGAGACCGACTGCTCGCCCAAGTCGTAGAGCGGCTGCATGTGGTTGAGCTGCGAGTTGAGGTACTGCAAGCGCAGCCACACGTCGATGTCGGCGCTCGAAAGCTGGATGACCTTGAGGTACTGGTCGAGGGCACGCTCCAGCTCGCCCTCGTCGAACAGGTACTCGGCGAAAAGCTGGTGCGCCCGGGCGTCGGAAGGATGCGCCTCGATCAGCAGGTTGAGCAGCGTGTGGTAGAGCTCCTGGGCGTCGCGGTCGGCGGCCTGGAAATAGACGCCGTCGCCCAGCACGTCCAGCTTGGCCTCCAGGTCCAGCTCGGGGTTGGCGAAAGCCTGCTCCAGGTAGGCCTCCGACGGCTGGCGCTGGCCTTGCAGGCGGTGGAAGTTCGCCAGCGAGAGCTGCACGTAGCCATTCTGCGGGTCGGTCTCCAGCAGGCTCTCATAGACAGCGGCGGCCTTCTCGTACTGGCCCAGCCCGGCGTAAGACTCGGCCAGCAGGCCCCGGTAGGTATATTGGCCCGGATAGGCGGCCACGAGCTTTTCGAGCTCGGCGGGCGCCTTCTCGGGCTGGCCCATCGCCCCCAGCAGCTCGGTCTTGCGGAAGGTCAGCTCCTCCGAGACGCCCATCTTGAGCTCCATCTGGTCATAGACCGCGTAGGCCTCGGCGTACTGGCCGTTGTCGATGTGCAACTGCGCCAGCTCGTAGCGGAACTGCATGACCTCGGGCATCATCTGGACGACTTCCTGGTAGAGCTTCACGGCCTCGCGCAGGTTGCCCAGCTCCAGCTCCAGCTCGGCCTTGCGCAGCTTGTACCAGTGGTTCTGCTCCTGCCCGCGGATGGCCATGTCGATGTTGTGCCGCGCGCCCTCGAGGTCGCCCGCCCGAAGGTACAGGCCCGACAGCTCGTAGCGCGCCGCCGTGCTGCGCGGGTTGATGGCCAGGGCCTGCTCCAGGTTCAGGCGGGCATCGTCCCAGTTGGTGAGCATCTTCTCGCGCAGGCCGTCCGAAAACAGGGCCTGGAACGCCAGGTAGTCCTCTTCGGTGAGCTCGCCCAGCGAGGCCGCTCCGTTGGTCAACTGCTCCTTGGGCTTGCACGACTGGCTGAGCGTGGCGGCCAGGGCTATCCAGATCCATTTCTTCATGGCGCGTGGGTTTGGGTATCGAACGCAATCTCGCGGCGGGGCTTGCCCGCCGTGCCGCGAATTTCGGCTTTTTTCGCTTAGCGCTGGGCATCGTTGCTTTTTTGCTAGACCAACCCACGCAGATCGAACCAGAATCGCCTCCACCGCGCATTCGAAAGGGGCGTAGCCCTGGCATCTTGAATCGACGATTGGCCATGCCGCGAGATTATGGCGCCCTTTCAGGGCTTGGAACGTTGGTGGGGTCGCGGCTCCATGGGCTTCACCATGGCTATGTTATTTCGCCCTTTCAGGGCTTTTTGCGGGCGATGGGCCTCGCGGCATTTTGATAGCCCAACCCCGAAGGGGTGAAATGATTGTAGAAAGCGCATCCAAGACAGAGAAAAGAGCCCCGAAGGGGTGAAATGATCCTCATCGGGAAGTTGGGCCGAACAACGCCACCCCTCCGGGGCTTTTGCGGCGGGTTTTCAGGGGCGTAGCCCTGGCATCTTCGTAGAAACGTGTCGACGATTGGCCATGCCGCGAGATTATGGCGCCCTTTCAGGGCTTGCGACGTTGGTGGGATCGCGGTTCCATGGGCTTCACCCATGGCTATGGTATTGCGCCCTTTCAGGGCTTTTTTCGGGCGATGCGGCTTTTTCATACCTTCCATTTTACAAATTCATGGGTGAAATAAGGTAATAAGGTTATTTTGACTCCGCCAATTGATTTTCTACTAAGGTTTTGCCCAAAAATAAGGTCTTATACCCAATCGCTTTCAAACGTGATGGATTGCCTTGAAGCCTCGCCCAACCCCGAAGGGGTGAAATGATTGTAGAACGCGTGGCCCAACCCCAGGACAGAACCCCGAAGGGGTGAAATGATAAGCGCCCAAGCCAAAGAAGAAAACCCCGAAGGGGTGAAATGATAAGCGCAGCCAAGCCAAAGAAGAGAACCCCGAAGGGGGGAAATGATAAGCGCCCAAGCCAAAGAAAAGAACCCCGAAGGGGTGAAATGATTGTAGAAAGCCGATTCAAGACAAAGAAGAGAACCCCGAAGGGGTGAAATGATCCTCATCGGGAAGAT
>JAIFMG010000109.1 GCA_020048645.1 Bacteroidota bacterium | reverse complement strand
CAGGGAAGAAACATTTTCAGGGAGCTCAAAAACACTTTTGACGGCCACAACTTCCTTTCCGTCAAATGCGAGATGACCTAAATAGTTACCTGCTATCAATATATGAGCGGTTGGTTATTAGCGCAATGATCCCATTTTTGTCCAGTCTGTCGCTCGACCAACGCAGAAACCTTGCGTACATATCGTACACCTTGGTTTTCTGTGCGGTGCTGTGGTGAATGTAGGTGTCTTTAATGCGTTTGTCTATTTGAGGATATTCGCGGTTTTTGTTGTTGTCGTTTTCGTTCATCTGGTTGGCATTGTAGGGCGGATTGCCAATGATGACCGAAATCTTTTTGCTGTTTTGATTTTTTATGCGTGCGAGGTTTTCGCTGGTCATGGCAAACATAGTTTGTTGCTTACCAATGAAATCGAAGCCCAAATTGTCCAAAGTATCCACAAATACGATGTTCTCGAAAGCTTCGTATTCGCCCATTTTTTGTTGGTAAGTAAACTCTATGTTCAGGTTGGCAATGTAATAAGGCAAAATTGCCAATTCGTTGCAATGTATTTCGTTTTGGTATTTGTGCTTGAGGTATTTTGGCGGTATTTGTTCAATGATTTCGGTAATAAATGTGCCGGTGCCTGTCGCAGGGTCGAGTATTTGCACGTTTCTGTCAGCAAGATTTTTACCGAAATGTTTTTCGAGCAAATAATCAGTGCTTTCCACCATGAATTTCACAATTTCGTTGGGCGTGTAAACCACTCCTAAACGGTCTGCTCCTTTGGGGTTGTAGGCCTTGTAAAAAGTTTCGTAAATGACTTTCAGGAATTTTTGCTTTTCGTGATGGTTGTCTATCCGTGCTGCTTCGGCTTTTATTGCCTTGTAGTAATTGTCAACGGCTGACAAGGTGTCGCGGCGCACTTTGCCGACAAAAAACGTGTTGATTACGGTTTCTAATTCTCGCGCAATGTTGTTTTCGCGGTGAAAATGGCTGCTGCCGAAAATGGTGTCAAATATCTCGGCTGTAAGAATATGCTGTATCAGCATCTCCCGAATATCGAAAGCCGAAATTTCAGGGTTGATGCTTTCGCGGCACACATTCCAAAATTTTTCTCGTTGAACTCTGAAATCCGGATTTTTCTCGTCTTGGGCTTCAATCATCGCACGAAGTGCTTCCACAATGTCGGGAATATCTTCTTTGAATTTCTCGACTGCTGTATGAAATTCTTTGATTTCGGGTCGCTGGTATTCAACAAAAGCGGTCAATACACGATGCAAAAAATCGGCATTGGCCATTTCGCCGCGCATCACTTCTTCGCCTTGTTGCAAGAGTACAATTTGTTCCGAATTTTCAAACAGAATATTGAAAATCGGGTATCCGATTGCGATTTTTTTACTGATTTCTTCGTCGAGATCATCTTTTTGGTCTTTGCTTTCCCAAAAACCCCAATCCAATTGCAAGGCATCTTTTACGGTTCCGTCCGGTCGTTTGGCGGAATTTTTTAATTGAACTTCGTCAACCAAAATCAAGTTTTTTGGCAAACAGTAGTCTTCCAATAAATTAGCAAAAGCGCGTCGAACACTTGTTTCGTTTCGAGTTCCGCCAAACCGTCTGTATTGGCTGATTTTATTGTAGTAATTGTTGATGCTCTGTTTCGACATTGCTCGTATTTTAATCGCTGCTAAATTATAAGTTTTTGGTTGAGCTGTATTTATTTCGCCATTTTGATTGCCCACAAGGTCATCCCTTCCTCCCTCTTCAATTCCTACCCAAAAGTAACTTGTATCGGGTGTTCGAAATTGACGATAGCCAAAGCTACAAACTATGCCTCGGAAAAGCAAGCGCGTTGGCACTTTTCTTCTGACCGTTGGACAAGCTGGGGTCGAATGCGACTCTGGCAAGTCCAAGCCCTTGATGGTCAATGGCAAAGCCTGCTTTGGGGGGCGCTGGGCGGAATCGCGCAGGCAAGGAAAGCTCGCCAATCTGGCTTTGAACGACGCGGGGCAAATCGTACATCCGCGGGGCTTCCTTCCTCCCAACGGAGGTAAACCCTGGCTCGCGGATCCACCTTATGCAAGCCACTTTGCTGTTCAACCCTCGCGGAGTACCTCTTTTATCCCTTGTCTTCTATTGTTTTGTCTGACACTTGTGGTGCATTTTCTAATTTTGACTTATCGTCGTTTTTTGCCAATAGTTCTAATTTCCAGTTCAACAAGCATTCATATTCACTAATTTTTACGAAGTTGTTCTTTTGCAGAACTTTAAACGATGCTACATTTGTTTTTTCGGTTGAGGCTAGTATTGACTTAACCATCAATTGAGTTTTTGCCCATTCAACAATACCTCCAACAATTTCGGTCATGTAACCCATTCCCTGAAATTCGTCATATGTCCCATAACCAATTTCAATTTCACCCTTTGCATTGGGTTCGCCTACAATACACAAGTCCCCAACCATTTTGTTGTCGGCCTTTGTTATGGCTGTCCAGAGGGTAGAGTACAAGTAATTCTTTGACGTATCAGCCACATTCGGAAGTATTGTGTTTTCCAAGGCCTCTTTTAACTCATCAGAAATTATTCTAGATGTTTTGTTCAAATTCAATTCTTCTTCCAACGAGTTATCGCATTTGGTATATTTTACCAACTGCTCGTAGGTCAAAGGCTTTAATACAAGTCTTTTCGTTTCTACCATTTTCGCTACAAAGGTTTAAAATTTATCGTTTTTTCAACTTGTGTTTCAAAAGCAATTTGCAGACTGGCCTGTTTTTCAAATATTACCCACCTATGAAGCAAGATAGCCAAAGCTACAAACTATGTCTCGGAAAAGCAAGCGCATTGGCACTTTTTTCTGACCGTTGGACAGGCTGTGGCCGGGTACGGCTTTGGCCAGCCCCAAGCCCTTGATGGCCAAGGGGAAAACCTGCGCTAGGCCTGCGTCGGGCGAACCGCCGGGCAAAAAAAAGACTGCCCGAAATGGGCAGCCTTGGGGGATTGAGAACCTTGGTTTTCAGCCTGTTGCTCTACCAACTGGGCTAGGGGCTGTTTGGCCTGCTTGGGCTCAATACTGCTCCTGCTCGTTGGGGAACTCGCGTGCCCGCACGTCGGCCACGTAGCGCGCCACGGCGCCCTTGATCTCGTCGGCCAGGTTGTGGTAGCGGCGCAGGAAGCGGGGCGAGAACTCCTGGGTGAGGCCGAGCATGTCGTGGATGACCAGCACCTGCCCATCGACGCCCGGGCCGGCGCCGATGCCGATGAAGGGCACCTTGACTTCCTCGGCCACCTTCTGGGCCAGTTGGGCGGGGATCTTTTCGAGCACGATGGAAAAGCAGCCGGCCTCGGCCAGCAGGTGGGCGTCCTCGAGCAGCTTCTGGGCCTCGGCGTCCTTCTTGGCGCGCACGGCGTAGGTGCCGAACTTGTTGATAGACTGGGGGGTAAGCCCGAGGTGGCCCATGACGGGGATGCCCGCCGAGAGGATGCGCCCGACGGACTCGAGGATTTCGGAGCCGCCTTCGAGCTTCACGGCCCCGGCGCCAGTCTCCTTCATGATGCGGATGGCCGAGGCCAGGGCTTCCTTCGAGTTGCCCTGGTAGGTCCCGAAGGGCATGTCCACGACCACCAGGGCCCGCTCGACGGCCCGGACGACCGAGGCGCCGTGGTAGATCATCTGGTCGAGGGTGATGGGCAGCGTGGTCTGGTGGCCGGCCATGACGTTGGAGGCCGAGTCGCCCACCAGGATGACGTCGATGCCGGCGCTATCGACCAGCTTGGCCATCGAGTAGTCGTAGGCCGTCAGCATCGAGATCTTCTCGCCCTTGAGCTTCATGGCCTGCAAGACGTGGGTGGTCACGCGCTTGACGTTGGTGGAGTTGGCAACTGACATAGGCTTGTTTTTTTGGGAAAGATGAGGAATCTGGCACCAAAGCGAAAAGCCACCCTTTGCGGCGGCTTCGAGCAAAATTAGCAAAAAACGCGAGCCGCCACCCCGTCGCGCGAGGTGGCGGCCCTTGGACGATGTTTGGCCCAGGACTATCGCCGGCGCATTCCGCCGCCGGGCCCTCCGCCTTGGCCCTCCGCCTCCTGGGGCGGGCCTTTGAGCTTGTCGTCGGGGCCGATGCCGCCGAGCACTTCGATGTTGATGCCGTCCGAAAGGCCGACCTGCACCAGGCGTTTCTCGAAGACCTGCGGCTCGGTCTCGACCTCCACATAGACAGAATCTTGCTCGCCGAAGCGCAGCAGGCCCTCGCTGATGGCCAGGACGCTGTCGCGGCTGTCGAGCACGATGTCGGCGTTGGCGCTGTATCCGGCGCGGATGAAGACGGTGTCGGGCACCACGACGCTGGCCTTGATCTGGAACTGGATGGCCCCGCTGACGTCGGTTCCCTTGGGCGAGATGTACTCGAGCTTGGCGTCGAAGTCGAAGTTCTCGAGCGCGCCGATGGAAAGGCGCAGGTTCATGCCGGGGCTGAGCTTGCCGACCTCGGTCTCATCGACGTTGCCCTCGAAGACCATGTCGCCCATGTCGGCCACCACGGCCACGGTGGTGCCGTCGTTGAAGGTGTTGCGCTCGATGACGGAGTTGCCGATCTCGATGGGCACGTCGAGGACGGTTCCGCTGATGGTCGAGCGGATGATGGTGTTCGCGGCCTGTCCGCTGCGGGCCGTGGCGCCTTCCTTGACCAGGGCCAGGTTGTCCTGGGCGGAGGCCAGCTCCTCGCGGGCGTTCTTGAGGGCCACCTCGAAGGGCAGGAAGTCGGCCACGGGAATGACCTTCTGGTCGAAGAGGCCCTTCTGGCGGTCGAAGGCCTGCTGCGCGTCCTCAAGCGAGATCTGGGCCCGGCGCACCCTCGACTCGGCGTTGTTGAGCGATACCATGTCGGGGATGATGCGGATCTTGGCGATCAGGTCGCCCACCTGCACGCGGTCGCCGGGCTCGACGTACAGCTCCTGCACGATGCCCGAGACGGTGGGCTTGAGCTCGATTTCCTTGCGGGGCACCACCGAACCGGTGGCCACGGTCTTGTTGACGATGTTCATCTTTTCCGGCGAGATGGTCTGGAACACCACGGGAGGCGCCTGGTCCTTTTTCCAGAGGAAGACGATGACCGAGACGAACAAGGCCAGCAGCGCGAGGCCCAACAGCGAGAACATTATCTTTTTCATGGTCTTTATGCTTTCAAGATGTTTTTTTGGGGTGATGATTTTCGATGGCTAGGCGGCCCGGGGCGCTCACTCGTCGCGCAGGGCGTCGATGGGCTTGATGCTGACGGCCCGGCGGGCGGGAATCAGCCCGGCCAATGCCCCCGAGCCGACCAGGATGGCCAGGGCCTGGAGGGCGACCTTGAGGCGGATGCTGGGATCGCGGAACATCTGCGTGCCTCCGCTGGCCCCGAGTACGAAAACGTCGATGGCGTGCAGCAGGGCCACGCCGAAGCTCAGGCCGAGCAGTCCGGCCACCGTGGTCAGGAAGACCGACTCGGTGACGATCTGCTTGATCACGTCGGCGGGCGTGCCGCCCAGGGCGCGCTTGATGCCGATTTCCTTGGTGCGCTCCTTGATGATGATCAGCATGATGTTGCTCACGCCGATGACGCCCGCCAGCAGCGTGCCCGAGCCGACGAACCAGACCAGGAGGCTGATGCCCAGGAAAAGCCCCTGCATCTGCTCGAAACGCTCCTGGAGGTTGAACGAGCCGAAGGCCCGCTCGTCGTCGGGGTGGACGCCGTGGCGCTGCTTGAGCAGGTCCTTGATCTGGACCTCCAGGTCGGAAATCGAGGCGTCGGCGCCAGCCGTGAAGGAGAAGTAGTGGACCTGGTCGCCATAGTTGAAGGCCTTTTGGAGGCTGGTGAAGGGCAGGAAGATGGTCTCCTCCTTGTTGGAGCCGAAATTGACCTCGGTGGCGGCCTTGAAGACCCCGATGACTTGGAAATAGACGCCATGCACGCGGACGTACTGCCCGAGGGCCTCCTCGGTGGGCTCGAACAGCAGCTCGCGGACGCGGGTGCCGATCATGCAGACCTTGCGCTTGTCGCGGATGTCGATGTCGTTGATGACGCGGCCCTCGAGCAGGTCGATGGGGTCGATCTCGAAGTAGTCGGGGTAATCGCCCGTGATGTTGAAGTTGGCGCTCTTGAGGCCGCGGGAGGTGTTGAGGCCTTCGGTTCCCCAGGGGCCGTTGACGCGGGGCGCCAGCAGCTCGACGCCCTCGACGCCGCGGATGGCCTCCATGTCGCCGTTCTTGAGGGTGATGGGGCGGCCCTCGTCGAATCCCTTGTAGGGCATGGAGGTGGAACGGCTCCAGAAGAAGGCGCTGTTGGTGGCGAAGCGGGCGAATCCGGCCATGACGCCGTTTTGCAGCCCGTTGCCGGCGCCCATCATCACCACCAGCATGAAGATGCCCCAGGAGACGCCGAAGGCCGTCATGAACGTGCGGAACAGGTTGCTGCCCAGCGCGCTGAAGATTTCCTGCCATTTGTCGATGTCGAACATGATTGGGAAGGGCTAGGGGTGATGGAATGTCATTCTTCGCGAAGGGCCACGATGGGGCGGATGGCGGCGGCCTTGAGCGCGGGCACCAGCCCCGCGAGCGAGCCGCTGGCCACCAGCAGCAGGGTCGCCCCCAGGGCCAGGCGGAAGTCGGCCCCCGGGTTGAGGAAGAAGTCCGAGGGCGGCATGTTGGCTGCCACCAGCTCCAGCAGGCCGACGCCCGCCACCAGGCCGAGGTAGCCGGCCACGCTGGTGATCAGCACGGCTTCGAGCACCACCAGGCCGACCACCGAGGCGGGCGTGGCGCCCAGGGCCTTGCGGATGCCGATTTCCTTGGTGCGCTCCTTGACCACGATCATCATGATGTTGCTCACGCCGACGACCCCGGCCACGATGGTGCCGATGCCGATGACCCAGACGAACACGCGGATGCCCATGAACAAGGCCATGACGTTCTCGAAGTTCTCGACCATGTTGCGCACGAACATGGCCTCCGTGTCCGCGGGGTCGAAGTTGTGCTGCGTGGCCATGACCTGGCGGACCTGCTCCTCCACGGCCTTGCTCTCCTGGGTGTTGGCCGCGTCGATGGTGAAGATGATCTGGTTGACCACGTTGTCGCCGCCATAGATGCGCTGGGCCGTGGTGATGGGCAGATAGACGGTCTCCTGCTCCTGGCTGCTGCCCGAGTCGGTGAACACGCCGATGACCTTGTAAACGATCTTGTCCATGGTAACGAGCTGGCCGACAGCCTCGAGGGAGTCGCCGAAGAGGTCGCGGCGCACCTGGTCGCCGATGACGATGACCTTGCGGAACTCCTCGAGGTCCATGGGGTTGAGGAATCGGCCTTCGACGATCTGGCTGTTCTCGACGATGGCGTGGGCCGGATGCACGCAGCGGACGCTGAAGGTGCCGCTCTTGCCGCCGTAGCTGATGACCCCGGCCGTGGGGATGTAGTAGCGGGCGGTGATGTCGAGCACCTCATCGACCTGCTCCTCGAGGGCCTCGACGTCGCCGAGCTCGAACTGGACCAGGCGGCCCTTCTTGAGGCCCTGGTAGGCGACGCTGGTCTGGCCCGAGTAGAGCCACATGCTGTTGGAGGCGTCGTCGTTGAACTGCTGGCGCACTCCGTTCTCGAGGCCTGTGCCGGCGCCCAGGAGGATGACCAGCATGAAGATGCCCCAGGCCACGCTGAAGCCGGTCAAGGCCGTGCGCAGCTTGTTGGTGCGCATGGTGCTGAGGATTTCCTGCCATTTGTCGAGGTCGAACATGGTGGGGCGGGGCTTTGGTTGGGCTTATGAGTGGGGCGAATTGTGCTCGATGCGCTCGATCAGGCCGTCGCGCAGGCGGATGACCTTTCGGGTCTGGGCGGCGATGTCGTTCTCGTGCGTTACGATGACCACGGTGATGCCCTCGGAGTTGATCTGGTGGAAGAGCCCCATGACCTCCTCGGAGGTCTTGGAATCGAGGGCGCCCGTGGGCTCGTCGGCCAGGATGACCTTGGGCTGGGCGATCAAGGCCCGGGCAATGGCCACGCGCTGCTTCTGCCCGCCCGACATCTCGCTGGGCAAGTGGTCGGCCCAGGGCAGAAGGCCCACGCGGTCGAGGTACTCCAGGGCCATCTTGTTGCGCTTGCGGCGGCTGACCTTCTGGTAGTAGAGCGGCAGGGCCACGTTCTCCATGGCGTTCTTGAACGAGATGAGGTTGAACGACTGGAAGACGAAGCCGAGGAAGCGGTTTCGGTACTGGGCGGCCTTCTTCTCGCTCATGTCCTTGATGAGGTTGCCGTCGAGGCGGTACTCGCCCTTCTCGTAGTTGTCGAGGATGCCCAGGATGTTGAGCAGGGTGGACTTTCCGGAGCCGGAGGAACCCATGATGGAGACCAGGTCCCCGGCCTCGATGGTCAGGTCGATTCCTTTGAGCACGTGCAGGCTGTTCTTGCCCGTGACGTAGGTCTTGTTGATGTCGATCAGCTCGATCATGGTCGGCGGTTTGCGGCGGGTTGGGTGGGTGTTTGGGCTTCAGAAACTGATGGGCTTGCCCTGGTAGAAGTCGAGCACGGCCCTCGAGAAGAGGAACTGGAACTTGGCGCGGACCTGGTTGGCCTGCGCCTGCTCCAGCCGGTTTTTGGCGGTGTTGAACTCCAGGGCGTCGATCAGGCCGGCCTCGTAGCGCTGGCGGGCGTAGTCGAAGGCCTGCTGGTTGGCCTCGACGGCGGCGGTCAGGCCGTTGTAGTTGGCCAGGGCGTTGGCCGCGTCGGCATGGGCCTGCTGGATGTCCTGGTAGAGCGTCTGCTGGGCGATCTGCAGGTCGTACTGGCTGCTCTCGACCCGCATCCGCGAGACGCTGATGTTGGTGCGGTTGTCGAACCGGCTGAAGATGGGCACGCGCAGGCTGAGCGAAATGGCCGTGCTGGCGTTGTCGTTGAGCTGGTCGAAGAAGGGGTAGGCCCGCTCGACGGTCGAAAAGTTGGGCGAATAGACCAGGCTCTCGGTGCCCCCGACGTAGCCGATGACGCGGTCGGGCTCCTGCACGAGGTCGTAAAGGTTGCGGGCGTCGGAGTAGCCGGTGCCGATGTTGGCGTCGAGGCTCAAGGTGGGCTGCAAGGCGCCTTCGGAAACGCGGAGCTGGGCCTCCTGGCGCTGGATCTCGTGCTCGCGGGCCTTGATCTGGGGCAGCGACTGGGCCTGGGCATAGACCTCATCGACCGAGTAGGCCACATCCTGGGCCGAAAGCTCGCCCATGGGCGGGGCCTCGACCTGGAAAGGCTCGCTGGGCGGCAGGTTGATGAGCTGGCGAAGTTGCAGCTCGGCCATGCGCAGCTCGTTCTCGCGGCTGACGCGGTTGACCTGGTCGGTCGCGGCCTGGGCCTTGAGCTCCAGCAGGTTGCCCTCGGCCATGGTTCCGGCCTCCACCAGGCGCTCCATGCGCTGCACCTGCTGGGCAGAAATGGCCTCCTGGCTCTGGGCGATCTTCAGGTTCTCCTGGGCCAGGAGCACCTGGAGGAAGCCCGTCGAGACGCGCAGGCTGACGTCGTTCTTGGCGCGCTCGAGGTTCTCCAGGCTGGCCATCATGTCGTAGCGGCTCTGCTCGATGCTGTTCTGCTGGCGCATCCCGCTGTAAAGGGTCATCGAGCCCGCCAGGAAGAAGTTGTCGCTCTGGACCGTCTGCTCGACGAACTGGTTGGTGAAGGGGTCGATGGTGCGGCCCAGGCGCCAGGTGTGGCTGGCCCCCGCCGTGACGCTCGGCAGGCGGTCGTTGCCGCTTTGCGCGAAGCTCTCCTCCGAGATGCGCACGCTCACCTGCTGCTGCTGGAGGGTCAGGTTGCTTTCCAAGGCCTGCGCGACGCACCGGTCGAGGGTCCACGACTGCTGGGCGGCCAGGCTGTTGGGCAAAAGCGCCACCGACAAGAGGGCCAGGGTGGACGCGAGGGGTCTTGGCATACGATGATGGTTCATACCTTGTTGATCGGTTCTCGGTTCGGACATGGACGGCTGGCGACCGCGAAGAAGCGCGTTATTTTGCCATTTTCAAATCATGCTGGACGCTTGGGCGCCGGCGGTTTCAAGACAGGCAAGCGAAGCCACTTTCGTGCCAATCGTTACAAATATCTGATTTTCAAAATTTTATGACAAGAAAAGTTCATGCGTTCCGAAAACGAAAAGCGTCCGTTCTGGCCTGCCCAGCGTCCGAAAACGTACAGTCCGCGGCACAGGCCGCGAACGCCCGAGGGGCCCGCCCCTACCTGCGCGAACGTTTTCGCCGCCAGGCTGCCGCGATTGCGCGCTTTCTGCTAAATTCGCGACTGGTATAAATCCAAACCCATTAAACTTCAACCGATGAGCTACAAAGCTGTCTTCGAGGCCCTCTGGAACGACTACGTGAGCCTCACCCCCGACGCCCAGAAGGTCCATGACCTCTTCACCCAAGCCGGCGAGACCGTCCTGAACGACCACATCGCCTTCCGCACCTTCGACCTGCCCGGCATCGACGTCGAGGCCCTGGCCCGCCCCTTCCTGGCCAACGGCTACGTCGAGAAAGGACAGTACCACTTCGAGTCCAAGAAGCTGTTCGCCAAGCACTACGAGCACCAGACCGACCCCAGCGCGCCCCGCGTATTCATCAGCCAACTGCTCACCGGCCAGCTCAGCCCCTTCGTCCAGCAGACCGCCAAGGCCTGCGCCGCCGCCATCCCCGCCCACATGCTCCAGTCCGACGAGCTCATCGTGGCCGGCAACATCTGGGGCAAGCCCTCCTACACCACCTACCTCAAGCTCCGCGACGAAAGCGAGTACGCCGCATGGCTCTACGTCTATGGATTCCGGGCCAACCACTTCACCGTCAACATCAACGCCCTCAAGGTCTTCGACACCATCGAGAAGGTCAACCAGCACCTCAAGGACAACGGATTCCTGCTGAACACCTCCGGCGGCGAGATCAAAGGCACCCGCGAGGAGCTGCTCCAGCAGTCGAGCACCCTGGCCCAGATCACCCCCATCGCCTTCGCCGAAGGCACCCACGAGATCCCCTCGTGCTACTACGAGTTCGCCATCCGCTACCCCGACACCGACGGCAAGCTCTACAGCGGCTTCATCGCCAAATCCGCCGACAAGATCTTCGAAAGCACCGACTTCTACAAGAAATGAGCTAGCGGGTCTCCCCGAGAAAATCCCTCGACGCTTGGCCAGAAATCACTATCTTGGCCAAGCGTCTTCTTTTGAACACCCACCTAATGACCAACACCATGGAATCGCTCTACCAAGAAACCCCCTTCAAGAAGCTGACCTACTACCCCGAGCTCGAGATGGTCGAGTTCTCCTGGAAAGCCAACTCGACCGACATGGAAGACAAGGACTATATCGACGAGATGAGCGCCTACCTGCCCTTCGCGCTAAGCCGCCCGCTGCGCCGCCTGCTGATCGACCTGACCCAGTTCGCCTTCGTCATCAGCCCCGAGCTGCAAGAGTGGAACGACAAGACCGTTTTCCCGCCCGCCCTGGAGCACGGCCTGCGCAAGGTGGCCATCATCGTCAGCCAGGACTTCATCTCCCAGCTCTCGATCGAGCAGGCCATGGAGACCGGCAACGCCCTGGCCTTCGAAAGCCTCTTCTTCGGCAGCCGCGAGCAGGCATGGGACTGGCTTACCAATGCCTGACACCCCGCCCGACATGCCCCGGATTACACAACAGCCTACCATCGGACTGGGCCTGGCCGCCTTGGGACGGCCGGGCTACATCAACCTCGGGCACGCCGACGACCTCGAAGGCGCCCGCACCCCCGAGGCCCTCGAACAGCACTGCCACCGGATGCTCGACCTGGCCTTCGACCTCGGCGTCCGCTACATCGACGCCGCCCGCTCATACGGCAGGGCCGAGGCCTTCCTCTCTTCGTGGTGCCACGCCCATCCCGAGAAGGCCCGCGCGCTGACCATCGCCTCCAAATGGGGCTACGTCTATACGGCCGACTGGCAAGTCCGCGCCGAGCTGCACGAGCGAAAGGAGCACAGCCTCGAAAACCTCGAGCGCCAACTCGCCGAGAGCCTGGCCCTGCTCGGCCCCTGGCTCCGCACCTACCAGATACACTCGGCCACCCTGGAGAGCGGCGTGCTCGACAACGCCCCCGTGCTCGACCGCCTGGCCAGCCTGCGCGCGCGAGGCATCCGCGTGGGCCTGAGCGTCAGCGGCCCCCGGCAGGCCCAGACCCTCGAAAAGGCCTTCGCCATCGAGCGCGACGGCCAGCCGCTCTTCACCCTGGCCCAGGTTACCTGGAACGTGCTGGAACAGAGCACCACCCCCACCCTGCTCCGGGCCCATGACAGCGGGCGGCTCATCGTCGTCAAGGAGGCCATGGCCAACGGGCGGCTGCTCCAACTGCCCGCCCTTGTCGAAATGGCCAGCCGGCTCGGCACCACGCCCGACGCCCTCGCGCTGGCCTTCGCCCTGGCGCAGCCCTTCTGCCACGTGGTCCTCAGCGGCGCGGCCCAAGCCGGGCACCTGGCCTCCAACCTGGAGGCCGCTTCGCTGCGCATCGCCCCAGACGACTGGCGGCTGCTCGAGCAAATGGCCGTCGAGCCAGAAAGCTACTGGGCCGAGCGATCGCGACTGCCCTGGAACTGAGCGGCTTGCATCCCGCTTCCGCCCGCCGCCCGCCAAGGCTTGCGCCCCAGGCGTGGGGCCAAGACGAAAAAAAGCGTACTTTCGCGCCCCTGTTCACAACCAATCCGCGCCCAATGGCACACAAATCCGGCTTCGTCAACATCATCGGCAACCCCAACGTGGGCAAATCGACCATCATGAACTCCCTGGTCGGCGAGAAAATCTCCATCATCACCTCCAAGTCGCAGACCACCCGGCACCGCATCATGGGCATCGTCTCCGGCGAGGATTTCCAGATCGTCTATTCGGACACCCCCGGGGTGCTCGAGCCCAAGTACAAGCTGCAGGAGTCGATGCTCAAGTTCGCCGAGTCGGCCCTCGAGGACGCCGATGTGATCCTCTACGTCACGGACGTGTACGAGAAATACCACAAAAACCAGCGCTTCCTCTCGAAGGTGCAGCAGTTGGAAAGCCCGGTGCTGCTGTTGCTCAACAAGATAGACCTTTCCAACCAAGAAGAAGTCGAGGCGCTCTACGAAGAATGGACCAAGGTCCTGCCCAAGGCCACCATCATCCCCCTGGCGGCCCTGCATGGCTTCAACATGCCCGCCGTGCTCGAGCACATCATGGCCCGCCTGCCCGAGGGGCCGGCCTTCTTCCCCAAGGACCAGCTCACCGACAAGACCGAGCGCTTCTTCGTCTCGGAAATCATCCGCGAGAAGATACTGCTCAACTACCAGAAGGAAATCCCCTACTCGGTGGAAGTTGTCATCGAGACCTTCAAGCACGAGCCCGGACTGCTGCGCATCCAGAGCCTCATCGTGGCCGACCGCGATTCGCAGAAAGGCATCCTGATCGGGCACAAGGGAGAGGCGCTCAAGCGCGTCGGCTCACAGGCCCGCATGGACATCGAATCCTTCTTCGGAACGAAAGTGTTCTTGGAAATCTTCGTCAAAGTGGACAAAGACTGGCGCAACCGCGAACGGTCCTTGCGCAACTTCGGCTACTAGGGCTGGACGCCCAAGGCCTTCCGCTCAGGCGAAAAAGGAATCCCAGACGAACAAGGCGGCGCCTAGGGCGAAAAGCGACCAGCGCAACTGGTTCAGCAACTTGCGGTCGTGCTCAAACCGCTCCGGCTCGACGCCACTGGCCTTGGCTTCCATCCGGAAGACCGGGTGGAAGGAAATGACCAAGGGCGTAGCCAGCACAATGACCGAAGGATAGCCCAGCCGCCCGCTCTCCACGAACACGTAAATAGCCGCACCGAGCAGCACAATCGTCGAAAGGATGGTCGCGTTGATTTTCATCGCCGTGCTCATTGGGTTAGTCCGAGCATGATGGAAACGCCCACTTTGGGCCCATGCAAGCACTAAATTAGAAAAAGATCCGGCAATCTGTGCTCGCTGTTGCAAAATTTGCATGGCAAGCCCCAACCCCCAACCCAACACGGAAAAGCCATCCTGCCGGCTGGCTTTTCCAGCAAGCCTGTTTCGTCAGATTTTGACTTGAAGGCGCCCCATCGGCATGGGCCGGATGGATACGAAGAAAGAAAGTCCGTCTGGGCCAATGGCGAAGAAAAGACAACCCACTGCCTCGGAAGTGGCAACTCGGGCGTTTCCCTACGCAAGCAAAGCGCATTGGCGGACCAGCTCCGACTGACAAGATCGAGAGCCGACATAAGTATTGCACACATTTTGCTGAAAGACTTTTTGGACGCCCGTCCGAAACGGGGGCAATTCCACAAACCAAAACTTTCCACATGAAAAACAAAGTCCTCGCACTGCTGATCGCTTTCTTGGCTTCTGGGGAGACGCCGGGCTTTTCGCAGCAGCAAAAAATCACGGCATCCGACGCCACCAATGGCGACAACTTCAGCTACTCGATCGGCATGTCGGACAGCTTCGCCGCCATCGGCGCCCCCTACGACGACCAGTACGGCAGCAACTCCGGCTCGATTTACGTTTTCGGGCGCGACGCCAACGGCTGGACCCAGAAGGCCAAGCTCTACGCCTCCGACCCCGAGTCGCAGGCCAACTTCGGCGCCTCGGTGGCCCTGGTGGGCAACTACATGATCGTGGGCGCGCCCGGCAAGACCGTCAACTCGCAGC
This sequence comes from Bacteroidota bacterium, assembly GCA_020048645.1. Taxonomy (GTDB): domain Bacteria; phylum Bacteroidota; class Bacteroidia; order Bacteroidales; family UBA6013; genus UBA6013. The sequence continues at coordinate 25,332 of JAIFMG010000109.1, read as the reverse complement.
CCCAGGCCGGCGCCGCCTACATCTATTTCTACAACGGCACGCAGTGGGTCTTCCAGGCCAAGCTGGTCTCCGACGCGCCCGTGGCCGTGGGCAACTTCGGCATCTCGGTTTCCCTGGCGGGCACGAGGGCCTTCATCGGCAGCCACTTCGACCTGGTGAGCGGAGTCGCGCGCGGCCGAGCCTACGTCTTCAACCGCTCGGGCACGAACTGGAGCCTGGCCACCAAGCTCGCGGCCAGCGACGGCACCAACGGCGACGAGTTCGGCAAGGCCCTCGCGGCCACCGACAGCGTGCTGGTGGTGGCCGCCTCCAGCGACTCCGACCAACTGGCCAACGCCGGCTCGGCCTACGTCTTCCGCCTGGGCCCCTCGGGCTGGACCCAGACCCAGAAGCTCGTGGCCAGCGACGCCGTGGCCGAAGACTTCTTCGGCTTCGCCATCGGCCTGGCCGACAGCAGCCTGGCCATCAGCGCCATCTACGCCGACCCGCAGGGGCAGAGCCGCGCCGGAGCGGTTTACCTCTACGGCGAGCAGGGCTCGACTTGGACCTTCCGCCAGAAAGTCGCCGCCCCTGACGCCCGCCCGCAGGCCTTCTTCGGCAAATCCATCGCCTTGAGCGACAGCGTGATGCTCGTCGGGGCCTTTGGCGATTCCGAGAAGGGAACCAACGCCGGGGCCGCCTACCTCTTCTACCGCGAAGGCGCGGCTTGGACCTTCCAGAAAAAGCTCTTGGCCAACGACACCAGCACCGACGACCAGTTGGGCTGGGCCTGCGCCGCGCGGGGCACCAGCCTGCTGGTCGGCGCCGTCTCGGAGGCCCAGTTCGGAACCGGAGCCGGGGCCGCCTACTTCTTCCAGGAGACCTTCAGCCGCGAGCCGTCCTTCGAGTCCGCGAGCCTCAGCCCTGGCAACGACACCCTGCGCGTGGCCTTCAGCGAACCTGTCTTCGGCGACGCCCTGGCCAGCCAAGCCATCGCCCTCGACGACCTCGAGCTGGTCCTGCACACCAACGGCGGAACCTTGGCCTCATTGAGCGCATCGGCCCTGCTCGGCGCATCGGCAACCGTGCTGCCCGGCGAGCGGGTCTTCCGCCTGGCCCTGGCCAGCGGCGACACCGCCAGCGGAGGCGAGTTCATCTTGCTGCGCCCGGCCGCGGCCGGACGCATCTTCGACCGCGCCGGGCAGGCCATGCCCGCCGCGGCCAGCACCGACACCCTCTGGCTGCGCGACCGGATGCCGCCTAGGTACAGCTTGTCCGTGGCCGAGGTCTCGCCCCATGACCCCACGATGGTGCGCCTGCGCTTCAGCGAGCCCATCACGGGCCTGCAAACCAGCGACTTCTTCCTGACCAATGGCTCCGTGCAATACCTCGCGGTGGTAGAGGAAGGCCTCGCCTGGGACGTGGCCGTCAAGCCCGCCAGCCACAGCCAAGTCAGCCTGACCCTCATGGCCAACAGCGTCACCGACGCGGCTGGGAACCACAACGACCAGCAGATCACGGTCTTCTTCGACTTCGACCCCACCGTGCCGCAGGTCCTGCTCAACACCGAGGAGCCCAACCCCACCACCAACGCCTCCTTCAGCGTGACCATCAGCTTCAGCGAGGCCGTCAGCGGCTTCGAGCTGTCCGACCTCCAGCTCACCAACGCCACGGCCAGCAGCCTGGTTGCCCTAGAAGCCAACCAGTGGACCTTCACCCTGACGGCGCAGAACTACGGCCTGGTGGAGGCCTCGCTGCCCGCCAACTCGGCCACCGACGGCACCGGGCTGGGCAACGCGGCCTCCAACGTGCTGCGCATCACCTACGACCAGGTCACCCACCTGCCCATCGCGACGCTCGAGGCACGCCTGGAGCTGCGGGGAGGCTGGCTGCTGCTCGACCTGCCCACGGCGGCCCGGCTGACGGTGATGGACCTCTCGGGCCGCGTCGTGGCCATGGAAAACCGCCCTGCGGGCGAAGGCACGCTGGCGCTGGACCAACTGCCCTCGGGCGGCTACCTGCTCCTGCTCGAAGGCGCGGGCTGGCGCCAGGCGCGCAAGCTGGCCCTGGCCTGGTGAGCCGGAGAGTTTCCCGCCAATGAAAAAGGGATGCCCCGCCGAGCAGCTTTCCGCCAGGGAAAGGCTCGACGGGGCATCGTCTTTCGCGCCAGCCCGGCCGCTAGTAGCTGTGCTCGTCCAGCTTGACTTTGCCGCTGAAGGTCTTGTAAACGAAGGCCGTGTAGCCCAGCACCAGCGGCGTGCCAATGGCGGCGATGGTCAGCATGATGCCCAAGGCCTTCTGCGACGAGGCCGCTTCGTAGATGTCGATGTCGTGCTGGGGATCGATGCTCGAAAGCAGCAGGTTGGGATAGAGCTCGAAGGCCACGAGCATGAGCAACATGCTGATGGTCAGCGAAGAGAACAAGAACGCCCGGAGGTACAGCCGCTTGGAGGCCAGCCGGGGCACGTTGGCGATGCTCAGGAAGACGGCCAAGGGCAGCAGGAAGGCCACGGGATGCTCGCGGAAAAAGTCGGAAAGATGGGGCATGTAGAGCAGCGTGTAAAGTGTCGTGAGCCCGAAAGTAACCATGAAGGCTATCATGCCCGCGCGGGCCAACTGGGTCAGCCGCTCGAACATCTGCCCCTCGGTCTTGAGCAGCAGGAAAATGGCCCCATGCGAGAGGAAGAGGGACAAAGTGGTCAGTCCGACCATGAGGGCGTAGGGGTTGAGGAAGTCGAAAAGCCCATCGCCCAGGTAGCTCAGGTCGGGGCCAATGGCGATGCCCGTGAGCAGGTTGCCCAGCACGACGCCCAGGAGGAAGGCGAGCATGATGCTCGAAACACTGTACGCGATGTCCCAGGTCTTGCGCCACCAGGCCATTTCCTCCTTGCTGCGGAACTCGATGGAAATGGCCCTGAAGATGATGAAGAGCAGGAAAAGGATGAAGGGGATGTACATGGCCGAGAAAAGCGTCGCGTACACCACCGGGAAGCCGGCAAACAAGGCTCCGCCGCCAATGACCAGCCAGACCTCGTTGCCGTCCCAGATCGGCCCCACGGCGTTGAGGGCCACCCGGCGCTCCTCTTCCTTGCGGAAGAACAGGTGCCAGGCCCCGGCGCCAAAATCAAAGCCATCCAAAATGGCGTAACCCGAAAACAAGCCTCCGACGACCAAGAACCAGAGCGTCGGGTAGTCAATGCCTAGAAATGTCTCCATGTGCGTATCAGTTGATGAGGTTTTGGGCAATGGCCTGCGTGCGCGGATGCGACTGGTCGTGGTCCAGGTGCTCCAGGCCTCCTTGTATCTTCTTGTTGAGAAGGTAGATGAACAGCGCGAAAAGCAGGGAGTAAACCAGGAAGAAGAGGATGAGCGAGAAGACGAGCTGGTTGGCCGTAACGGCGGCCGAGAAGGCGTCGGAGGTGCGGAGCAGCCCATAGACGACCCAGGGCTGGCGGCCCATCTCGGCGGCGAACCAGCCCATCTGGTTGGCCAACTGCGGCAGGAGCACGGACCAGACGAAGACCCACATGAGCCACTTCTTCTCGAAGAGCGTGCCGCGCCACCAGAAGAACAAGCCCATGAGGCTCAGGCCGATGAGGGTCATGCCAATGGCCACCATGCCGTGGTAGAACTGGAAGACGGCGTTGACCTGCGAGGGGCGGTCTTCGGGAGCGAAGGCCTCGAGGCCCGTTACGGGCGTGTCGAAGTCGTAGTAGAGCAGGAAGCTCAGGCCGCCCGGCACCTTGATGCCCGAGACGGTCTTCTCCTCCTGGTTGACCCAGCCGAGCAGGTACATGTCGGCGGGCGCGCTGGCGGGGTAGTGCCCCTCGAGGGCGGCCAGCTTCGCGGGCTGGTTGACGGCCACCCCGTCGGCGGAGTTGTGCCCGGTGAACAACTGCCCCAGCGAGAAGACCGAGGCCACGACCAGGGCGATCTTGAAGGCCTTCTTCGAGAGCTCGACCTGCCGGCCCCGCACGATGTAGTAGGCGTGGACGCTCAGCACCAGGAAAGCCCCGGCCAGGAAGGCCCCGAGCCAAACGTGCGTGAGCCTGTCAACGCTTGACGGGTTGAAGACCATGGCCCAGAAATCGGTGATCTCGGCGCGGGCATACATTCCCTCGCCCACCACATGGAAGCCGGCCGGCGTCTGCTGCCAACTGTTGGCCACGACGATCCAGACGGCCGAGAACATCGAGCCGAAGAAGACGCCGATGGTCGAGACCATGTGGACCCAGGGCTTGACACGGTTCCAGCCGAAGAGCAGGATGCCCAGGAAGCCGCTCTCGAGGGCGAAGGCGAAGATGCCCTCCGCGGCCAGGGCGCTTCCAAACACGTCGCCCACGTAGCGCGAGTAGGTGGCCCAGTTGGTGCCGAACTCGAACTCCATGACGATGCCGGTGGCCACGCCCACGCCGAAGGTCAAGGCGAAGATCTTGGTCCAGAACTTGGCCAGCTTCTCAAACTCCGGATTGCCGGTGCGGATGAAGGTGGCCTCGAAGACGACCATCAGCAGGCCAAGGCCGATGCTCAAAGGCGGGTAGATGTAATGGAACCCCACCGTGAAGGCGAATTGTACGCGTGCTAGAATCTCTACATCCATTTTTTTCGCGAATTGGTTTTGTGGAATCAAAATCAGACGGGCATCGCATAAGGCCACGTTCTTTCGCGAAGGTACGGATTATTGCAATGCTGGGAATGCCCTGAAACATGTTAAACAACAGACCCTAATATCCACAACTCTCGGATGCGGCAGGGGTCCACAAAAAAGCCGCGCGGCCATAGGCCCGCGGCGATGCGGCCCGAAGGCAATGCAAGACGCGCTCAGTCGGGGTCGCGCACCACGCGGAATCCGGCGTTCTCGTTGGAGCTGGCGGGCACATTGCGGTCTCGGTTGGTGATTCGGGTGTGCTTGGCCTCGCTGTTCCAGCCTCCGCCCCGCAGCACCCGGTAGTTTTCGCCCGATGGGCCCATGGTGTAGGTCTCCTGGCCCTGCGGGTAGTACTGGAGCGTGTATTCGTCTTTGCACCATTCCCAGACGTTTCCGCTCATGTCGTAGATTCCCACGGCGTTCGGGGCTTTTCTGCCCACCGGTTGGGGACCAGAACCGTAGGTGGTTTCGTAATACCAGGCGACCTTGTCGGGGTCGTCGCTCCCGGCGTAGGTTGTCGCGCTGTCTTGCTGGCCACCGCGGGCGGCGTACTCCCACTCGGCCTCGGTGGGCAGACGGTAGCTCTTTCCGGTCTTGCGCGAAAGCCAGAGGGCGTAGGCCCCGGCATCCTTCCAGGAAACCAGGCACATGGGGTTCTGCGCATCCCACCCCCACGGGGGCGCCGTGGGCATGACCCAGTTGGTGCTGTTGCAAAACTCCTGGTACTGTGCCACGGTTATCTCATACTTGCTGATGTAGAAGTTCCGCACGACGACCTCGTGGATGGGGCGCTCGTCCGTGTCGCCCGTGGAGCTGCCCATCATGAAGGTTCCACCTTTGACCAACACCATCTCGGGCTCGACGATCTGGGCCCAGGCGCCAGCGCTCAGCAGGCAGGCGAAAGCAAACATCAAAAGGCGGGAGTTGAGTTTCATCATCATTTGATTTTTATGTGGCGTTTTGTTGCAAATGGCTGAAATGGAAATGCTTCGGCACTGAAAAGGGCGCGCTGGTAAAATTAAACCGAAATTCGCACTTTACAAAATCAAAGCCGTGGCCAAAGATCCTCCAGCCGAGGCCTGGAGGCAGCGGTCCCTGGGCTGCAAACATACTGCTGGCGGCCAATCTGCCCACCAGGCACGCCGGCGCGAAAGAGGACAGCCCGGCCACTGCTCTTCCCAATGGCGCCAGCGCTAGGCCGCGCACGCACATCGGGCCAAAGCGATGGAAAGCGTGGCCGAAAGGCGAAAAGCAAAGCGCTCGCTTATTTTAGAACGATTCTAAATTGACGGAAAATGATGCCGCGAAGCACTTCCGGGCTCGAAAATGATTATATTAACAAATGCAAAAAAATAGATATGTGCACGCAAGCTAAAACCCTCCAGCCTTGAACAAAGTCAACACCGTGGTCCCTTACAAGGGATCGGATGAATCGAAAAAAGAGCAAGTGGCCAAGATGTTCAACAACATCGCCAGCCATTATGACTTCCTGAACCGCCTGCTCTCGATGCGGGTGGACAGGCAGTGGCGGAAGAAGGCGGTCGCCCTGTTGGCCCGCAACCATCCCAAGCGAATCCTGGACATCGCCACGGGCACGGGCGAGTTCGCCTTGGCGCTCACGAAGCTCAAGCCGGAGCGCATCGTGGGCATCGACATTTCCATCGGGATGCTCAGCCACGGCATGGAGAAGGTCCAGCGCCTGGGCCTCTCGTCGCTGGTGGAGATGCAGGTGGGCGACTCGGAGAACATGCGTTTCGCGGACGGTACCTTCGACGCGGCCACCGTGGCCTTCGGCGTGCGCAACTTCGAGAACCTGGGCCAGGGCCTGCGCGAGATGCACCGGGTCATCAAACCCAACGGCACGGCGCTGGTGCTCGAGTTCTCCAAGCCCGAATCGGGCTCGGTCAACACCTTCTACAACTTCTACTTCAACCGCGTCCTGCCGTTCTGGGGAAGCCTGGTCTCGAAGGACGACTCGGCCTACCAGTACCTGCCCGAATCGGTGCAGGCCTTCCCCTCGGGCAAGGCCTTCGTGGCCGAGCTCGAGAAGGCGGGCTTCCACTCCTGCCAAGCCCTGCCCCTGAGCTTCGGCATCGCCACCATCTACATGGGCCGGAAATAGCCCTGCCCTACCCCATGCCCGCCCCGCGGGCAACATGGACACGACAACGGCGGATTCCCCAGAAACCTGGGTAATCCGCCGTTTTTTGCTCCGCGATCCGCTCAGGGATTCGGAAAGCGCATCCGGTACTCCACCTGGACCTTGCCCTTGGAAATGGCGTCGAGCCGGCCGCGCAGCAGCTTGCGCTTGAGCAGCGGGATCAGGTCCGTGAACAGCACGCCCTCGATGTGGTCGTACTCGTGCGCGATGACCCGGGCCACGACGCCCTCGTACCACTCGTGCTGCTCGTTGAAGTCCTTGTCGAGGTAGCGGATCCGCAGGCGCGGCTTGCGCAGGACGGTCTCGCGGATGCCCGGGATGCTCAGGCAGCCTTCCACGAAAGGCTCCTGCTCGCCCTCCCACTCGGTTATCTGGGCGTTGATGAAGACCTTTTCCATGCCCTGGATGGAAGCGTCCTGGTCGTCCATGGGCCCCGGGGCGATGACGAAGAGACGGATGGGCAGGTTGACTTGCGGCGCGGCCAGGCCTACTCCTTCGGCCTTGTACATGGTCTCGAACATGTTGGCGATGATCTGGGCCAGCTCCGGATGGTCGGGCGCGATGTCCTGGGCTTTCTTGCGCAGCACGGGCGTGCCGTAGGCGACGATGGGAAGAATCATGGGTTGAGGAAGTTACGTTATGTCTTTGGGCCTCGGAAGCCGCGGTTTTCGGGAAATGGCAGATGATTTTCGAGCTACATCAACAAGGCAAAAGAGCCGATGGGAGGCCGCCGCTCATGCGAAGCCGTTGGCGCGGCGCTCCATGTACGATTGCAGGATGATCGTTGCGCTTATCCTATCGACGGTGGCCTTGTCGCGCCGGGCCATCTTGCCCAGCCCGCCGTCAATCATGGCCTGGAAAGCCAGCTTCGAGGTGAAGCGCTCGTCGGCCAGCACCACGGGCATCTCGGGGAAGCGCTTGCGGAAATGCTTGAGGAAGCCCTTGACGTGCTGGGCGTTGCTCGAGTCCGTGCCGTCGTTCTGCAACGGGTAGCCCACCACGACGGTCTGCACCGGCTCGCGCCCGAAATAGTCGGCCAGGAAGTCGAGCAGGTCCTTGGCGTGGACAGTGACCAGGGCGTTGGCCACGATCTGCAGGGGATCGGTAACGGCGATGCCGACGCGCTTGGTGCCGTAGTCGATGGCGAGGATTCGGGACATGGTCAGAATTTGCCGGCCAAGATAAGAAAAGGCCGCGGTTGTTGGAAAAGCAGGCCTTAGCGAAGGGCCTTGGCCATGAAGCTGACCGAGGAGAGCAGCTCCAGATCCGGATTGTCGCGAAGGCCCTGGCCCACCTCATGCCACTGCTGCACAAGGTCTTCGCACTTGCGCTTGAAATCAGCGTAAGAATGCACCGCGACGCCTTGCTGCCGAAACTCGTCGTACCAGCCCTTCTCGCGCCAATGCACCTGGAGGCGCTCCTCCTCGCGCGCGAATACCTCCCGCCAGGCCTCGGCCTGCCGCATCGAGTCGTCGAGCCACCTGCCGAAAAGCCCCGCGTGGTGCGACCGCTGGTAGCGCACCGCGCGCTGGAAGCGGTCTCGGGCCTGCTCGAGCTCCGCCTTGGCCTGCTCCAAGGCCTGGGGATCGGGCCGCCGCCCGGATACCTGGTTGAGCTCGAGCAGCTCTTCGCGCTGGAACTCTTTCAGCAGTTCGCTAAAGAGCAACTCCAGGCGGCGGTTCTGTTTGAGGGGCTGTGCTTCCATGGCGTAGTGGTTCAGGTAAGTTTCAGAAAATGCCGCTCGCCGCCCCAGTGCTCCAAGAAGCGGTGGAAGTCCGACTGCGCGACGATCAGGCTCAGGGTGTTCACGTTCGGGTGGAAGCAAAGCCGCTCGGCCTCTCGCAACTCGCTGTCGATGAACAAGGCGACATGCCGCCCGCCATCGTTGAGCAGGCCGAAGGGCGAGACCGAGCCCGGCATGAGGCCCAGGTGCCGCTCCAGCCGCTCGGGCGAGGCGAAGCTGATCTTGCCCTGGCGCAGCAGCGCCTCCAGCTCGCGGATGGCCAACTGCCTGTGCCCGGCCAGCACGACCAGGAAGTGCTTGTTTCCCTTGTGGTTGCGGAAGAAAAGATTCTTGCACGGCGCAGCTTCCACGTCCTTCCAGTAAGGCATGGCCTCCTCGATGGTGTTCAAAGGCGGATGCTCGAGGAGCTCGTAGCGTATGGCCAGGCCGTCGAGGGCGTCGAGTACTTTTTGTGCTTTTGGCGGAATCATCGTTCGGCAAAAATAGTGAAATCTGCCGAAAGCGCGCTTATTTGGCGGCCATGAAAATCCGCGTGGACAAGGTAGGCGCCCTGCAACTGTACCAGTTGGCCCGCTTCGGCACCCTGCTGGCGCTGAACGTGGTGCTGGCGCAGATGGGGCTCGAAACCCGCGTCATCGGCCAGTACGAGAGCTTCCTTCTGGCCAGCTCGGCCCTGAGCTTCTGGGTCTCGGGCCTGATGCAGAGCTACTTGCCCCGGGCTTCGCAGCCAGGGGCCGAGCTGGGCGCGGCGCTCTTGCTGCTGGCGCATTCGCTGGTGGCGGCCGGCGTGCTCTACCTTTTCGCGGGCAGTCTCGTGCCCCTGCTCACGGGCGAGGACGACTACCCGCACGCCGATGCCCTGCTGGCGCAGGTGCTGCTCTCGGGCCTGTCGTTCCTGGCCGAGCACGTGCTGGTGGGCCGCGACAAGCCGGTGCCGCTGCTGGCCTACGGCGCCCTGGCGCTGCTGGGCCAGACGGCGGCGGTGCTGCTGCCGCTGGCCCTGGGCTGGGGCATGGGCGGGGCCTTGTGGGGCCTGGTCGCGGTCTCGGCCGCGCGGGTGCTCTGGCTCTTCCCGCTGCTGGGCAGGCGGGGCTGGCAGTGGCAGCCGGGCGCCCTGTCCGAGCACTGGCGCGCCGCATGGCCCCTGCTCGGCACCACCCTCCTGGGCAGTTCGGCGCAGTACGTGGACGGCCTGCTGGTGGCCGCCCGCTTCGACGGCGCGGGCCTGGCCTTGTTCCGCTACGGCGCCAAGGAGCTGCCGCTTTCGTACCTGATGGCCAACGCCCTGAGCAACTCGATGCTGGCCGACTTCGGGCGCCGCGAAGACTGGCCCGCGGCCATGCGCCGCCTGCGCGACAAGACCCGGCGGCTGGCGCACCTGGTCTTCCCGACCAGCGCGCTGCTCATCCTGGGCAGCCACTGGTTCTACCCGCTGGTATTCAACCCCGACTTCGCGGCCAGCGTTCCGGTGTTCAACCTATACATGCTGCTGGCCATCAGCCGCTTGCTGTTTCCGCAACCCCTGATCCTCGGCGCCGGGCGCACCCGCTTCGCGCTCTGGGTTTCCGTGGGCGAGCTGGCGCTCAACGTGGGCCTCAGCCTCGCGCTTCTGCCGTTTTGGGGCATGGCGGGCGTGGCCGCGGCCACCGTCGTGGCCCACCTGGCGCAAAAAATCGCCTTCGCCCTGCACAACCGCGTCCATTGGGGAATCCGCCTCGCGGAATACTGCCCGCTGGAGCTCTACCTCCCCTACTCGGCCCTGCTGCTGGCCTGCTACGCCTGGGCAAGCTATTGATTGCCAGATGCTTTCAAATGTCCTGCAACGCGATTGCCTCCTGATGGCAATACAGGTTCTGCCCCTCCGACCGATTCGGATTCGGGAAATGTCTTTGGGCTTTGCATGATTCGCACCCTGTTGCTTCGGACGCAACGCATTCGCATGATGAACGCTTTTGCCCGCATCGAATCCCTAGGCGAGCCTGGTTTGCCGCAACTCGGGTTTCATCAGGCTTACCCAAGTTCAAAGCTCCAAAGGGTGCTTCCTCAAAATTGTTTTAAAAAAGCCAGGATCAGGAAGGGGTCCTTTTAGCTTCTGAATCCACTTGGCAAGAAACCCGCGACAAATTTCAGCTATCCGACCTCATCCATTCTCCTCGACTTCGGCGCCGTCGTTGAGGAACTTGCCTATGAGGCTGAGAAGCTTGCGTGGGCGGATGGGCTTGGAAATGTAGGCGTCGAAACCCGCGGCCATGATCTTCTCCTTCTCGCCGGCCATGGCATAGGCCGTCTGGGCGATGATGGGAATGTCGAAGCGCAGGGCCTTCATCGCCTCTGCCACTTCGATGCCGTTCATCTTCGGCATTTTGATGTCGAGCAAGACCAGATCGAACTCCTCGGCCTTGAAATGATTGAGCGCCGCCTCGCCATTCTTGGCCCAAGTTATCTTGGCGTTGGTTCGGAACAAAGCCTCTTCGAGAAAAATGTAGTTGATTTCCTCGTCCTCCGCGATCAATATCTTTTTGTTGCCCCAGTCGTACATGGTCAGTCTTAATTGTTCATGTAAAGGTAACAAAAAAAGTGCGAACGGAGTCTGCGCAAACGATTCCGAAAATAAAAAAAGCGCATCTGAAATACAGGAAACCTGTCAATCCTGAAAGGCCAGGATGCCAATCTGGATCAATCCGATGACAAAGCCGAGCACCCCTCCGATGATCTCGATGCTGCGGAACTCCTTCTGCATGATGGAATAGAGGATTTCCTCGAGCTTGTCGCTGGAAAAGTTGGCCACGCGCTGGTAAACGATGGCCTTGACATCCACGGCATTGTCGATCTTGTCGGTGAACTTCTCGAAAATGGAAGGCAAGGCCGACTGGAACTCGCCCATCAGGATGTTCTTGATGCGCATCTTGATGTCGTTGTTCAGGAACATGGCCAGCGCGGGCATGGCCTGCACCAGGCGGTTCTGCAGGAAGTCGTCCACCTTCTCCTCCAAAAGCCGAGAAACTTCGCCCGAGACCTTGTCGTTGAGCAGGGCGCTCTTGACATCTTTCATCGAGAAAAGCTCCCGCGCGACAACATCTCCAAGGCGCTCGGCCAGCTTGTCCTGCCGCTTGGGAAATATGCCCTGTATCTCAAAGAAAAGGATCTTGACCTTCTGCCGGGGATGGAAAAGCATCTTGACGGCGATGTAGTTCGTGATCCAGCCCGTCAGTGCCGCGATGATGGGAAGGGTATAAATGAGCATGGTTTTCCAATTTTGAGAAATTCAGCGCTTGCCGGTCCACCTTGACGAAGAACATGCCAAAGACGGAGCAGCCTGCCAAACTGTCAGGCTTCGATGATCGCTCCGAAGACGACAACGTCGTCGATCTGGTCGAGCTCGCCTTTCCAATCCAGGAAATGCCGCTCCAGGCGCTCCCGCTGCTGCTCGATGGGCAAGGGAGAAAGCTCGGCCATGAGATTGTGAAGGTTCCTGCTCATGAATTTGCGTCCATCCTCCCAACCAAACTGGTCCTGGTAGCCGTCAGAAAAAAGGTAAATGCAAGTCCGCCCCTCGAGCTGGAGGGTGTGTTTGGGATAATCGCGCTCATGGCCGCGATGCTTTCCAGCTTGCTTGCCACCTATGCCCATTTTCCCACCTTTGATGACTTCCGTCTTTCCGCTTCGGGTGATGACCATCGAGTTCTTGGCGCCAGAGAACTCCAGAATCTTTGTCGCAGGGTCATACACGCACAAGGCTATGTCCATTCCATCCTGATTTCCCGTAACTTCCTGCTGGAGGGCCGAGTTGACGCCCAGGTGCAACTGGCGCAAGATTTCCTCGGGCGACTGGACGGCGTTCTCAATGACGATTTTGAACAGCAACTCATTGCCAATCATGGACATGAAGGCACCGGGCACGCCGTGGCCGGTGCAATCGGCGGCCGTGAAGAAAATCTTCCCGTTGTTTTCGGCATACCAGTAAAAATCACCACTGACGGTCTCACGGGGCAAGTAGAGCAGGAAATGCTGGGGCAGCCCCTTGGCGATGGTCTCCGAGCTGGGGAGCATCGCGCGCTGTATGCTGCTGGCATAGTTGATGCTGCTCTGGATGTTCTCGTTCTTTTTTTCAATGGCATTTTTTTGCTGTTGCACGACTTCATTCTGCGCTAGGACTTCTTGGTTGGCCTCTTCAAGCCGGTGCGACTTTTCTTCGATTTCGTCACGTTGTTTTCTAATTTTTTCGTTCTGTTCCAAAAGTATCGCATTGACAAGTTGCTTCTGCTTCATGCTACGAAAAAGGTATATCGCAAAGAAGAAGACCAGCAGCAGGAAGGCCGCCAAAGCAATCTTCACAAGGCGGTCGATCTGGGCCTCGCGCTGCATGATCGCGATCTGGGCCTGCCCTCGCTCGACTTCCATGACCGCCTGCAACAGCTCGACCTGCCGCATGGAGTTGGCCTTGTTGAGGCTGTCGGCCATCAAGAGGTGGACCTTCTGCGTGGCGTAGGCCTCCTCGAACAGCCCCAGCGAGGCCTGGGCCATGGCCCGGGTATGGTAGGCCTCGATGATGCGCACTGAAGAAGAGACCTGGTGGGCCAAGGCCATGCTCCTGTCCGACCAGGCCATCGCGCTGTCGGGTAGCATCCTTCGCAAGTACAAGTGGGACATCAGGTTGTAGTTCTCAGCCAGGCCGTCAATGTCGTTGATGCTGCGCGATATGGCCGACGACTCCAGGTAGTAGCGCTCTGCCTCGTCCCAGTTTTCGAGCTTGAAATGAAGGTCGCCCAACTCGCGGATGACGCTGGTGAGGCCCCGCGGATTGTTGCGCCGAACCTCGGTCGCAAAGACCAGCTCGCGCATGGCGCTGTCCAGCTCGCCCAGGCCGATGTACGACCGGGCGAGGTTGACGTGGCAATACCCCAGCATGGCCGTGTCGGAAAGACCCTTGGCGATGGGCAGCGCCTGCTGGAGGTACTCGACCGACTGGGGCCAGAGATCCTGGAGCATGAAAAGGTTGCCAAAGTTGATAAGCGTATATCCGAGGTTGGTGCTGTCGTGGGTCTCCAGGCACGACTTGCGGGCACGCGAATAGGTCTCCAGCGCGGCCTTGTAGTTGCCCATGTTGCGCTGCCCTACCCCCTGGTAGCTGATCGCTTGGTTCATCTTGGAGGTCTGCCTGGCCTCACGGGCCAATATTTCAGCCTGGGCCGCCCACTCCACCGTCAAGTAAGGCTTGGAATCCCTTGATTCCCAAGACCACTCCAGCAGACGATCCACGCGCTGCTCAGAACTTAGGCCCTCCAAGACCTTGGCCAGCGAATCCGCGCTTTGAGCCCGCCCCACCAGGGGCAAACAGATGGCTACCATGAACCCAATGCGGTAAATTTTCATGCAGATTCCTTTTTTTTTAACCTTTCAGGAGACAAGATACAATTATTCCCGATATTTGTTCAGCGAACTTGACTATATTGTGCAAGAATAAGGCACCAAAAGACGCCAGCCCAATCACCATCATGGAAGAAAAATACCAACAAGCGGCCAAAGTCCTCGCTCAAAGCCAAGGGCTGCTCATCTGCGCGGGCGCCGGAATGGGAGTCGATTCTGGGCTCCCAGACTTTCGAGGCGACGAGGGTTTCTGGAAAGCCTACCCGCCATTGGCAAAGCTGGGGCTTTCCTTCTCGGAAATGGCCAACCCGCGCTGGTTTGAGCACGACCCCGAATTGGCCTGGGGCTTCTACGGACATCGGCTGATGCTCTACCGGGAAACCCAACCCCATGCCGGCTTCGGTCGGCTGCTCGATTTTTGCAAAGGCCTCCCACACGGCTGTTTTGTGTTCACTTCCAATGTCGATGGCCAATTCCAGAAAGCAGGTTTCGAGCCCGAAAGCGTTTACGAATGCCATGGATCCATCCACCACCTGCAAACCCTCGACGGCAGTGGCCAAATCTGGCTGGCCAAGGGCGAACAAATCGACCTTGACCCAGAGCGGTTCAGAGCCCGCCCACCGCTCCCCAAAGCCCCGGGCGGCAGCCTGGCCCGCCCCAACATCCTCATGTTCGGCGACTGGTATTGGAATAGCGAACGCGCTGACATACAGCAACTCGCGATGCAGAACTGGTTTCACGAGCTGCGAGAAGCCAAGGCCAAAATCGCGGTATTGGAAATGGGTGCCGGAAAAAGCGTTCCTACCGTCCGGCTACACGCCGAAAAAACCGCCCGGCACTTCGAGGCCACGCTCATCCGCGTCAACCCCCGGCAGCACCAAGTCAGGGAGGATATCAAACACATCTCAATCGAAAAAGGCGCGCTTGAAGCCATCGAAGGAATATTCAAACATTTTAAATAATTCATTGATGACAAGAAAATACATCGACGTCGGCCTTCTGGTCATAAGGCTAGGCTTGGGCCCCATGTTCGTTTTCCACGGACTTCCAAAGCTCATGGCAGGTGGGCAGACCTGGGACATGTTGGGAAGCAACATGTCCTATTTCGGGCTGACGACCCACCACTATTACTGGGGACTGGCCGCCGCCATTACAGAAATGCTTGGCGGCTTGCTACTTATCCTCGGTATCGCCTTTCGTCCCGCCGCCGCGGGCCTCTTCGCCGTCATGGCCGTTGCTGTTACCATGCACCTCCGGCAAGACGGCGCAGCGTGGTTCCAAACCGCTTCCCATGCCATCGAGGCGGCCATCGTTTTCGCCGGACTGGCCATCACCGGACCTGGCGAGCTCCGAATTCGCGTCAGACCCAAGGCCGCCCAAAAGCCCAAGCTCCCCCACCAGGACGAAATCGACAATCTGCAAGCATAAATCCAACGCAATTCAAACAAGATGGAAAATCTACTCGACAAGTATCATGCAACTGCCAAATTTCTAATCGAAAAGTTTGGCGACGGATCTCGCATTGGCATCATCCTAGGTAGCGGACTAGGACCGCTGGCCAACCAAATCGAAGAGGCCAAAATGCTAAAATACAGTCAGATACCCGGATTTCCCGTTTCGACAGTGCAGGGCCATGACGGAATGCTGATCAGCGGTTTCCTGGGAGGGAAAAAGGTGCTCGTGATGAAGGGACGCTTCCACTACTACGAAGGCTACCCCATGGAAACCGTGACTTTCCCAGTACGGGTTATGAAGCTCATGGGCATCAACACCTTGATAGTCTCCAACGCCGCCGGAGGGCTGAACCTTGATTTCAAGCCTGGCGACATCATGTTTATCACCGACCACATCAACTTCTTCTCGCAGAACCCGCTGATCGGCCCAAACATCGACGCCATCGGGACTCGATTTCCTGACATGGGCAAAACCTATAACCCCGAACTGGTAGCCAAGGCCAAATCCGTGGCCAAGGAACTCGGAATAGGCTACAAAACAGGCATTTACATCGGAAGCAGCGGACCTACACTCGAAACGCCGGCCGAGTACCGGCTCTTCCGCAGCTTCGGCGCCGACGCCACCGGAATGTCAACCGTCCCCGAGGTAATCGTGGCGCATCACGCTGGCATCAAGTGCTTTGGAGTCTCGGTCATCACCAACGCAAGCGTACCGGAAGACCCCGACAAAGAAACCACGCACGACGAAGTCCAAGACGTGGCCGGAAAAGCAGCACCCAAACTTGCCCAGCTTGTTGAAGCGCTGATCCGCGAAATCTAAACCGCGCCCAAGGCGGACAACAAAAGCCGCCAGTGGTCCTCAACCTTTGCATTATGTGGCTAAAAATCAACGGGTTTGATAAAATCCCAATACGCAAGAGCACAAGCATCAAGCGTATCAACCTGGTCATCAAAGGAGATGGGCAAATTCGAATTTCCGCGCCAATGCACACCTCACTAGAAACGATTGAAAGCTTCGTGATCTCAAAAAGGGAATGGATAGAAAAACATATCGAAAAAATTGGAACCCTGGAGATCGGAAAACAGTTGTTTGCAGACGGACAGCGCATCGAGGAAATTGACGCCAGCTTGAAAATCATCAACCGCGACATCCAACAAGCGAAAGCCCAGATTCTGGACGAAACAATCCTGATTCTCCTACCTCTTGCCGATTCCAGCACAAACCCAGAGGTCCAGCGCTTCATCGAAAAAGTCATCCTGCTGAAATTCAAGCAAAAAGCCGAGCCCATCATCCTCAGTCGGCTAAAAGAGCTGGCTTCTTCGCATGGGCTTTCCTATCGAGAAGCCAGCGTCAGCACCGCCAAGACAAGATGGGGAGTCTGCAACACAGACAACGACATCCGACTTAGCGTTTACTTGCTCAAACTTCCCAAAAACTTGATGGACTACGTCATTTTGCACGAATTGGCACATACCGTTCACAAAAACCATCAAAAATCATACTGGGACTTTCTCGAAAAACTTTGCGGCGGAAACGCCAAAACATGGGACAAACAGCTCAACCAATACCGAACCGGTTTGCTTTGAATATGACCCAATACACAATCGTCCAACGTCTTACCCTAGAGATTTCAGCCAAAGAACTCACACCAGAAGACCAGGAAAAATTGGTGGAAGAACTGGTCCGAGCCTTGGAAATCGCTTTTGAAAAACTAGAAAAACAAATCACAAGCAAAACAGGCCCTATCTTTCGAATCGAACAAATTGAACTGGATATTGGAAAAATAAGTCTTGGCGACTGGAGGGAGCGCATTCTATCAAAAGTTGAGGACGCCATACGAAAAGTCGAAGCCAGCAACGAAGGCCAAGTTCTCACAAGACTGGCCAAGGACGAAACCAACCGGGAACTCCTGCTGCATTATCTTGAAACTGCAAGTTTGCCCTGGTGGGATCCTTCGGACAACAAGTCAATCAAGCAGCATGAAATCAAGTCATTAGCAGAAAAACTAAAAGAAGAAACTTGGCTTGGCACCTGGATGGACAAAGCGAACCACGACCAAAAAAGAAGACTCTTTCGCCTCCTGAGGCCTGAAAGCGCACTCAGACTTGTACAAAAAAAGCATCAGCTTTCACCAGGACAATTCAAAAGCATTCTGGAAATTGTCAAATCGGGAACGACAGAAGAGGAAAGAGTCAACCAAACGATATGGCTCTATGAAAACAAGAAGGAAACATGGAAGGAAAAAGAAACCGCTCCAATTTCTGACCATGGCAAAATCAATCTTGGAAACGCTTCACCTGTCGAAAGGCAAGAACATATTTTCCAAAAGACAAATTACAACATAGGTTTTCTGGATGAAAAAACATCAACTGAAATCAATCAATGGAAGCTGTTGGGATGGAAAGAAGTCTTATCCCAGGCGCCTGTCAATGCACTGGAGCAAGCATTCTTTCTGGTGCTGACACAAGACAAGTTGCCATATGGCTTTTCGTCGCTTGAACGCGAAGCGCAAACAATGTTAATCCTCGAACTATTGGTATCACTACACAAACACGACAAAGCAAGAACTCTGCAAATGCTAGGGCTGGTCTTTGCTGAAAAGCGATACCGCAAAAAGTGGTTGTTGGGGGAGCGATCGGCCCTCAAGGTCCTGCTTCTGAAAACTTTGTTCGAACCAATGGCCCAGGAACTCGAGAACTGGCTTCAGCGTGCCCGGGCCCTGTCGGGCTGGGTTCGGGAAGAACGCCTCGCTGACCGCTGGTTGACAATCGCTCTCGAACAAATACCTGACAATCAATACCTTCCCACCGACAAGTTCATCGCCGCGTTTGCTCAACTCGCAGGGCTTTCCTTGGCGGCATCCTCGTTTCTGCTCGCCGAAAGCCCCGACAGGCTGGAAACCGCGGTGGACCTTGATGTGCAAGAAAAATGCCGAGACTTCTTGTGTACGGGCCGATGGCATTCCGACATTCCGCCGTGGGATGCTCAACAATGGAACAGCTTCTTCTCAATTGGCCAGGAACATGTCCAAAAAGAATTGCGGGAAGCATTCATGCACAGAAACTGGACAAGGTTCATTTTGCAAACAGTTCCAGAGCTCAATCTACACCATCTCTTTCGAGCTGCTTATCCATTGCATAGCGAAATCCATCTCATCGCGCTTGAGATTATACAACATTCCTCAAAAAACTATAAACATACTGCCCTAGAGATATTCTTTGGAGCGAATCGACTAAGAGAGCACACGCCCAAAAACATTCTAGAATCTTGGCAATTGAGCTGGGGAAAACATATACCCGAACTGGCAGCCCAAAAGCTGGACGAACACATCCGGAAAGCCAGGCAAGGCGAAGCATCCTGGCTGCGTTCGCTCATCGAAGCCGGAGACTGGGACAGTCCGCTTATGCCGGCCGTTGTCTGGTTCGACTTGCTCGACCGGTTGCTTGGCTGCGAAACGAATCCGAATGGCCCCGGAAGTAGCTTTCCAAAACCAATGTCGCGACGAGAACAGGTCGCCAATTGCCTGGAAAAGTTGCGCCCGCTGGACCCTGAAACCATAGCCGCTCTGATGGAACGGCTGCATCCTGAATCCTGGGATTCCCAACTTCTCGACATGGAATCCATTCAAAATACCAAGGAACTTTTGAGACTGGCACAAGGAGTGGGACAATATCGCCTGATGGAAACGCTCCTTGCCTCGGCAGAGCAAATGGCAGGTCAAAATCTATCTCCGGCCAGCGAACGGAAGTGGTGGAAGATTGCCTTGAAGCACCCAGGTCGATTTGATCGCGTATATTTTAACAATTCAATCCAAAATGCCTATCTTTTTTTTGAGCGAGAAGGACTGACACCAACACAAGCAAAAGATTCGGTAATTGCGTTTAAAAAACTGGTAATCAATGAGATGATAAGTGATGATATAGGTGTTGAATCTCCATCTTCGAGGCCAGTTTCAGAAAAATTAAAACGGTTGGTGTCTATCCTTTTTCCGGAAAAACTTAACTTTTTCGAGCGTCATATGCTATATCCAGTTTTATATTACTTCGAGTGGGGCAGCTTGGATGCGGACAATGAAATAATGTCATACAGTGAATTAGAAACAATTGTCAATCAAGCAATTGAACATGATGAGCCTTTGATGCGGTGGCTTTTGGAACAAGCCATGGAAACCCAGGGCTTCGCTGATATGTTCGCAGGACGTAGCAGCGAAGCCCTGAAGCATAAAGTTTGGCAACTCTTGAACAGGAATGATAATACGCTCCCCTTCCGTTTTTTGCACGAAATCGAAAGATTGAATACCCTCGACAGAAAATGGGCAAATTTGTTTAGTTTTCCTAGATTACTTTTTTTCTCAAGTCTATTCCATCATTCAGCTACTCAGAATTTAAATCGCAACAACCTTTCAAAATCTTGGCATGATGCTTTAAGTGAACTTGTCTATTCAATTGGAATTGAGCAGAATGAACTGCACCACTATTTTTCATCACTTTTGATGGTATCTCATTGGGACAAGCAAAAACGTCAAAAAAGAAAGCAAGAGTATGGCCCGATTGGTGATTGGGCAGTCGAGTTTGAGTTATTCGCGAAGGAACAGGCAAAATCGTTTCCTGAAATTTGGAGTTTCATCCAAACAGAGGACGCAGAATTGAATGATTGCAAAAAAAATTTCCTGGCATTATTTTTTGATGCTGCTGAACAAGCGATGCCCACCAAAATCGTGCGATGCGAGTGGCCCCTCCCCCACTCTAGCATAAGCGAACACGCAATGTGGGATTCGTTTCGCTACCGCATTTCAAACGGAAAGTTACCTTCTTGGTCCGCGTCGAAAAGTCTATCAGGGCTGATGGTGTCGCTGGCTACAATAACAAAGGCTTCAGTCAAAATGGCAATGTCCCCGTTTTTTAAAAGCTGGACAAACTGTGTTGTTGCTGGACAATTGCTGAATGCCTCGCAGATTCAACAAATATGTATCGTCTTTGAGAAAAACCATCCCCGTAAAAAACCAAATCCGGACGACAAGTCAATTTGGACAAACCACTTGTTCGAACTTGCGTCGAAGTTCGAACCCGTTGCTAGTTTTGGGTCTGCCTGTGGGCATTCCAAATTTGAATCCCATGAAGATATGAATATCCCCGAGAATAGAGATGAAAACATCCAGACTTTTGACTTTGAGGAAAACAATGATTGGGGAATGCTCGAAAATTCAATCAATGCGAGTAGTGAAGCCAATAGAGGGTTGATTATTCCCGGTGATTGGGCAGGTAGTACAGGAAACGAGCTGGACCAAAACCTCAGCCAAAATGCGAACTGGACTGCTTTTGACAAGCCCGATAGACGTTTCTATTTGCGGGATGCGGGTGTGGTCTTGTTGTGGCCGCATTTGGCGACCTTTTTCAAACGGATGGGCTGGATGGATGAAAAGCACCGCTTCCAGAGCAAAAGCTCGGAGAGCAAGGCTGTCCATGCCGTTGGCTTTTTGGCAACGGGACAGGACGACCTGGACGAAGGGCAGCTCTTGCTCGCGAAACTGCTTTGTGGATTGACACCGGGGCAAGGGATTGAGCTGGGCCTCTCGTTCACGAGCGACGAACTGTCAGAAATGGACAATCTGCTACGCTCGGTGGTCGCGAGCTGGAAGGCCTTGAAGGGGACAAGCCCGGAAGGACTTAGGGCTGGCTTCTTCGCTCGTCAAGGAATTTTGAAGCCAGTCGGACGGAATTGGGGGCTCAAGGTGGACGACCAGACAATCGACCTGCTATTGAGGAAACTGCCCTGGGGCGTGGGAACCATCAAACTTTCGTGGTGCGACTATCTAATTTTGACGGAGTGGAACTACTGAATTGACGAAGCCTTGCGGAAGCCCGCCTGGCCAGCGGGTTTCCACAAGGCTTCGCGAACGTGCAAATTGCTCAGTGAGCTCCGCCGCCAGAGACAGGCAACGCGCCGGCCGACTTTCCTTCGCGCACCATGAACCAAAGTAGTGCGGAAATGGCCAAAGAGGAACCGCTGATCAAAAACATGATGTCCTTGTCAGCCGCCTCTCCGACTATCTGGTTCATCTTGAAGCTGGCCACCAACTGCGGCAAAACCACCGAGAGGTTGAAAATGCCCATGTAAAGGCCCATTTTCGCCTGATCAACCCGTTCCGACATGATGGCGAAGGGCAGGGAGATGACGCTGGCCCAGCCCACGCCTACAAAAGCCATCAGCACATAGAGCATGATTTCGGTTTGTGGCAACAGCATGACGCCAAAGTAGGCCACAGCCATGACGCTCAAGCTGAGGGCGTGCGTGCGCACACGCCCGAAAGCCCGGGCCATCGGGTTGAGCACGAAAGCCGGGAAAAGCGCTCCCACCAGGTTGAGGATGAGGAAAGCGATGGAAGAAACCCTGCCTACCATCTTGTCTTGGGCGTCGCGCAAGTCTCGCGGCATGTCGTCAAGGTACTCGAGCATCAGGACATTTTCCTTGGCAAAAGCGAACATGTATATGAACATCGTTTGGACCCCAATCCAGGTGAAGGCGTGCGCGAGGAGGATTTTCATGAACTCCAAATCGTTCTTCTCTTTAGCCGCCGACATGACCAAAACCACCAGACCCGCAACCACGACCAGGCCGACAGTCATCCATTCGACCATGCTGTTGCTGGAGTCAAGATTGAAAAGCTTTGCTACGATTACATAAACACCATAAATCAAGAAACCCAAAAGAGGAAAGAGCGTGAACATGGCATTGGAACCACGCTCGGTTTCGTGTGAAACATACTTTGCAACGGGGGCGCTTTTTCCAACAGTCGCCGTATCATCCGACTCGTAAGTCCCCAAAACATTCGGCTCAACAATGAATTTCTTGGGAAAGAAGGGAAACAAAGAAAGCAGGACGACCAAAAAAGCCCCGAAATAGACGAGAAATTCATTTCCAAGCACGGCACCGATTGCATATGCCAACACTCCAAATGTTCCTGAAATGGTCTGCATCCAAGTATAGCCCCGGGTCCGCTTATCCCCCTCGGGCGTTACGTCGGCAATGATAGACCTCGTGGGATTGAAGCTGACGTTGATGGACAAGTCGAGGGTCAGGGCGATGGCGATGGCGATGCCCATGGTGGCGCCAGTACTGCCGACGGCTTTTCCGATAATGTCCATGTTGGGAAGCGCGAAAAGCATCAAGGCAGCCAAAATGCCACCGATGATGATAAAGGGTCGCCGCCTTCCGCCCCAAAACCAGACTTTATCGGAAATGGCGCCAACGATGGGCTGGGCAATGATTCCGGCCAGAGGACCGGCAGCCCACACAATTCCAACATCGTGTATATCAAAGCCGTACTTAGTGCTTAGGATCCAGCTCAAGGCCGAAATCTGAACCGACAAGGCAAAGCCCATCGCCGTGGCGGGCAGGCTAAGAATGGCGTAAAAACCGTTCGTCAGTTTTTTTTGAATTTCTAACATCGCAGGTCTTGTTTGTGGGTGTGTACGAAAAACTCGGTCTTTGGTTTGGCATCCATGAGTTGAAGTATTGCTCGTCATTCTCATCTGTTGCAAAAAGCTTACAACCAAAAATAGACATTATTGCATTTAAACAAAAAAAAGGAATAAATTTATGTCGAAAATCCATCAAGCAAAAGAACCATCAGTGGGCAGCCTGTGCAAAAACTTCTTCTTCATTGCGATTATCATCCTGTTTTTGAGCAACATAGCACAAAGCCAGGACTTGGACGACTTTGCAAAAGTCCGGTATCCGACAAACTACGAGGAGTTCACCGGGCAACAGAAAATCGACTGGCTGAAGGAAAACGCCTGGCACAACCGAAACAACTCGCCCGAACTTGCTTTCAAATATGCCCTTGAAGCGCTTCAATTGGCTAAAACCATCAATGACCATAACAATATAGCCACGCTCTACAATTACTTGGGCGTCATCCACCGAAACATAGGCGATCTGGAAAGGGCCTTGGACTACTACGGAAAGGCGAGGGAAGAAGCCGCGGCCCACCATGTTTTAATCGAACTGGGATACGCCCTGAACAACCTGGGAGAAATCAACCAACTACAAGCCAAGTACCCATTGGCTATCGACTACATCAACGAAGCGCTAAAGCACTTCAAGGTCATAGGGAACCCAATGGGTATCGGTTATTCGTACAACCAATTGAGCCAGACTTACTTGAGCATGCAGAACATGGATTCGGCCATGCACTACCAGAAGCTTTCTCTCGACATTCGGTTAGCCATACAAGACAGCGCCGGAATATCGAACTCGCTGGGGACGATTGGCAAAATTTACCTGCTGATGGGCAGCCCGCAGTTTGCTATGGACAAAATCCAACAAAGCCTCGACTTGCAGATCAAACTTGGGGATGAGTTGGGGGTGGCGCAGAGCTACATCAGCCTTGGCGACTATTACCTGGAAAACGGCGATGTCCAGCGTGCCCGTCAATATTTGCATGATGCCATTGAAATTGGCCAGAAAGTGCGCTCGCCCATCCGGGTGCGTGATGCCAGCCGATCGCTAAGCGACCTTTACGGCCAGCTCGGCAAGTACGAAGAGGCCTACAACTTCTACCGCCTATTCAAGCAGATGGACGACACACTCAACCTGCGCGACCAATTGGTGAAAGCCACCGAAATGAACCTGCGCTACCAATTCGACAAGGAAATCCAGGAGCGCGAGCATCTTGAGGAACTTGCGCGCAACCATCGGATGGAAGAGCAAAGAAGCGATCGCATGATCCAAGTTGTCCTCCTCTTCGTGCTGGTCTTCGTCTTGGTGGTCGGATTCAGCCAATACAAGAACAAAACGCGGCTATCGCTCATCAACGAAGCCTTGAAGGAACGCAAAAAAGAATTGGAAATCAAGAGCTTAGAACTTGAAAAGGCCAATGCCGACAAGGATCGCTTCTTTTCTATCATCGCCCACGACCTGCGCAACCCGTTCCACACGATCATGGGATTCTCGAAGCTGCTGCTCGACAACAAGGAGTACATACGCGGCCCAAAGCTCGAGGAGTTTCTGGAGCGGATTTATTCGTCCAGCCAAAACACCTACGTCCTCCTGGAAAACCTGCTCGAGTGGTCGAGGGCGCAAACCGGCAGCCTAAAGGTCATCAAAACCAAATTTGACTTGATCGACGCTGTCCGAAATAGCATTGACTTGCTCAAAGAAGTGGCCAAGGAAAAAGGCATTGAGCTCCGCCAGGAGGTGGAACCCGAGGCTATGGTATTCGCCGACTTCAACATGATTGACACGATCATTCGGAATCTTGTTTCAAACGCCTTAAAATTTACTGCAAAATCAGGCATGGTCAGGGTTTTTTGCACGGAGGAGCTTCTGTTCTTTCGCTTGACCGTGAAAGACAATGGTGTGGGCATCGAAGCCCGATACTTAGAGAGCATTTTCCTTTACAATGGCCATAGCTCCGCTGGCACCAACAAGGAAAAAGGATC
Source organism: Bacteroidota bacterium (assembly GCA_020048645.1). Taxonomy (GTDB): domain Bacteria; phylum Bacteroidota; class Bacteroidia; order Bacteroidales; family UBA6013; genus UBA6013. Next base: position 535 of record JAIFMG010000109.1, on the reverse strand, counting down.
GGGACTCGGGCTCGTTCTGTGCAGCGATTTCATCAAACTCAACGGTGGAGAGATTGGCGTTTCAAGCCAAGTGGGATTGGGAAGTGAGTTTTATATCCTGATTCCAAAGATGCCAAAGCATCAAGCCTGATTCGCTAAAATGTTTCCACAGTTGCTAGGCTGGGATTATCTGGTTCAGGGTCCGAGCTATTCGTACTGCCGGACATCCATCTTTTTGAACGACCGCCACGAACATATTCCTAGCGACTACTTTTCTATCTGTTTTAGGGATTATCCAATTGTTTCTGGTCTCGGTTTGGGTACAGGACCCAAGCCCTCGCCTGCTTGTAGGTAATGCCATTATCTTCCCATGCTGACTGGTGGGCCGAACTTGCAGGTCAAAAATGACCCGATCGCCCGAGACTTGAAGAACTTCGCCCAACACTCGATAGCTCTACCGGCGAAATAAGTAAAAGGCTAGATTCAGTTTGCATTATCAATACGAAAAGATTTTTCCACGAAATGCACGAAAAACACGAAAAATATTCTTGTCCTC
>JAIFMG010000234.1 GCA_020048645.1 Bacteroidota bacterium | reverse complement strand
CATTTTTGTCCTTGGAGGGGATTTGTCCACGAAAGGCACGAAGGGCACGAATTTTTTTTGAAATCAAAATTGGGTCCAGCATAAAAACCATCATTTGCATTTTTCTATTTCTAACCCATTGATAATCAAAGATAATTTTTGAAAGGGGATTTTAGAAATGACCTTTTGGGACCGCGCCCAAATGTTTTTTTGGACTCGATGGAACATTTTTTAGGAAATACGGGCTGATGACACGGATTGGGCGGATGCGGAAGGGCAAATCCTTGGGATTCAAGTTCATTCCATCTTCCCATTTGTCGCATGATCCGGGTGTCCCCAAAAAGTAGGAGGAATCTTTTCATGGGGGGAAGGCCTGCCTGCCCATGGGGGCATTTCTTTTTTTGTGAATTTTTGGGATTTTTGCTCCTCCTGAAAGCTAGGTTTTCAGCCAAGAACTGGTTTTTTTCGCGGGATGGATCGTTCTGATTCCATTCGCCGAAACCCAGGAAGAGGAGCGGTCCCGTTGTACTTTCGGGAAGCTTTGCCTTCTTCGCAGCTTGGCGGCCCCCATCGAAGGCTTCCGCGTCCTCTGGCCATGCCCCGCCAGGCCGGAAGCAAGCCGGGCTGGCGCCTCGAACTTTTCCGTCCCCTCCCCAAAACAGACACCCAAAATGGAACGCAAAACGCAACACAACCTCGGCATGGCTTGGCTTCTCCTGGCCTGCTCCCTGCTGCCGATGGGCCTCCGCGGCCAGCAGACCGACCTCTACGACCTGGGCCTCGAGGAGCTGATGGCCCTGGAAGTGGTCTCTGCCTCGATGCTGGCCGAGCCGCTGGAGGAGGTCCCCGTGCCGGTTACGGTCATCACCTCCGACATGATACGCTCCAGCGGGGCGCGCAGCCTCCGCGACCTGCTGGCCATTTGCGTGCCGGGCATGACCGTCGTGCAAGACCACAACGAGTTCAACCTGGCCATGCGGGGCGTCTATGCCTCCTCGCAGCAGAAGATCCTGGTGCTGCTCAACGGCCACCGGCTCAATTCGCGCTCCTACTCCTCGGCCAACCCCGATTTCGGCCTTTCGCTGGCCAAGATCAAGCAGGTGGAGGTGCTGCGCGGCCCGGCCTCCTCGCTCTACGGCAACGTCGCCCTGACGGCCGTGGTCAACATCATCACCCAGACCGGCGCGGACATGGAAGGCGGCCAGGCCACGCTCGGCCTGGGCAACCACGGCCAGCGCCAGGCCTCCTTCAACCTGGGCTACCAGCTTGGCGAGGCCGACTTCTTCTTCTGGGCCAGCTACTACTCCGCCCTGGGCGAGCGGTTGGACATCGCCCAGGCGGATGACTACTCGGCCAGCCCGCAGGCGGGGCAGGCCATCATCGACGGCAACTTCGACCCGCCGTCCTACGACCTGGGCTTCACCTTCCGGCACCGCGGGCTGAGCCTCCAGGGCAAGACGCGGCAGTCGAAGTACACCAGCCCCTTCTCGGATGGCGGCCCAACTGGGCAGGTTTACGACTACGAGCGCTTCCGCACCTTCCTGGGCCTGGGGCCGGGCCTTTCGACGCCGGGGACCAACCTCGGGGCCACCTACCAGAAGCAATGGGGCAAGAGCGGCATGAGCCTCAACGGCTACTTCGACCAGAACGACATCTTGGGCGAGCTGGTCCTGGCCGCCGCCCCGGCCAACTACGGCGTCATCGGCTGGAAGGAGTACAGCTTCGGCAGCATCGCCCAGTTCAACCACCAGCACGACTGGCTCGGCGGCGGCAACCTCATCGTGGGGGCGCAGGCCGAGCGGATGGAGGTCTATGACAGCTTCTTCCTGCTGGGCTCGGGCGGCGAGCTGACCAGCATGGCCGACAGCTCGGGCGCCATGCTGCTGGCCCGCGGCACCGAGGCCACGATCTCGGGTTTCGTGCAGGCCAAGCAGTGGCTGACCAGCAAGCTGCTGCTCAACGTCGGCGGCCGCTTCGACCAGAAGATCCGCCGCGACGGGCAGACCCTCTCGGATTTCAGCCCGCGGCTGGCCCTGGTCTTCCTCCCCGGCTCGCGCTTCGACCTCAAGCTCTCGCTGGCCAACTCGTTCGTGGATGCTCCGTACTGGTACCGCTACAACTCGCTGGCCTCCTACAAGGGCTCGAGCGGCCTGCGGCCCGAGCACCTGCGCTCGGCGCAGCTCACGCCTTCGTTCCACTTCATGGGCGGACGCCTGAGCTACTCTTTCAACCTCTTCCTCAACGACTTGCACGACGTCATCTACCGCGACCCTAAGGCCACGGGCGAGGAGCCCCGCTACCGCAACGCCGGGCAGTTGCTCTCGGCGGGCTTCGAGAACGAGCTGGCCTTCCTGTCGGACTGGCTCAAGCTCCGCGTCAACCTGACCTACCAGCGCGCCCTCGAGGCCGAGAACATCGGCATCACCGAAGACCGCATCCACAACATCCCCGGCCTCGCGGCCAACGCCCTGCTCGATGTGAGCCCCTTCGGCACGAAGGCGGCCCGCCCGGGCTTCAGTCTGGCCCTGCGCTACATCGGCGCGCAGGCCGCGCCCATCCTGGCCACGCACCAGGGCGGCCTGCCCCTGGTCGGGGGGCAGGACAACCGCCTCGACCCGGTCTTGCTGGTCAACGCCGGGGCCCACATCGGGCAACTGGCCGGCTTCGGATTCCGCCTGAACGTTACCAACCTCTTCGATACCCGCTGGGAGCAGGGCGGCAGCGTCTCGTTCCCCTACCCGCAGGCCGGGCGCTGGCAGGATTTCAGCGTCTCGTACCGCTTCTGATCCCCAGTTGCCCTCCATCGTGACAGACTGCTTTGAAGCGTTTTTGTTGTCGCATTGAACCCCTACGGGGTTCTGGTTCGCTGTGGTTCGCTGTTCCCCCGGATTTCATCCGGGGCTATTCATATTCAATCCCTTTGGGATTTGCGGGACAGACCGATTTTGTCGGATGCTGGCGCTTGGGACATTTCACCCTTGAAAGCAACTTGCATTGAGGCGCTTGCACGGCCTCGCGGTCGGGGCGTTTTTTTTATCTTTGGCCCATACCAATACCGCCCCGATGGACGAAAAGCTCAAGCCCTACCTGGCCATTGTTGAGGCCGCCATTTCGCAGCTCAAGATCGACCCCGTGCAGGCCCGCACCGAAAGCCAGGGCCTCTGGTTCTTGCGGCGGGGATCCGCCAGTGTCGAAGTGAAGATCAACACCGTGCAAAACATCTCGGGCACCCGGCGCATCCTGCTGCTGCTCTCCAAGATCATGGAAATGCCCCACAACAACCGGGAAATCTTCCTGAGCACCCTGCTCGAGCTCAATTTCCAGTTCGTGGGCGAGAAGTTCTGCCGCTACGAGGACGGCATCTACCTGGTCCTGGCCCGCGACATCGAGGGGCTGGACGTGGCCGAGGTCCACCAGATGCTCACCAGCTTCGGCCTGGTGGCCGACCGCTTCGACGACAGCCTGCGCGAGCGCTTCGGGGAGAAGCCCTCCGGCCAGCCGTCGTCCTGAGGCCGGGCCGGGCTCAGCCCTGCTCCCGGGCCAGCGCGTTCAGGTCCGCGACGAACTGCTCGATCGTCTCGGGCGAGAAGCCCTTTTGGGCGGCCGCCTCTTCCAGCGTGCCCCAGATAGGCTCGCCGCAGGCGATGCACTTGATGCCCTGCTGCATCAGGTAGCGCACGGAGACCGGCAGCACGTCCACCAGCTCCTCGATCGTGATCTCTTTTTTGATTTCCATCGGGTTGAAGTTTTTGGGTGAAAATTTATCCCTTGAAATGTCGCGGAGAAAGCGGCCCGCGATCCGGCCGATCCAAGAGGAGGGCCACGAAGGCCGTCGGATTATGACGTTCCCCCAACGTGCGAAGATACGAATAATCGGCCGTAGCCGGAGCCATCGGGGCAAGGACGCGCCGGAAGGGCCTTGGGTCGAAAACGTTTGCATAACTCTGGGCTTCGCGCTATTTTAGGCCCGACGCGAACCAACCCACCCCCGACCGCACCATGCAACGAATCATCTCCCAGATCGACACCCAAAGTCCCGAGTTCCGCCAGCGGAGCCAGGCCTTCGAGCAACTGCTCGACGAGTACCAGCAAAAGCTCCGCCAGGCCCAGGCCGGAGGCTCGCCCGAGGCCGTGGAGCGCCACAAGGCCCGCGGCAAGCTGCTGGCCCGCGAGCGGGTGGCCCTGCTGCTCGACCCCAACACGCCTTTCCTGGAGCTCTCGCCCCTGGCGGCCAACGGCCTGTACGGCGAGGAGTTCCCTGGCGCGGGCATCGTCACGGGCGTGGGCGTCATCCACGGCCGCGAGACCATGATCGTGGCCAACGACGCCACCGTCAAGGGCGGGACCTACGTCAAGGAGACCATCAAGAAGCACGTCCGGGCCCAGGAAATCGCGATGGAGAACCATTTGCCCTGCGTTTACATGGTCGATTCTGGGGGAGTCTTCCTGCCCGAGCAGGCCAACGTGTTCCCCGACAAGCACGACTTCGGGCGCTTCTTCTTCAACCAGGCGCGCATGTCCGCGATGGGCCTGCCCCAGGTGGCCATCGTCATGGGCTCCTGCACGGCCGGGGGCGCCTACGTGCCGGCCATGAGCGACGAGACGATCATCGTCAAGGACCAGGGCACCATCTTCATCGGCGGCCCGCCCCTGGTCAAGGCCGCGACGGGCGAGGAGGTCAGCGCCGAGGAGCTGGGCGGGGCCGACGTCCACACCACGATCTCGGGCGTGGCCGACCACTACGCCCTCGACGACCGGCACGCCCTGCAGATCTGCCGCGACATCTTCGAGACGATGGAGGCCCGGCCCCGGCAGACGCTCGACCTGCGCGCGCCCGAGGAGCCCTACTACGCGCCCGAGGAGCTGCGCGGCATCGCCCCGCTGGACCTTCGGCAGCAGGTGCCCGCGCACGAGGTCATTGCCCGCATCGTGGACGGCAGCCGCTTCCAGGAGTTCAAGGCCCGCTACGCGCCCACGCTCGTTACCGGCTTCGCCCGCGTGATGGGCATGCCTGTGGGCATCGTGGCCAGCAACGGCGTGCTCTTTTCCGAGAGTTCGCTCAAGGGCGCGCACTTCGTGGAGCTTTGCGCCAAGCGCAAGATCCCCATCGTGTTCTTGCAGAACATCACGGGCTTCATGGTGGGCAAGCAGTACGAGCACAAAGGCATCGCCCGCGACGGGGCCAAGTTCGTCCACGCGGTGGCCAACGCGCGGGTGCCCAAGTTCACCGTCGTCTTCGGCGGGTCGTTCGGCGCCGGCAACTACGCCATGGCGGGCCGGGCCTACGAGCCGCGGCTGCTGCTGATGTGGCCCAACGCCAAGATTTCCGTCATGGGCGGCGAGCAGGCCGCGGGCGTGCTGCTCACGGTCAAGCAGGAGCAGTTGGCCAAGCTGGGCAAGAGCCTCTCGCCCGAGGAGGCCGACAAGCTCCGGGCCTCGATCCTGGCCAAGTACGAGCGCGAAGGCTCGGCCTACCACAGCACCTCGCGCCTCTGGGACGACGGCATCATCGACCCGGCCCGCACCCGCGACTACCTGGCCCTGGGCCTGGCCATGTCGCTCAACCGCCCCTTCGAGGAAACTCCCTACGGCATCTTCCGGATGTGATGCCCCAACTCCCTCTCTCTCTTTTCAACCCATCCAAAACCAAAATCATGGAAGTATTGAAAACCACCAAGCACGACAGCCTGGTCTATCTGGCTGACCTAGCCGTCGTCGAACAACGCCTTTTCGGGTTCATCCCAACGGACGAGTTTGTCGTGATCATGCGCGGCACCATCAAGGCCTTCTCCGAAAGGCGCTTGTCGAAGCTGCTGATCAACATCGAGGAGCTGAAGGTGATGAAGGTCGAGAGCACCGAGTTCATCCAGAAGGTCTGGTTCCCCGAAGCCATAGCCAAGGGCCTGAAACACTGCGCCTTCGTGGTGCCGAAGGACAGCTTCGGCAAGATTGGCATGGCCCAGGCCAACGCCCAGGCCGAGCGCGAGGGCGTGGTCGTCATGCGATACTTCGAACAAAGGGAGGAGGCCCTGGCTTGGTTGGACGCGTTCTGATGCCAGGTTGCTATCCAACGTGATAGATTGACTTGGTACGTCTTGGTTTTCGCATTGAACCCCTAAGGGTTCTGTTTCGCGGCGGTTCTCTGTTCCCCGGATTTCATCCGGGGCTATTGACATTCAATCCCTTCGGGATTGGCGGAGCAGCCCGATTCTTTCGGAAACTGATGTTTCGGAAATTTCACCAACGAACGCGACTTGGTATGACCGAAGACGCCGCTCGCGAACGAAAAAGCCTGCTTCGAGAGCAGGCTTTTTCGTTCGCGAATATTTCGGCGCGGGGATGGCCCCGGCGTTTTTCGGGGCTCGCTTCTCTGGTGCGGGGCGTGGTTTTTTCGGGGCGGGCGGGTTGTTCCGGCCTGGCGAACCAGCGGCTCGTCCGGCTCAGTCCTCGTTCATGATGGCCTCGACTTCCTCGGTCATCTCAAGGTTGTGGAAGACGTTCTGGACGTCGTCGTCGTCCTCGAAGGCTTCGACCATCTTGAGGACGGAGCGTGCGGTGTCGGCGTCGGTGGCCTGCTCGCTCATGGGGATGCGCTGGAGCTGCGCGCTTTGCGCCTCGATGCGGAGCTCCTCGAGCTTTTTCTGCATGTTGCCGAAGTCCTCGAAGGCCACGGTGAGCTCGAAGTAGTCGTCGGTCTCGACGAAGTCCTCGAGGCCGCCGTCGATGAGCTCGAGCTGGAGCTCCTCGGCATCGCGTCCGGCCTTGGGGATGTTGAAGATGCCCTTGCGCTCGAAGATGAAGCTCAGGGAACCGTTGGTGCCGAGGGTTCCGCCATGCTTGCGGAAGATGGAGCGGATGTTGCCGACGGTCCGGTTCTGGTTGTCGGAGAGGCATTCCACGAAAATGGCCACGCCGCCAGGGCCGTATCCTTCGTAGGTGTAGCTTTCGTAGTTCTCGCCACCGCCCTCGCCTTTCTTGATGGCCCGCTGGATGTTGTCCTTGGGCATGTTGGCTCCCTTGGCGTTGTTGACGGCCAGGCGCAGGCGGGGGTTGGTGTCGATGTCGCTGCCTCCCTCGCGCGAGGCGATCTGTATTTCCTTGACCAGGCGGGTGAAGATCTGCGAACGTTTGGCGTCCAGCGCTCCTTTTTTGCGCTTGATGGTGGACCACTTGCTATGTCCTGACATGGTGCTGGTTTTGAGTTTGGGTTGTGAAAGTCCGCGGGGCCGGCGCCGGTTCTGCCTCCGTGCTCGGGCTGGGGCCAAAATTAGGCAAATCGGGCCAAAAGTCCAAGGCCGCCGTGGCCGCCCGGCCCCGAATCTCTGCCTTCGGTGGGGAAAGTTTTCTATCTTTGGCCTTCTTTGTCCCAATTAACACAAAAGCCAAAGCACATGGAAACCGTACTCAGCGGCATCCGCTCAACCGGAAACCTCCACCTGGGGAACTATTTCGGGGCCATCAAGAATTTCGTGAAAATGCAGCACGAGTACCGTTGCTTCTTTTTCATCGCCGACTACCACTCGCTGACCACCCACCCGAAGCCCGCCGACCTGCACGACAACGTGCGGCAGGTGCTGGCCGAGTACCTGGCCACGGGCCTCGACCCCGAGGCGGCCACGCTCTACGTCCAGAGCGACGTGCCCGAGATTCCCGAGCTCTACCTGATGCTCAACATGAACGCCTACCTGGGCGAGCTCGAGCGCACCACCACTTTCAAGGACAAGGCCCGCCAGCAGCCCGACAACGTCAACGCCGGCCTGCTGACCTACCCCGTGCTCATGGCCGCCGACATCATCATCCACAAGGCCACCAAGGTGCCCGTGGGCAAGGACCAGGAGCAGAACCTCGAAATGGCCCGCAAGTTCGCCCGCCGCTTCAACACCATGTACGGCGTCGAGGTATTCCCCGAGCCGGAGGCCTTCAACTTCGGCGAGCAGCTCGTCAAGATCCCCGGCCTCGACGGCACCGGCAAGATGGGCAAGTCCGACGGCAACGGCATCTACCTGGCCGAGGACCCCAAGTCCATCCGCAAGAAGGTCATGGCCGCCGTCACCGACAGCGGCCCCACCGTGCCCGGATCGCCGGTGAGCGAGCCCATCCAGAACCTGTTCACCCTGCTCGAAGTGGTTTCGACGCCCGACACCCTGGCGCACTTCCAGGCCGCCTACGCCGACTGCACGATCCGCTACGGCGACCTGAAGAAGCAGTTGGCCGAGGACATCATCCGCTTCACGGAGCCCATCCGCGAGCGCATCGTGTCCATCCGCGACGACCGCGAGTACCTGGGCAAGGTCGTGCGCATGGGCGCCGAGAAGGCCCGCGCCAGCGCTTCGCAGACCCTGCGCGAGGTCCGCGAGACCATTGGCTTCAAGCCCTTCTGAGCCTGGCCGTCTGGCCTTCGCGAAAAAGAAGAAGCCCGCCCGGAACGTTCCGGGCGGGCTTCTCCGCTGTTGGGGGTCACGTGGCGTGGCGCTCAAAGGCCCAGCACCTGCCGTCCCTGCTCGAAGACGATGTCGCGGGGGATGCCCGCGCCGCCGATGCGGTCCAGGTCCTGCTCCAGCTCGCCGTCCACCACGCCCATCTCCTGCCGGAACTGGCGGACGCCCTCGAGGGCGCCGTCGCCTTGCAGGGTCAGGATGCGCTCGGCCAGGGCGTTCATGGCCGCCTGGGTCTTGCCGAAGTCCACAGTGTGGATGCCCTCGGGGCTGCGCGTGAAGGCGCCGCGCTGCTTGAAGAAGTTGTAGCAGACCAGGTTGGCCGTGCCGTGGGCGGAGGCTCCGCCGAAGCGGACCGAGCGGAAGATGCCGGCCATGAAGGTAACGTAGTTGTCCATGAGCTCGGCCTCGCCGAGCTCGCCCTTCTCGTGGAGCTTGGTGACCAGGTAGAGGCCGAGTATGTCGGCCTTGGCCTCCTCAAGCCATGAGTTCTGCTCGGCCAGGGCGTCGCGGACGGTTCCTTGCCCGCTGACCAGGTTCTTGATGCCCAGCCCGTGGGCTACCTCGTGGAACATGGTGTTGGAGAAGAAGGCGTCGAAGGTAACGTGGCGGCGCTGGGCGCTGTCCACGAGCAGCTCGGCGATGGGCAGGAGGATGATGTCGAACTTGGCGCGCATGGCGTTTTTGAGCTGGAGGCGCCGGCTTCCCTTGGCGAGCTGGACGCGCTCGTCGTTGGGCAGGTTGATGGCGATGGTCTTGCTCCCGGAGTTGCAGTCGCCGGCGTAGAAGATGACGTCGTAGGCGTTGAGCTCGGAGTCGGTTCCGGGCTTCTCGGCCTTGTAGCGGTCGGGCACGGGCAGTCCGCGCTGCATCTCGGGGAGCATGGCGGCGTACTTTTCGAGGCGCTGGCTCCATTCCATGTCCTTGACCAGGAGGAAGGCCTCGTGGGCGGCCTTGTGTCCGAAGAGCTGGTCCTCGTAGTTCTCGATGGGCCCGACCACGAAGTCGATGCGGTTGGTCTTCATGCTCATCCAGGCCATGTCGCTGGCCAGGTAGTCGTCGGTGCGCAGGGCCTGGGCGCGGAGGCGGAGGTATTCGGCCAGGCCTTTGTCCTCGGCCAGCGCGGCGGCCTGCTCGAGGAGCCCCGCGGCCTTCTCGATAGGTTCGGCGTAGGCCTGGTGGTAGGGCACGACGATGAGCTTGCCCTGCTCGTCGCGACGCAGGAGGGTGTACTGGCTGGTCTTGGCCGAGTCGGCCAGGGCCTCGAACTCCTCGGGGGTCATGTCGGTGGGGTAGAAGTTGGCTCCCAGGGGCTTGGGTCCGACGGCATCGACGAAGGGCAGGTTGTCGGCCAGCCTTTCCCAGGGGCCGTAGTTGATTTCGGCGAAGGCGCGCTGCTCGGGCGTCAGGGAGGCCATGAGCGAGTCCTTGTCGCCGTAGGCCTGGCTCCAGTAGATCTGGTCCATGATGGCGGCGGCTTCGAGCAGCAGGGGGATCATCTGCCGTTCCTTTTCGCTGAGGGTCGAGAGGTCCGTCTTGAGGGTGAAGGAGGCGTACTCGGCCAGCTTGGCGGCCAGGTCGGGTCCGGCGGCCAGGGTGTCGGCCGCGGGGCTGGGGTTGGTCTGGGCGCCCTCGCCGCCGCATGCGCCAACGAGCAGGGCCAGGGCCAGCGCGAGGCTTCCGATTGGGGTCTTTTTCATGGGGATTTCGTTAGGGATTGGGATTGGGAATTGGGCCGCGAAGTTAAGCGATCGCGGCGTTCGTTGGGCCGCGCGGGCTGGGTCGGCCTTGACGATGCCCGAAAATGCGGCGGGGTCTTATCTTCGCGGGCCTAATCCAAAAGCAAGGAAGATGCGCGAAAAGAGCTTGGCGTTCGTTTTGGGCCGGCTGAAGTACTCGGAAAGCTCGCTGGTGCTGGACCTGTTCAGCCAGTCGCACGGGCGGGTGTCGTGCATGGCCAAGGGCTGGCTGGGCAAGGCCAAGCGGGCCAAGTCGCTGCCCATGCAGCCGATGCACCTGGTGGAAGTGGTGCTGGACCACCGGCCCGGGCGCGAGCTGTGGCATTTGCTGGACGCCGACCTCTGGGGCCGGGCACCGTCGTGGCCCTCATCGGTGGCCAAGGCGGGCGTGGCGCTGTTCGTGGCGGAGCTGCTGGGCCGGACGCTGGCCCCGGGCAAGCCGGAGCCGGAGCTGTTCGGCTTCGTGCGGGACGCGATGGAGCTGCTGGAGCTGGTGGAGGAGGGGCTGGGGAACTACCCGGTGCTGTTCGTGCAGGCCTACTCGGCGCTGCTGGGGCTGCGCCCGCTGGGCCAAGCCAGCGCGGAGCGGCCGTACTTCGACGCGCAGGGAGGCGGCTTCGCGGCCTGGCCCGAGCGGCAGTCGTGGGACGCGCGGACCAGCCAGGCGCTGAGCCTGTACGCGGAATCGGGCTTCGCGGGAGGGATGGGGCTGCGCCTGCCCGCGGAGCTACGCCGGCGGGTGCTGGAGGCGCTGCTGGGGCACCTGGGCTGGCACCTGGGCTGGACGTCGCCGCTCAGGAGCCTGCCGGTTCTTGGCCAGGTCTTTGGATGAGGGCCTGGCCGTCGCCGCCGCTGTCGAGGGGCTCGGTGCGCCCGTAGCGCTTGATCCAGAAGGCCCACATGAGGAAGCAGAAGACATAGACGATGTAGTTGAAGATGTCGTGCTGCATCTCGAAGCTCTTCTCGGCGATGTCGGGGTGGTGGTACTGGACGAGCCCGAGGAAGAAGATCCGCAGGGCGTTGAGGATATAGACCACCAGGAGGCCGGCGGGCACGAACCACAGCTTGCTCTTGAAGCTGCCAGGGAACACGACGATGAAACCGGCGAAGAGCACCATGAGGTTCCTGCCCAGGCAACCCCTGTCGAGGAAGATCCCGTTGGTTCCCTTGAGGATGATGATCTTTTCGGCGGCCAGGACTTCCGCTTCGTACCCGAACAAGGCGAACAGGCCCTTGTTGGCCCAGAGGTAGCTGTTGGTCAGGTGCAGGGTGGCCCAGTCGTAGAAGGCGTCGATGGGGCCGTTTTGGCGCAAGACCTTGTAAAAGAGGAGGAACACCAAATAAAAAAGAACTCCCTGTATCGCGAAGAGCGCGATGGGAGGAGTCCTTCTGTAGATGTTGATGATTCTTTCCAAGTTTCGAGGTAGGGAAGTAGTGGTTGTTCAGAAGACGAAAGCGGACGCTTGTGGGCGCTGCTTTCAGTCTTGGCTTTCTCCCTCTTCGCTTTGCTTGCGCTTGTTGTGCAGTTTTTTTGCGCCATAGGCCATGCCCGCGGCGATGAGGGCGCTGAGCCCACCGTCAATCGGAATCGCGGTGGGATCGGGGGGCGGGGGTTGTGCTATTGCGCTTTGCATGAATTCAGGGCCCAAGATGAACAGGGCCGTGAGGACGGTCAATATGATAAAGTTTCTCATTGTCAGAACAAATTTGGTTTGCTAATCGGGTTTGATCAGGGAAACGGTTCGAGGCTTGGCTTCGTGCGCGAAGAACAGCAAATCTCACTCCATGATTCGTCGTCGTCGCTTTGGCGGGACAAAAATAGGCCAATGGTTCATATTTGCAAGAACAACCGGCCAAAATCTTAGGTCTGCCATGCTTCAAAAAAACAAAAAAATTCGGATATACACTAACATCCGAAACATTTTTGCTTAGGCCAGGGATTGGAGGAACTGCACTAATTTGCTGATAGCCAGTGCTCTATGGCTGATTTTGTTTTTGTTTTCGGCAGGCATTTCGGCGAAGATTGAGCCGTATCCCAAGGGCTGGAAGAGGGGGTCATATCCAAAACCTCCCTTTCCGCGGGGGGCAAGGGTGATGGATCCGTCCACCCGTCCCTCGAAAGTGTAGAGCTGGCCTTTCCAGCAGAGCGCGACCACGGTCAGGAAGTGGGCCCGGCGGTCGGGGTTCGGCCCGAGCTCGCGGAGCAGCTTGTCGATGTTGCGGCTGTCGTCGCGCTCGGGTCCGGCGTAGCGGGCCGAGAAGACGCCGGGCTCGCCGCCGAGGGCCTCGACGATGAGGCCGGTGTCGTCGGCCACGCAGTCGCGGCGGAGCCTTTCCCAGATGAACTCGACCTTCTGGAGTGCGTTTCCGGCGATGGTGTCGCGGGTCTCGGGCACGTCGTCGTGGAAGCCGACCTGGTCGAGGCTGAGGGCTCCGAAGCCAGGGGGCAGGATCTGGCCGAACTCGCGCACCTTGTTGGGGTTGTGCGTGGCCAGGATGAGGTCTCTTGGGGTCATGGGAGGTGCCTTTTGGGTTGGACGGGGTCGGCCCCGCAAAAAAAAACAACGGCGGGGCACCGTTGTTTTTCGTGGGGCGTGCCTGTGCCGGTCTTAGAATGTGGTGAACGAGCTGAGCTTGCCGGACGCGCTGGGGTTGATGCACATGACGGGCATGCGGGCGGTGTTGGCGATGATCTTCTGCTCGTCGGCTCCCAGGATGTAGTCCTGGAGGGTGATGTTCTTGGTGGTCAGGATGAGGATCAGGTCGGTGTCGAGGCTCTTGGCGAACTTGATGGTGGCCTCGGCGAAATCGTCGGTCCCCTCCACGGTGGTGATGTCGTAGTCCACGTCGCGCTCCTCGAGGTACTTCTTGGCGAAGAGGAGGTTGGAGCGGACTTTCTTGACCATGAACTCGTCGGTGATCTCGGGCTTGCAGATGTGGATCTTGGTGCCGAAGTTCTTGGCCAGGTAGTAGGCCCAGGAGAGCTTCTCCTTGCTTTCGGCGCGGAAGTCGATGGGGAAGACCACGTCCTTGAGGTCCTTGCGGACGGGCAGGTCCTGCACCACCACGAAGGGCGACTTGGTGTCCACGATTACCTTGAGGGCCCAGCTCCCGGTGAACTTCTGCATGCCTTTCATGCCGTGGGTGCCCATGACCACCAGGGCGGCGTCCATGTCGTTGGCCACCTCGGAGATGGTCTTGAAGATGTTGCCGATCTTGACGACGATCAGGGGTTTGACGTTGTATTTCTTGGAAGCGACCTCTGCCACGGTGTTGAGCTTGTTGGTCACCTCCTCGACTTCCTTGTCCTTTTTGACCACGTTGAGAAGGACAACGTCGGCGTTGAGCTTGCCGGCGTAGATCACCGCGTGGGCTAAGGCAAATTCAGCGACCTGGGTGAAGTCCCAAGGCACCACGACGACTTTCTTATTTTCTTCCATGAGGCTTTGCTGGAATTAAGTTAAAGACTGAGATTGATTTTTGGCTGAGACAAGTCAAAAAGAACGAGGTTCCCGCGCCAGGGGAGCGCAGGTTGCGATGACGAATATAGGACAAAATAAATTGATTTCCGCACGCGTCCCAAAGAAATGCCCAATTTATTTGCGCGGAAGTGGCCCCGAGGGGCGGAATCTTTGCGAACTTTGGAAATAAGGCTTATTTTTACGCAGCCCGCCACACCTGGCCAGGCACTCCCAAACCTTTCAAACCGGACCCCAATGGACCAAAGCCAAGAGAAAGAACTGGTCAAGCGCATCAAGAAGCTGGTTCAAGTCAACAAGGAGCTTGAGGAGCAGGTCAACAAACTCAGTGCCCAGAATGAGGAACTGCTCGCCAAGAACAAGGAATTCGAAGAACTGGTGGCCAAGCTCGAGCCCAGGGCGCTTGAGGCCGAGCGCAAGAAGGCCAAGCCCGACACCCTGCGCTTCAAGATGGCCACGGTGCTCTACGCCGAGATACACGGCTTCGCCAAGGTCCACCAGAACGTGGACTCGCAGGCCATGATCGACGAGCTGGACCAGATCTACTTCGAGTTCGACCAGATCGTGTCGCGCTACAACATCGAGAAGATCAAGACCCTGGGCGACAGCTACATGGCCGCCGGGGGCATCCCCATCAAGAACCGCACGAACCCCATCGAGGTGGTCATGGCCGCCCTGGAGATGGTGAACTACATCGAGAGCCACCCCCGGGCCGGCGTCTGGGACCTCAAGATCGGCATCCACTCGGGGCAGGTGACCGCCACGGCGCAGGGCAAGAAGAAGGTCAGCTACGACATCAAGGGCGAGACCGTCAACATCGCCCACCGCATGAACTCGTCCTGCCCCGTGGGCAAGGTCAACATCTCGGTGATGACCTACGAGCTGGTCAAGGAGTTCTTCCACTGCCAGTACTACGGCAAGATGCCCGTGAAGTTCCTGGGCAACGTGGACATGTACTTCGTCGAGCGGCTGCACCCCGAGCTGGTGTTGCCCGGCACCCGCCTCCAGCCCAACGAGGCCTACCGCACCCGCTTCGGGCTGATACAGTTCGGCGACATGCAGGAGCTCATCCTCGACAAGCTCGAGCGCGAGCTGCCCGGCTACCTCTACTACCACAACGTCAAGCACACGATCGACGTGGTGACGCAGGTGGAGCTCATCGGCTGGGGCGAGGGCGTCACGGACGAGGAGATCCTGCTGCTCAAGACCGCGGGGCTCTTCCACGACGCCGGCCACACCATCGAGTACGCCAACCACGAGTACCACGGCACGGTCATGGCCCGGGCCATGCTGCCCAAGTACAACTACACCCCCGAGCAGATCGAGACCATCTGCGGCATCATCATGGCCACCAAGCTGCCCCCGCAGCCGGAGACCACCCTGCAGAAGATCATCTGCGACGCCGACCTCGACTACCTGGGCCGGAGCGACATGATCCCCGTGGCCCACACCCTCTACGACGAGCTCAAGGCCCAGGACAAGATCGGCACGCTCAACGAGTGGAACAAGCTGCAGCTCAAGTTCCTCTCGGTACACCAGTACTTCACCGAGACCGCGCGCAACCTCCGCGAGGTCAACAAGCAGAAGCAGATCGACCGGGTCAAGGAGCTGATCGACTGGGATGCCTGAGCGAGCCCGCCCCGCCGGGGCACGCGCCTGCGGGCGCCAGGCCACGCCTGGCGCCCGGAGGGCGTCGCGCTTGCGAAATGCGCCCCCGGGCGCGAAACCCTTGCCCCGCCAAGGCCGTACAATCCTCGGGGCAAGTTGAAAATCCCCGATTTGTTCTTATTTTTGCCTCCACGTTCTTTTCCTGAAATCGCCGAGCCTCCAGGGCGTCCGGCTCCTTGGCGCCAGCGGGCGTCCATCCCCCAGAAACGACAGAAACCAACCCTCAACCCGAGCATTCAAAATCACAAAGAACCCGTCAACCCCAGGATCATGGAAAAAATAGATTGGAGTGAGTTGTCTTTCAATTACACGAAGACAAAGAGCAACGTCAGGGCGTATTTCAGGAACGGAAAGTGGAGCGACTTGGAGGTTTCCGAGTCCGATCGCTTCAACATGCACATCTCCGCCACGGCCCTGCACTATGGCCAGCAGGCCTTCGAGGGCCTGAAGGCCTTCCGGGGCAAGGATGGCCGCATCCGGCTCTTCCGCTGGCAGGAGAACGCCAAGCGCCTCCAGCGCTCGGCCCGCGGCATCCTGATGCCCGAGGTCCCCACCGAGCTGTTCCGCCAGGCCGTCTTCCAGGTCATCGAGGCCAACCACGAGTACGTCCCGCCCTACGAGTCCGGCGCCTCGCTCTACCTGCGCCCGATGCTGTTCGGCAGCGGCCCCACCATCGGGGTCAAGCCCTCGCCCGAGTACACCTTCGTGGTGTTCGTGGTGCCCGTGGGGCCCTACTTCAAGGAGGGCTTCAAGCCCGTGCGCATGCTCATCACCCGCGAGTTCGACCGCGCCGCGCCCCTGGGCACCGGCACCTACAAGGTCGGCGGCAACTACGCCGCCAGCCTGGCCTCGCAGCGCAAGGCCCACGAGCTCGGCTTCGCCAACGTCATCTACCTCGACGCCAAGGAGAAGAAGTACATCGACGAGTGCGGACCGGCCAACTTCTTCGCCATCCGCGGCAACCAGTACATCACCCCCAAGTCGTCCTCCATCCTGGAGTCCATCACCAACAAGTCGCTCATGACCCTGGCCCAGGAGCTGGGCATGGAGGTCGAGCGAAGGCGCATCCCCGAGGAGGAGCTCGGCACCTTCGACGAGGTAGGCGCCTGCGGCACGGCCGCCGTCATCAGCCCCATCTCCGAGATCATGGACCACATGAACCAGAAGGTCTTCCGCTTCTGCCCCGACGGCAAGGCCGGCCCCGTGAGCACCAGGCTCTACAACCGCCTCCGGGCCATACAGTACGGCGACTCGCCCGACCCCTACGGCTGGGTTACCGTCATGGGCTTCGGCCAGACGGCCCCCAGCCCCGAGCAGCCCGCCGACGAGTCGCTGCCCAGCAAGACCGTCGGCTGAGCCCCGGTTCCCTGGAGCGGGGCCTTGCCCGCGCCGCCCGGTGGACCCGCGGGAACCCTCCCCCCCCCGGGGGGGCAAAAAAACGTGGCGGAATGACGCGGTTTGTCCGCGAAAACCTATCTTCGCGCCGCCAATTGGCATTACCAAACTCAATTTGACTTAAAGCTTTTTCAACCATGGAAAAAATAGGATTGTTCTACGGCTCCTCGACGGGCAACACCGAGATGGTCGCAGAGAAAATCAGGGACATCCTGGGCGAGGACAACGTCGAGCTGATCAACGTCGATTCCGCCACAACCGCCGACGTCGAGTCGTTCCAAAACCTCATCTTCGGGGTATCCACCTGGGGGATCGGGGACATCCAGGACGACTTCGCCGACTTCATGCCCCAGCTCGAGGACGCCAACCTCGAGGGCAAGACCGTGGCCTTCTTCGGCCTGGGCGACCAGTTCACCTACGCCGACTCCTTCGGCGACGCCATCGGCATGGTCCACGAGGCCATCCAGGACAAGGGATGCTCCTTCATCGGCCAGATCGAGACCACCGGCTACGAGTACGACGCCTCCAAGGCCGAGATCGACGGCAAGTTCATCGGCGTGCTGCTCGACGAGGACTCGGAGAGCGACCTGACCGACGAGCGCCTGGCCAAGTGGTGCGCCATCGTCAAGCCCAAGTTCCAGTGAGCAGGGCATAGCCCCGCCGCCCCCTCTCCGACGCCCCTGGCCTCCCTCGCGAGGCAGGGGCGTCTTTCCTTGCGCCCGGGGCCGCCGAGGGGCTTCTTTGCAAATCGGCAACGATCATTGGCCTGGCGTTCGATCGCCCGGCGCCCCGCCCGCTTCCTTTTTTCGCCAAAAGGTGGCATCTTTGCCGCCACTTCGAACCAACAAGCACCGCGACATGAAGCACTCTCCGTCCACTTCCTCGAATTTCAGGGCCGTCCTGCTCTTGGGCGCGGTCCTGGCTTCGGCCATCTTCACCAACTGCAACCGGCCCAAGGGACAGGTGGCCATCCTGAACATCTACGACACCGTCGAGAACTGCAGCCCGCCCTACATCGTCTCCTTCCACCCCGAGGTCCAGGCCGCCCGCGACCAGCTCATCTACCGCTGGGACTTCGGCGACGGCAACATCTCCAACGCCGCCTTCCCGGTCAACATCTACCAGGAGCCCGGCGTCTATGAGATCACCCTCGAGGTAACCGAGCGCGAGGTAACGGCCATACAGACCATCGTGCTGAACATCAACTCCGAGAGCCTGCCCGTCCTGCCCGACTTCGAGCTGGCCTCCGTCACGGGCAGCTACTTCGTGCCCTGCCCCGTCAACTTCTTCAACACCAGCCAGCACGCCACCCACTACTTCTGGGACTTCGGCAACGGCAACCTCTCCAGCCGCGAGAACCCGTTCAACCTCTACGAGTACCCCGGCCGCTACCAGGTAACCCTGGGCGCCATCTGCGACGGCGACACCTCCTACATCACCAAGCTGCTCGACATCTACCCCCCGCCCGACGACCTCAACATCCTGACCGTAACCGTCTGGATGCCCGACTCGTACAAGGGAGGAAGCTACCTGGCCACCATCTACTACGGCCCCTTCCTGGAGTTCACCACGCCCGTGGCCAGCAACGTGCAGAGCTTCCCCGTGGGCTGGAACATCTACGAGAACATGTTCTTCTACGACCCGGGCGACACCGACATCCTCCAGTTCGCCATCTGGGATGAGGGCAACCGGCAGACCCCGGTTTACGTCTTCTCCACCCGGGCCGACATCCTGGCCTCGCAGGGCTACCCCCTGCTGGTGGGCTGGAACGAGGGCAACGGATTCGCCGCCGAAGTGACCTTCGGCTACGACTGAGCCGGCCCCGCCGCCACGACAAAGCCCAGGGCGTCCGCCAAGCGCGGGCGCCCTGGCCGTTTTTTGGCCGAATCCCGTCCGAAATGCGTACCTTGGCCCGATAACCCAACCCGAAAAAAAACAGCGATGCGAATCATCCTCTTCACGGGCAAAGGCGGCGTGGGCAAGACCACCATGGCCGCGGCGACGGCCCTGCAGTCCGCGCGCGCCGGACACAAGACCCTGGTCATCTCCACCGACCCCGCGCACAGCCTCTCCGACGCCTTCGACGTCCAGCTCTCGCCTGAGCCGACCCTCATCGAGCCGAACCTCTACGGGCAGGAGCTCGACTTCTACTACTCCATGAAGAAGTACTGGTCCAACGTCCGGGAGCTCATGCTCACCGTCTTCCGCTGGCAGGGCGTCGAGAACGTCCTGGCCGAGGAGATGTCGGCCATACCGGGCATGGAGGAGGCCTCCGCCTTCCTCTGGATCGAGAAGTACTACTCCGAGAAGGAGTTCGAGGTCATCGTCATCGACTCGGCCCCCACCGGCGAGACCCTGACCCTGCTCACCCTGCCCCAGGTCACCCGCTGGTGGGTCAACAAGGCCCTGCCCTTCCAGAACTTCGCCTTCAAGACCGTCGGCAAGGCCGTCCGCAAGACCACCGGCGTGCCCCTGGACCGCGGCTACGAGGAGCTCCAGAACCTCTTCGACAAGCTCGAGAAGATCCAGAAGATCTTCAGCGACCCCTCCATCTGCTCCATCCGCATCGTGGCCAACCCCGAGCGCATGGTCCTCAACGAGTCCAAGCGCGCCTACACCTACCTCCAGCTCTACGGCTACAACGTGGACGCCGTGGTGGTCAACCGCATCCTGCCCCAGTTCGAAGGCGACAACCTCTTCCGGCAGTACCTCCGCACGCAGGCCGAGTACCTGCTTGAGATCGAGGAGATGTTCTCGCACCTGCCCGTCATGAAGATCGGCCACATCGGCCAGGAGGTCTTCGGCCTGGAGCTCCTGGCCACCATCGGCCAGCAGCTCTACGGCGACCAGGACCCCACCCGCGTCATGCACATGGAGAACCCCGTCCAGATCCGCGACACCCCCGGCGGCTACATCCTTCGGATGAAGCTCCCCTTCATCGAGGCCTCCGACTACAAGCTCCAGAAGTTCGGCGACGAGCTGGTCCTCGAGATCCGCAACCGCCGCAAGAACATCTTCCTGCCCAAGTTCGCCAACTTCCTCGAGCTCAAGAGCCACTCCTTCGAAAGCCCCTGGCTCACCATCCACCTGGCCAAGACCGACAAGAAAATCGGAGGCTGACAAGGCCCCGGATTGGCCTTTTCTTCCGAAAGCGTATCTTCGCGGCCAGATTCCCAACCCAAAACCGCCCGCATGTCCCAACCCCACCGACATATCCACCCCACGTTCGACCAACTGCTTGGCCGGGCCGAGAAGGAAGACCTGCTCAACCAGAACGCGAAAGTCCTGTGGTTCACCGGACTGTCTGGCTCTGGAAAGACCACCCTGGCCGCCGCCCTCGAAAGCGAGCTGCACGACAGGGGATTCCTCACCCAGGTCCTCGACGGCGACAACGTCCGCTCGGGCATCAACAGCAACCTGGGCTTCTCCGAGGAGGACCGCGCCGAGAACATCCGCCGCATCGCCGAGGTGGCCAGGCTCTTCCTCGACTGCGGCGTCATCACCCTCTGCTGCTTCATCAGCCCCACCCGCGCCATGCGCGAGCAGGCCCGCGCCATCATCGGCCCCGCCGACTTCGTCGAGGTCTTCGTCAACACCCCCCTCGAGGAGTGCGAGCGCCGCGACGTCAAGGGCCTCTACGCCAAGGCCCGCGCCGGGCAGATCAAGGGCTTCACCGGCATCGACGCCCCCTTCGAGGCCCCCGAGGCGCCCCAGGTCGAGATCCGCACCCAAGGCCAGGCCCTGCCCGACAGCACCCGCCAGCTCCTCCAGCGCGTCCTGCCCCTGGTGGACAGGCCCGTCACCCTCGACTGACCCGCGCCGCCCCCCTTTCCCAGACCAGACTTCTAACCTTCGTCGAAACCATGAAGAAATACCATATCAACCACCTCCGCGAGCTCGAGTCCGAGTCCATCCACGTCCTGCGCGAGGTGGCCGCCCAGTTCGAGCGCCCCGCCATGCTCTTTTCCGGCGGAAAGGATTCCATCGTCATGTTCCACCTGGCCCGCAAGGCCTTCCATCCCGCCGCCGTGCCCTTCCCGCTGCTGCACATCGACACCGGCCACAACTTCCCCGAGACCATCACCTTCCGCGACGAGCTGGCCGCGAAGACCAACACCCAGATCATCGTCCGCTATGTCCAGGACAGCATCGACCAGGGCAAGGCCGTCGAGGAGACCGGATTCAACGCCAGCCGCAACAAGCTCCAGACCATCACCCTGCTCGACGCCCTCGAGGAGCTCAAGGTCGATGCCGCCATGGGCGGAGGCCGCCGCGACGAGGAGAAGGCCCGCGCCAAGGAGCGCTTCTTCTCGCACCGCGACGAGTTCGGCCAGTGGGACCCCAAGAACCAGCGCCCCGAGCTCTGGGACCTCTACAACGGGCGCAAGAACGTCGGCGAGCACTTCCGCGTCTTCCCCATCAGCAACTGGACCGAGATGGACATCTGGCAGTACATCCTCATGGAGGGCATCGACATACCCAGCATCTACTTCACCCACAAGCGCAAGGTGTTCCAGCGCGACGGCGTATGGCTGGCCGAGTGCGACTACATCAAGCGCCGCGACGACGAGGCCCCCGTGGAGCTCGAGGTCCGCTGCCGCACCATCGGCGACATGTCCTGCACCGGCCTGGCCCTGAGCAAGGCCGACTCGCTCGAGGACATCATCCAGGAGGTCGCCGCCTCCCGCGTGACCGAGCGCGGTGGACGGGCCGACGACAAGCGCTCCGAGTCCGCCATGGAAGACCGCAAGAAAGAAGGCTACTTCTGATCGGCCGGCTTTCTGCGGCCCAGCCTGCCCGGGCGCAGAAGGCCGAAGGCTATCGTTTTTCCTGTTCCAAAACATGATCCACCGCAGCGGAGCCATAGGCTGGGCCCTCAGGGTTTGGCCTGTGGCTTTCTGCGAAACGGCGGGTTTCCATGGGTTTGCGCCGGGTTTTGCCGGAGGAGGCTTCTGCGGATGCCTCCAAGCGCAGGAGCTTGTGGCGGGGCCCACGTTCGCGGCCAAATTTCCAACTTTGGTCGATGTCCATATCTTCGCGGACCAAATCCAAAACAATCAAATTCATGTTCGCCAAAATATCGCGATACCTGTTGGGCGGATTGTCTTGTCCGCTCGGCTTTCTCTTCCTGCTCTTCAACGGCGGCTGCGCGCAGCCCCCGCGCCGCGAGCCGTCCCCACAGCAGCCGCAGGCTGACAGCATCGTCGGGCGGGTGGACGTGTACCCCGACTTCCGGTCCAGGCACATCCGCTCCCGCAACGTCGAGGTATGGCTGCCCGACAGCTACGACCCGGCCAAGCCCCACGCCGTGCTCTACATGAACGACGGCCAGAACGCCTTCAACCCCGCGACCTCATACGTCGGCGTCGATTGGGGCATCGACGAGGCCCTGGACAGCCTGCTGGCCCAGGGCCTCGTCCGCGACGCCATCGTGGTGGGCATCTGGAACACCGACGACAGGCTCTCGGAGTACATGCCCCAGAAGCCCGACCCGGCCATCCGCCGCGTGGCGAGCGGGCCGCTCTTCTTCGACCTTGAAAAGCCGGTCAATTCCGACGACTACCTGCGCTTCATCGTCGAGGAGCTGAAGCCCTTCGTCGATTCCGCTTACAACACGCTTCCAGGGCCGGAGTCCACCTTCATCATGGGCTCCAGCATGGGCGGGCTGATCTCGATCTACGCCTTGTGCGAGTACCCGGAGGTCTTCGGCGGGGCCGCCTGCGTCTCGACGCACTGGCCGGCCGACGGCGGGCGCTTCATCCGCGAGTACCTGCCCGGCAAGCTGCCCGAGCCGGGCACCCGCAAGCTCTACTTCGACCACGGCGACCAGACCACCGACTCGCTCTACGGGCCCTTCCAGCAGGAGGTGGACGCCCTGCTGTCTGGGAAGGGAAGCGAGCAGGGGCCTTTCTGGACCACCCGGGTCTTCCCCGGCGAGGACCACAGCGAGCGCGCCTGGCGCGACCGCGTCGAGCAGCCGCTGCGCTTCCTGCTCGGGCCCTGACGCGGAGCGGAAGTGGCGGCCAGGGCCATCCGCCCCGCCGCCACTTCTTTTTCGCCAGGCCCCAGGCCTAGCGCATCATGAAGGCTCCCTCGGGCACCATCCGCATGACGCGGTCGAACTCGGAAGGCGTGAGCGGGTTGCCTTGCAGGTTGATGCTCTTGAGGTTGGCCAGGAGCGAAAGCTCGTCGGGCAGGCGCGAAAGGCCGTTGTACGAAAGGTCGAGGTGCTCGAGCTGGGTCATCTGGCCCAGCTCGGCCGGCAGATCCGTGATCAGGTTGCCGCTCAGGGAGAGCACCTTCAGCGAGTCCATGCCGAGCACTTCCATCGGGATCTGCCGGAGCTGGTTGTTCGACAGGTCGAGCTCGCGCAGCGCGGCCAGGGAGGCCAGGGCTTCGGTGCTGCCGGCGATGCGGTTGTCTCGCAGCATCAGCCTTTCGAGCGCGACCATGCCGCCCAGGGCCGCGGGCAACTTTTCGAGCGCGTTGGCCGAGAGGTCGATCTGCTTGAGTCGCGCCATGCCGGACATGGGCCGCGGCAGGTCGCGCAGCTCGTTTTGCGAGAGGCAGAGCCGCTCCATCGAGGTGCAGGAGGCGATGCCGTCGGGCAGTTGCTTGATGCGGTTTTGCGAGAGGTTGATCGAGCGCAGGTTCACCAGCGTCGCGACCTGCTCGGGCAGGCTCTTGAGTTCGCAGCCTTGGAGGCCGAGGTGCTCAAGCCCATGCAGCACCGAGAGGTGCTTGAAGAGGCGGTCCACCTCCAGGTCCTTGTTCTGGCTGAGGTCGAGCACCCGGAGCTGCTCCATCTGCTCGATCTCGAAGGGCGCGTAGCGGATCGGGTTGCCCACCAGCACCACCTCGCGCAGGTGCGGCATGTTGACGATCTCGGGCGGGAAGGTGTAGAGCTTGTTCCACGAGAGGTCGAGCAGGCACAGGTAGCGCAGCTCGGCGATCTCTTCCGAGATGAACTCTATGTCGTGGTCCACCAGGCGCAGCTCGTGCAGGTTCTGGTAGATGACCAGGTCGTAGGGGAACTCGCCGAGCTTGGGCTGGGCCAGGCCGCCTTCGAGGTAGAGCTTGAAGACATCGTTGGGATGCCGGATCGAGTCCATGTGGGTGTAGGTCGGCATCTGGGCCAGCCACTCGGGCCGGAGAGGGCCTTGGCTGAACCCTGGCGCGGTGAGCGCCCATGCGAGCGCTACTGTCGTGGGGATGGTGTGTGTTTTCATGGCGATGCTTTCTTTGTGTATTTTACGATCCGTCTTTAACAAACGTTTCGAAATGGCCTGGTCTTTGTCTTTTTTCTTTTCCTCGTAATTATTTAGGTATATTTGCGTTAGTATAAAAAAAACAGGTTCCGAATCCACATCCACGGCAGCGCATGGTCATTCCTTCCGACATA